>JAFZPF010000174.1 GCA_017550455.1 Prevotella sp.
CGAGTTGTAATCCTCATCAAACTGCGCTTGCACAGCCTCTACCACCACGATGGCATCATCCACCACCGTACCGATAACGAGCACTAAGGCAAAGAGCGTGAGCATGTTCAGTGAGAAACCGATGGCATAGATCACCGCCAGCGTACCGATGAGGGATACAACGATGGCAGCAGCCGGTATGAGCGTAGAACGGAAATTCTGCAGGAAGACATATACCACTAAGATCACGAGGATCAGTGCCTCCAACAGCGTCTCGAGCACACTCAGGATAGAGGCGTCGAGGAAGTCTTTCTTCGACTCCAGATCATCAATGGTGATGCCAGGAGGCAGTGACTTTCGGATCTCCTCCACCTCCTTGTCGATTTGTTTGATAATCTCGTTGGCATTCGATCCGGATATCTGGTTGATCATGATATTGACACCCGGATGCCCGTTGGTCTCACCGATAAAGGTATAGCTTTGTGAACCGAGCTCTACCGTTGCGATGTCACCGATGCGCAAGACATCCCCGTTGGGCAGTGAACGGATAACCATCTGTTCGTAGTCTTTCTCCTCCTCGTATCTTCCCCTGTATTTCAGCACATAACGGAAGGTGTTCTCCGATTCTGCACCTAACGTACCTGTAGCCGCTTCTATATTCTGTTCATCGAGTACTTTGTTGATATCCGCAGGAGTGAGGTTATACTGTGCCATCTTCGTGGGGTCGAGCCAGATACGCATCGAATAGTCGGCACCAAAGACATTCACCTCACCCACACCGGGAATACGACTCAGGCGCGGCTCGATATTGATCTTTGTATAGTTGGCCAGGAAGTTACGGTCGAAAGAGTCATCGTGACTGTAGAGCGCCAGCTGTTTGATATTACTGGTCTGTCGTTTTCTTACCGTCAGTCCACCTTTCACCACATCGGCAGGTAATCGTCCCTGTACGGTGGCGCAACGGTTCTGTACGTTCACCATTGCCATGTTGGCATCGGTACCCTGACGGAAAAAGACAGAGATGGAAGCACTTCCGTTGTTGGAGGCTGTCGATGACATATACATCATCCCCTCCACGCCGTTGATAGCCTCTTCCAAGGGTATCACGACCGTCTTCATCACCGTCTCGGCATTGGCACCCGTATAGTTGGCATTGATACGCACGGTAGGTGGAGCAATCTCGGGGAACTGCTCCAAGGCCAGTCGAGAGAGTCCGATGAGGCCCAGGAGCACCATCAGCACGGAGATGACACCCGACAGGATGGGGCGGTCTATGAACGTTCTGACATTCATTTGGCAGGATTCTTTATTTCAACACCTTCGCGCAACAGTCCGGCACCCTCAGCGATGATTACATCGCCCACGTTGAGACCTTTGTCAACCACATACTCCCGACCGTTGTTCAGACGGAACACTTCCACAGGGGTTGCCTTGGTCTTTCCATCCACCACCTTATACACAAACACTCGGTTCTGCAACTCATAGGTGGCCTCTTGCGGAATGATGATACATCCTTTTAGGGCTGTTGGCAACACCACCGTGGCCGTACCGCCGTTGTGCAGCAGCCGTTGGGGATTGGGGAAGACGGCCCGTAGCGTGACAGCTCCAGTACGGTCGTCCACCGTACCGCTCACCGCATTGATCTTTCCAGGTATGCTGTAATCAGAACCGGTGGCCAATCGCAGGTGTACGGCGGGTGTCTGTCGTACGAAAGCGTCCATCGAGCCGTATTGCTCCATGAGGCTGATGACCTGTTTCTCTGTGATGCTGAAATAAGCGTAGATCTCATGATCGTCGGCAACGGTCACCAACGGTTCGGTAATACTGCTGCTTACCAATGATCCTACATGCCAGGGGATCATGGAGGCAGAACCGTTTACCGGACTCTTCACCACCGTATAACTCAGGTTGTTACGTGCGTTCACCTCTTGTGCCTTAGCCAATGCCAGTGCCGCCTTTGCTTCCTGTAGGGCATTCTGGGTGGTCTGCACAGAGAAATCCGAGACCACGTTGTTCTCCTTCAATTGCACCTCACTCTGATAGTTCATCTGCGCCGTGGCCAGTTTTGCCTCAGCACTCTTCACATTGGCTGTTGCCACCTGCAAGGCTGCGCGGTAAGGCACCTGGTCGATGATAAACAGTGCTTGTCCGCGTTTCACGGGGTCACCTTCGTTGATGCAGATCCTCGTGATGTTTCCTGACACTTGCGGACGGATCTCCACGATCTGCTTACCTGTGAGTCGCGCTGTATATTCCTGTTTTAAGGTTTGGTCACTGATACTAACCGTCATCGTCTTGTAGGCCATCGCCTCCTTCTGCTTTTCTTTTTCTTTGCAGGAGACCATCAGCATACAAATGATTATCAGACAAAGAATACTATATGTTTTATGCATCATTATTCAACTGTTAATTGTAAGTTTGTGAGTTCATGAGTTAAGTTGTCGGAATCCTAGAGATTCGGAGTTTCAGAGTTTCGGAGTTTCGTAATCTCGAGATCTCGTAACCATGATCTCTAAACCCTAAACTCTAAACCCTAAACCCTAACCCTCAGCCAAAGCCTTAGCAAGCCGTTCTAAAGCCTCACGGAGCACTTCACGGGGCGTACCGACATTGAGGCGCATGAATCCGGCACCTTCCTTTCCGAACATCTCACCGTCGTTGAGCGCGAGATGTGCCTTGTTGACAAACAGATCGTTCAGCGCATCGTGGTCCAGGTTCAGACCGCGGCAGTTAAGCCACACCAGGAACGATGCCTGTGGGCGCATCACCTTAATGCCAGGGATATGCTGCTGGAGATACTCCTCCACGAAAAGAATGTTGTCTTCAACATACTTCAGCATCTGCTGGCGCCACTCCTCACCGTACTTGAAGGCAGCAATGGTGGCAATGGGGGAGAAGATGTTGGGAGCGTCTAACTCGTTGGCGGTCATCCAACTGTAGAACTTTTCCCGAATGGCTTTGTTGGGCACGACGGAATAAGAACTGACAATGCCCGCGATGTTGAATGTCTTAGAGGGTGAACCGAAAGATATGCTACATTGTGCAGCCTTCTCGGATACAGTAGCGAAAGGAATATGCTTGTTCCCGAAAAGAGCCATGTCACAATGGATCTCGTCACTGATCACCAGCATGTCGTTGTCGTAGCAGATCTCTGCTACACGAGTCAGCGTCTCTTTATCCCATATAATACCACCGGGATTGTGGGGAACGCTGAGGATGAGCATTCTGCATTTCGGGTCTTTTGCCAACGCTTCCAACTGCTCCAGATTCATCGAATACTGCCCCGTATCTTCATCCAGTATCAGTGGGTTGAATACAACCTCTCTGTTGTTGCCTTCGGGGGTAAGCCGGAAGGGATGGTATACTGGTGGCTGGATGATCACTTTCTCGTCTTCTTTGACAAAGACGTTGACAGCCATGCCGATACCTTTTACGATGCCGGGGATGAATGAGAGCCATTCACGCTCGACCTTCCACTGATGATGGCTTTCTACCCAGTTGATGATAGCGGTCCACAGTTCTTCCGGCGTGCAGGTATATCCGAAGAGCGAGTGGTCGAGTCGTTTCTTCAGCGCCGCCGTGATAAACGGAGCTGTCTCGAAATCCAGGTCTGCCACCCATAGTGGCAGTAAGTCGGTTCTTCCGAACAACTCGTCCAAATATCCGTATTTGACAGTATTGGTTCCCGACCGGTTGATGATCTTGTCAAAATTATATTTCATATCCTAAGTAGTTCGCAATACTTTACAAAAATACAAATTTATCTTGAACAACGCTTCATTCAGATTGTTAATCAAATTTAATTATTCAAAACGTCCCGTATATCTTCAACAGATAGTCATCTACCCAGTCGTAATACTTTTCCATGTCCCGTTCTGCTTTTTTTTCTTTCCGTAACTGTTCTACGGCGACATGTCCCCGTTTCAACACTTCTTGTTCTACCGGCAGGATCTTTTGCAGGATGCCAGTGTTTTTCCTGTTGATAAGTGCTGCCAGATTGATATAGTCATTTCCGTTGCTCAGATGCTCACAGAACAGACGGTCTTTCAGTTCCAGGCTCTTGTTGCACAACCATGAACAGTGGTTCTCTGAAGGTTTTAATACGGCAGGTAACTTTTCCGAAGAGAGTATCATCAGCGGCATGGCAACGGTGGTCAGCGGATATCCGGCAATCATCCAGCAAACCGTATTGCTGGCCTGTTCTTTTTCCTTCACCCCTTGGATGAGCATCGTTGCGGTAGACGTATAACGGGGTATGAAGTCGCGGAAGGGATACATCAC
>JAFZPF010000175.1 GCA_017550455.1 Prevotella sp.
TGTCAACACTGTCATATACAGCATCCTGTCGGCATCTACCATCGCCTTTATGCTGTTCATCGTCCTTCCTTTTTTAAAAGACATGTTCCCAGAATGGGACACGCTTTGGTACGCAAACCCATTGGTAGGACTGTTCACCGTAATTATCATCTCTCCCTTCCTACGATCGATCATTGCGAAGAAAAACCATAGTAAGGAAGCACAGGCCCTATGGAGTGAGAGTGCCATGAACCGCCCCTTACTGATCTTCACTGTTTTGATGCGCATCGCCATCGCATCGTCATTTATCTTCTATATCTGTAATCACATGACACGGTTCACCCATGCGCTGATGATTACCATCGCCATTGCCGCTGTCATTATTATTATCATGTCGAGACGACTGAAGCATCACAGCATTCTATTGGAGCGTTTATTCCTTCAAAACCTTAGGTCACGTGACATTGAGGCACAAGTGAGAGGACATAAACGACCGCTGTATGAAGGTCATCTGCTTGATCGTGATATCCACATCTCTGACGTTGAGGTGCCTGAAGATACCCTATGGGCAGGCAAGACGCTTCAAGAACTCAGATTGCGGCAACGCTTCGGTGTCCATGTAAGTAGCATCCTGCGTAGTAAACTGCGTTTGAATATCCCCAGCGGTAAGACCATTATCTTCCCAGGAGACAAGATACAGGCTATCGGCAGTGACGATCAACTGACAGCACTTACACGGGCTTTGCAGGAAGAAATACAGAAAGATGATCCTGATATCGAGAAACGGGAGATGAAACTGCGTCAGCTGGTTGTGAGCAACAACAGTCCACTTATCGGTAAGACACTGAAGAACAGCGGCATCCGCGATAAGTACAACTGCATGGTTGTAGGCTTTGAGGAAGGTGAGGAAAATCTCTCCCAGCCCGATCCTGACCATCTGTTTGTTAAAGGTGATGTTATCTGGGTGGTAGGTGAAGAAGAATCAATCAAGAACCTTATTAATACAACTGACAAGAAATAACATGGAGAATATTACAAAAATTGTCCTCACAGGAGGTCCCTGCGCGGGAAAGACCACCGCTCTGGTACGCATCATCGAGCATTTCACCGGTTTAGGCTATCAGGTGTTTACCCTACCTGAAACCCCAACGATGTTCACACAGGCTGGAATCAATTTCCTTACTAAGAACAGGCAACTGCACTACGAAGCAGAAAAAGCGTTGCTGCGTATCCAACTCCAGTTGGAAGACCGCTTTGCCGAAATGGCCACAAAGTGTGATAAACCAGTGTTGATTGTCTGCGACAGGGGCACGATGGATATCTCCTGTTATCTTTCTGAAGAAGCATGGGAGGCGATCATGATTGAGACTGGGGTGAACACCATCGGTCTGCGTGACTCACGTTATGATGCTGTACTTCACTTAGTCACAGCAGCCAACGGAGCAGAGCAGTTTTATACCGTAAGTAACAACTCTGCACGTACAGAGACCGTCCAGCAGGCACGATGGCTCGACAAAGCCGTCATCGAAGCATGGACAGGGCATCCCCACTTAAGAATCATCAACAACACAGTAGATTTTGAAGAGAAGATTCGTCGTGTTATTGCTGAGATCTCACGCATCATCGGTGCCCCGCAACCGATAGATGCTGAAAGGAAATATGTGGTAGAGGTAACCGGTGAGATACCGGGTGCCATCGAGAATGAGATTATTCAGACCTATTTGTTATCGGAGCCCACCCAAGAGATACGTCTCCGCAAGCGTGGTTCACAGGGTAACTACGTGTATTTCCAAACCGTAAAAAAACCTGCAGGAACACCTGATGAATGTATCGAGACAGAGCGCCAGATCAGTCCACGACAGTACGTGATGCTCCTTCAGCAGGCTGATCCTGACCGTAAACCCATTCATAAGATACGTAAGAACTTTGTGTGGGAGAAACAATACTTTGAATTGGATACCTACCTGGAGCCAGCCATCGGACTGAATATCTTAGAAATAGAAGGAGTAAAGGATCATGATGATATAGAATTCCCTCCCTTTATCAAGATTATCGAGGATGTGACGGGAAGAGAAGAATACTTCAACTACAATATGGCCAAGTTTTAATACCACCGTATAGCGTTTGTATAACCACTGCGCTTATCGTATTTCAAAGCATCGGTAAGCGTAGAGGCATTACAACGGAAGGTAAAATTATACGAAGTATAGGGTGCAATAACTACCGAACAACTCATATTGAAACAGTGCAGGTCACGGTTCAGTGATGCGGTCGTCATACTGAGTTGATGACTATCGAAATCATAACCACTTGAGAAGTTGATATTCCACCCTTCGCTTAAACGTATATTTCCGCTGACATTAAGGTTCTGCGAGAACTTATACGGATAGCGCATCGTCTTGGTATTGAAGGTACCGCCGGTATTCTCACGCATGGAAATACCATATCCGATGGAGATAGACCATGGCATGGAGAAGCGCATATAACCATCAGCATCTGTCTCTGCCATGCCTCCCTTATTTTCCACGGCGTGTTTGCCTCGCTCCATATCATCATCGATATTGGTTTCTACACCCGTATCGTAATCATCATCATCGTCATCTTTTTTATTGCGCTTATCATCGTCATCTTCACCCTTTCCAAACCATTTCTTTAATTGTTCCGGATTAATCGTGAAAGAGAAATTCTGTGACATACCTTGGAACCTACCAAAACGGCCCTTACTATACTCTGTATGCGTACCGATATACGGTGTGCCATTCTCATCCAACTCATAAGCATAGGTAGAGAACTGGGCATTTAGGTTAAAAGTATAGCTCTTCCACCATTTCAGACGAAGACGCATGGAGAGATCGCTCAAAGGACGCTCCTTGGCAGCCATATTATAAGACATACTGGCTCCCAACTCATCGATAATACTCAGTTTCTTAAATCCTGTCGAATCCTCATCCGACTTAACTTTCATCTCTATATTATTACCAATATCGAATGAGATACTTCCTGTTCGTCCTTTACCTGGAGGAGAGAATAATCCTGTGCTGTAGGGAGAATACTCCACTAAATAAACCTCACCATTAGCATCCGTACGCTGATAAGTCTGATAATACCCATAATGTGCACTACCGAAATCCGGTGCATAACTGAAACTAACCTGTGGGGTGATGACATGACGGATAGCCTGTATCTTATCACCAAACAGTTTACGATTAGGGATCCAGAAACCATACAACTTCGTATTGGCCGACAGATTAAGATTCCAGTTATATACATTATGGAAGCCATAGGTCGTATCTGAAACCTCCGTCTGATTAATGTCATCCCATGATTTCTCTATTTTGTTGGTATACATCCTATCCGTGAAATTGAACGACGGAGTGACATTAATATAATTAAATAAGGTGAAACTGGCACTTATTGGAATACTGTGCTGAGCTCCGTTTTTCCAATCCTTGATCAGATTGGATTTCAGGAACTGGTCTTCCTTCGCGGTAATGGAGTTAGAAAACTGTCCAGTATAACTCATAGCAATCTTCTCATACCATCTCTCTTCTCCAGCAGCATGCTTACGCTTGAAAGGATAGAAGCGACTGATAGAGATATTCAAGTCAGGCAATGTCATTGCAATGGTAGAGTCACGCATGTTCTGATTCAGGTTTACTGTCGTACTCAATGACATGCCGATACTGGAGAAATTAGTACTATAGTTGACTGAAGATGTACGTGTACTCTGTGTCATGCTCTGAGGGTTATACAGGCTCGTCAGATTATTACGCTCGAAACTACTTGTCGCGAAATTGACGCTTGCAGATAGAGAACTGAATGGATTGGCCTTTGAATCCTGACGGTGACTCCATTGTACTTTGAAGCTCTCCTGTTCTACGAAGTCAGGCATACCCTTATCTCCATTCTTTGTGTCTTGATAACTGAAGAGGAAACTACCATTATACTTGTATCGTTTACGATAATTGCTGGCAGCACTGATACCCCATGATCCTTTCGTATAAATCTCACCCAAAAGTTTAAGATCCCACTTGTCATTGATCGCAAAGTAATATCCTCCATCGCGTAGATAGAACCCACGACTGCTCTCATCACCATAGCTGGGCATTATAAAACCACTGCTGTAACTCTTTGTAAATGGGAAGAAACCATAAGGAATAGCTAAAGGCAGCGGCACATCACAAACGACCAGATAAGCTGGTCCGAACACCACATCTTTTCCTGGACGGACTTTTGCACGTGAGAGGGAAATATAAAAGTCGGGATGTTCCGCATCACAGGTAGTGTAGGTACCATGCTCTAAATAAAACTCCCCGGTATCAGTACGTTTGGAACGCTCACTGAACAGGAAACCATCTTCTTGTTCTGTATAGACATTCCTGATAAGTCCTTTCTTTGACTTGAAATTGAACGTTATCGTGTCATTCTCGTACTTATCCTGTCCCATGACAAAGATTGGTTTTCCATCTATGACCGTATTGGTGGAGTCCGTATAAGCACCCGTAGCATATACCGTGCTACTATCCATATTGATACGCATCCGTTCACTTTCCAGATTCATATTCTGATAGTCAACCTTTGCACTTCCATACAGATAAGCCACCTTATTTGCAGCATCATACACCAATGAGTCGGAAGCAGAATATTTGACGGGTGACTCCACCGAGTTTTTCTTCTTCTTATTGATACTATCCAGGCGGATGGAGTCATCAATAGCCTTGTTATAACGGTAAATAGCCAACTGTAAAGAGTCCATCTTTGTTGTGTCCGGACCTTCAATAAGCATTTTTTCTGTCTGTTCTTTATCGGCGGTATCACGAGGAAGGGTATCTCTCATAGCTACCGTGTCTTTCACTTGTCGCACCTTATTCTTGCGGGGAAAAACAGGCATATGAGTATCTGCCATCGCAAATACGAAGACAAACAACAGTATGATTATGGTTAATCTCTTCCTCATTAAATTGCAAAGGTACGAATAAGCGAGAGAAAAAACAAATTATTTGTTATTTTCCGAGCAAAAGTACCTTCGAAGGGTCAAAGGTACGAATAATAATTGTAAATCAACGAAAGAAGAATGATTATTAACGAAATTAATACTTCTTTCGTGATTTATTGGATATCAAAAGAGTCATTCGTGGAGGATATCATTCAAACTTCAATATCCACTGCTGAAAGCGGGAAACGCCCTCACTACCGAACTTTGCCAGGCTTTTCATTGCCTGTTCAATGGTTTTCTCTTGTGTCAGTTTCGTTTTTGAAAAGAACTTATCAGCATAACAGATAAGTTGTTCTTCCATTGACTCCGGAAGAAAATCTTCCTGTGGCAATGGCAACTGTTGATTAATAATGTCTTCACGGGTAAGTCCTGCTCCTGTATGTCTTTCACATACACGTGCCAACCGCTGTAACGTCTCATCATTGATTCCTAAGGAAGAGATATCGATATGTTGTGTGAGTTCACGCAGCATCTGAGCCCCTATCCTACCGTGACAGATATAAGGATGTGAACCGAAGCACTGTATCCCGGGAGCATCACAACCGATAATACCGATATCATGGAGCATTGCAGCTGCTTCAACAAATGTCTTGTCCAGCTGCAACTCAGGGTGTTTATCTATAATCCGAAGTGCTTTATCAGCCACTCCCCTACTATGCACTGTAAGAATCTTCTTCAGGGCATTTTCCTCCGGATAGTATAAATCAATTATTCGTTGGTAATCGATATGCTGACAAAACATGATGTTCAATTTCTACACCTTATTTAAATATATAATCTGTAAAAGAAAGGCACGAAGAAAAAACCCCGTGCCTTTCAGATAATATCATAAAAGACTTATTCCTCCTTATGGTCGCGCTCTACATAAGCCAAAGTCTGGCCCTTGCTTACCTTTGCACCTTGCTTAGCCACAACCTCAACGAGTTTACCACCCAAAGCAGCTGGAATGGTCTCTATCTCACCCCATGGAGTCTGGATATAGCAGAAGGGCTGTCCTTCCTCATAGTGCTGACCGATGAACGGCTCAACACATGGAGCACACTCACCATCACCACTGAACTCATAGTATACCTGACCCTTAACAGGTGCTACCAAAGCATCAGCCTTAGCATGCTTGAACTCAGCCAGTTTCTCCGGAGAGAGAGAAGCACCTAACTTAGCATCCTTTGCCTTCTGCAAGTCAGCCAGCATACGTTTCTTGGCGATACCACTCTTGAAGTCACGATACTGCTCGGGGTGCATTCCCAACTCATAGAGCTCTTCATCATCCTGACCGTACTCCCATCCGTTTTCATCCATCTCCTTACGGAAATCATCGAGAGCGTTAGGAATCAATGTGTGTGGATCGGCATCTGTAAACTCACGACCCTGCTTTGCAGCCAACTCTTTGAGTTCGGGATCGATCTCTCCAGGAATCTTACCACTCTTACCAAGAATCATGCCCCACATAGAGTCGTCCATCATCACGAAGCGGCCCTTACCCTGCTCGATAGTCAGGAGGTTCATCAAAGCGATGTTCTTCACATACTGTGAGAATGGAGTTACCAATGGAGGATAACCAACACGCGGCCATACATAAGCCACCTCGTCGAACAGTCTCACTAGCAGTTCATCAGTGGTATATTCGGGCTCACCCTTCTTGACGCGCAGGCTGTTGATAGTTCTGTGCATACCAGCCAAGTCAGCCATCATAGATCCCATCATACCGCCGGGAAGACCGCAGCCTAACAGCAGTGAAGACATGATCTTGTTACCTGGGTTGATGAAGTAACCGAGCCAGTCGTCAATAAACTCCTGTGTCAGTGTACGTGCCTGCATATAGGCTTTCATATTAATCTCCTTCACCTCGAAGCCTTCATTCTTCAACATGCTCTGTACAGAGATGATATCGGGATGAACCTTACCCCAAGAAAGTGGCTCGATAGCGGTATCGATAACATCAGCACCATTGTTACAAACCTCGAGGATAGATGCCATTGAAAGACCGGGGCCAGAGTGTCCGTGATACTGGATGATGATATCCGGATGCTTCGTCTTAATAGCCTTTGTAAGGGCACCGAGCAAGGCGGGCTGTCCGATACCGGCCATATCCTTCAGACAGATCTCCTCAGCACCGGCAGCTATCAGTGTTTCAGCTATCTCACTGTAGTATTCTACGGTATGCACCGGAGAGGTGGTGATACATAAGGTAGCCTGCGGTGTCATACCGGCAGCCTTGGCCCACTTGATAGATGGGATAATATTACGAACATCATTCAATCCACAGAAAATACGCGGGATGTCAACACCCTGAGCATGCTTTACCTTATACTGCAGCTCACGTACATCGTCAGGTACAGGATACATACGCAAAGCGTTAAGACCACGGTCGAGCATGTGAGTCTTGATACCTACCTCGTTGAAGGGCTTACAAAAAGCTCTTACCGCTGCATTTGGGTTTTCACCAGCCAAAAGGTTAACCTGCTCGAAAGCACCACCGTTTGTTTCTACACGGTCGAAACATCCCATATCAATGATTACAGGAGCAATACGTTCCAACTGGTCTTTACGTGGCTGAAACTTACCTGAGCTCTGCCACATGTCTCGGTACACGAGACTGAACTGGATCTTCTTTTTCATTACTTGATCTTTAGATTGTATAAGATTATGTTAATACATATAAGTTAGTTGTACTCTTTAAAATGCAAAATTAATGAATTTTTCTCAAATAGACATACATTATTGCGAAATTATTTTCAAAGATTATATTTTTTACGGTCTTTTACTTTGTAGAAGGTGCTTACGTTCGGAAAATCTCAAATAAATTTGCTTTTTCACTCACTAAATCGTACCTTTGCAACGCAATAGTATAACATATGAAAAAGAAATCCATATTAATGATACTCCTTGCCATACTTCTTATGGCAGCGTGCAAGAATGAGAAAAAAGAGGTTTTGCCGATAGGACTGAACACGAAAATCGAGGGTGACTCCACCCTTTACGGTTTGGCGTGTGATGGCTGTACAGACTCTGTGTTGGTTTTCCTGTCCGGTAAAGGTGGTGATCCTGTCACTTATGATATTATCGATGCCATGAGGGAACATCATGTCATCGGTCGTCCCCATGTAGGTGACTGGGTTGCTGTATTGATTGATCCTGAAGACTCCACGAAAGCTTCTATGGTCATTAATCTTGATGAACTCAAAGGTACATGGACACAGAAGAAGACACCCATTCTGAAAGAACGTATTCAAGATTACGAATTAAGTGATGAAGAACAAGCTAAGCAAGACTCGTCTTTGCGCAAACTGCTGCAACCGGTAGATGTCGGTTTTGCTTTAAAACGTCATTATACGGCTACCCCCATTGGTGTGTTGAGGAGGTCACGTACCAACGAAGACAGCCCGGTAATCATGCCGATACCAAAGTTTTATGTCGAGTGGCATGTCTTCAACGGTCAACTGGTACTGAAAGAGCGTAAGATGGCAGAAGTTGAAGGCAAGAGAACCTTCGTTGAGAATTACGACACGGCATCATTTGTAATGATGACATCCGACTCACTTGTTTTACGTTTCAAAGACGGAGAACAATCGTACTCCCGAAAGGAATAAGACCTTACGGCTGCAGCATCGCAAACCGTTGCTTTGCTAACTGCTCATATTCCGTACCTTTGCGCCCGTAGTTAGCATAAGGATAGATACTGATGCCGCCACGAGGTGTGAACAATCCACGCACCTCAATATATTTAGGATCCATCAACCGTATGAGATCTTTCATGATCGTGTTCACACAGTCTTCATGGAAATCACCGTGGTTACGGAAACTGAAGAGATAGAGTTTCAGGCTCTTACTCTCCACCATCCGCTTGTCAGGGATATACATGATCTTGATTTCCGCAAAGTCCGGCTGACCGGTGATCGGACATAAGGAGGTAAACTCCGGACAGTTAAACTGCACCCAATAGTCATTATCAGGATGCTTATTCTCAAAAGTCTCTAACACCTGTGGGGCATAATCATCGGCATATACTGTATTGCCACCCAACGATTTCAGTCCTTCCTGCTCTCTGCTCATAATTTATCTTACTGCATTATACACCAACCAACACATATAGGCAACAAAGATGAAGGTAAGAACGAAACCTTCCCAGCGCTCAATCTTAAACTTTGTATACGAGAATCCCCAAAGAATCAACATACCCACAGTCATCACCGTCATATCAATCCATGTAATACCATGAAGATCCATCGGGATAATCATTCCTGTAATACCTACGATCATGAGGATATTCAGTACATTACTGCCAATCACATTACCGATAGCAATAGCAGCCCTACCCTTCTTGGCAGCCACCACACTCGTAGCCAATTCCGGAAGAGAGGTACCACATGCCACGATGGTAAGTCCGATGACTGCATCACTCACTCCGAGGCTCTTGGCAATCTTGGTAGCTCCGTCAACAAATATATTACTACCCACGATAAGACATGCCAATCCTAAAAGCATCAAACCGGCAGCCAACCACCCGTTCATCGTCTTAATCTGAGTCTCCTCTTCCTCATTCTTATCCTTTGCCATCCTCAACGTGTACACCATAAAGATGATAAAGACAATGAAAAGTAAGATTGCATCAATCCTGGACAACTCATTATCGAGACACATCACCATAAGCATCAGGGCGGCTACCATGGCAAAAACCATGTCTTTCCTGACAGTATTCTTACTGATCACCATCGGAGCAACAGCAGCCGATACACCAACGATCATCAAGGTATTGAAAATGTTTGAACCTACAATATTACCCAATGCCATATCGGATGTTCCTTTGACAGCAGATGCCATACTCACGAAAAACTCCGGCATCGATGTTCCGAACGCCACAATGGTAAGACCGATGACTATCTGAGGAATATTCAGTTTCACCGCCAAGGCAGTAGCTCCATCGGTCAGTCTGTCAGCTCCCCAAAGGACCAAGACAGCTCCTAATATTACAAATACTATACTCATATTGCTGGCAAAGGTAAGAAATATTTTTCAGTTAACATAAAACAACGATGAATTATTTGTCTTCTGCCAAGTATCTTTGCGTACGTAAAGCCATGTTCTCCCGCAGTTGATCACGATACAACCAGATTTCCCTTGAATGATAGTTCCCTTCTTTGCCAATCAGCGGCATGACATAGTCGGAAGCGGTAAAACCCTCTACAAACACCAATGACGATGCTGTATCCAGATGTACCGTCATCGTATCTTTCTTCTGTTCATTAACAGGAAGCAACGGTGATGGTTCTGTGATCAGCACTGCCGGTGTCTCATCGGTTTTCCAGTTGACGGGATTGATAGCGATGACACTCTTTCCCCAAAGGGATGCTTTGGCATCACGCACGGAGTTATAACAGATAGTAACGCCCGTATCATCAGCCCCCTGTGCAGCCTTGATGATCTTATATTTATCCACCGTCTCCTGATCAATAGAAGTTCCTATTGCATAGGCTGCCACCATTCGCTGACTGATTTCGGGTTTCATCTCCTTCATCAGTTCCAGCATGATAACAGCCCCCTGACTGAATCCAGCTAAGATAAACGGTCGCCCTTGATTAAGATTGGTAAGATAATAGGCAAAAGCATTTTTTACATCAGACAATGCTACGTTCATCCTTTCCTTGATACTTTCTTTCTCTTGAAATGACTGCAGTGAACACTGACGATAATAGGGACTGTAATAATTGAGTCTTCCGCTAAGTAAGGTATCCACGCCGAGCATCTCACCGTAGAGCGGTGCCCGCAGGCTATCCTTATAAGTATCTGCGTGATGGTAGGTTACCCCATTCAAGGAATAATCACCAGTCTCAGTAGAGATAATATAAAAGAGGTCGGCCACACATTCCCGATCAGTTACATACCACTGAGTGGTATCCGTATAATCAGGTTCCTGTGGCAGAGCCTCACCTAAGTTATTTTTCCGTTTATCTGCGGAGTGACAACCAACCATGAGTATCACCAGCAACATAGTGGTCATCAGCATCACCGTTTTCTTCATCTCAAAGTTCATTCATTAGATGCTTCTTTAATGCGGATATCGGAGAGGGAAATGCCCTCATCCGTTACCATCACGGTAGCAATGATATCAGGCATGTCGTCATAGAGCATCACTGCCTCACCAGCCTTCTCTCCGTCGCCCTTGATCATATAACGAATGGCTGGCGATATACACACTGAGATACCCTCATCACTGAGATCATAGCTCAACTGCTCTCCAATCCAAACGGCATCCTCGCTGATACCATACATATTCTCTGTTGTGCAAGTAACAGTTTTCAGTTGTTCACCATTCAAGAAAAGAGTAACCTTATTTCCATCAACCTTATAACTCAACTGTTGACAGAACAGCTGTTGCACATCATAAGGATCAATACTCCTGACAACCGTGGCTTTTCCACCGTCAACAAAACGCAGTTGGTAGAGATGTTCCACACGCACACCGGTTCCTTCCATATCTGCCCCCGTCAACCACAAAGCATCTGCCTCGGCATCATAGATGGCAGTGGGCATATTGCCATGACGAATATCCGGAAAGGCAGTGATTGTCTGACCATTTGCACGGCTGACAAGAACTCCGTAGCTCTCAGATGACAGAGTCTGCGAGCAATGCATCAACGACCATACGCTCAATTCACTTTCCTTATCTCCCAGTATCGCCTCATAACGACCATCTACCTCCGGGGTCTGCATCACATCTTTTACACTTTGAGGAGCCTCACCTGCCCCAATTGCTTCTGTCAGAAGTCCGTTAACAGGTTTCACGTCGGAGGACTTTTCTGTACAACTGATAAAAAGACTACTCAGCAACAACACACAAATGGACCACAAAAATATACCTCTCTTCATAATGCTTATTATTTTATACGGTATGCCCGCAATTATTTTACGCTAAACCTTAAACATAATATCCGAAACCGATCACCTTATCGCAGCCTCATGTTCGGCATCCCAGTATTGGCAGTCCAACTCAAAGAACGCCGTGGTATAAGGAATGGTAAGTGATGTCTTTATGATAACCACCTCAAAGAGATTACTTACCTCATCCAACTTACGGATAAGTTCTTCATGCGGAACATATTGAACTTCTTTTAAATCAAGTGCTTTATCCAACTGCTCCTTATATGTATTCCATCCCTTGGCAAGTTCTTCCGACAACTTCTCCTGCTCCTTGTCCAAATAGATATGGGCATATACATGCGGAGCCTCACTGATCATGTCAGATACTTGCTTCACTACCTGAGCATAGTCTTCCTGTGCATACAACGTGGTGATGCCATCATGCGACTGCAAAGGATAAGCCATGTCGGTTACCACGATCCAGTTACGATGTCCTAACAGGGGTAATTTCTCCTTTAAAACCGTTTTCCAATCTTCCATATTCTTACTGTTTTCTTGAACCTTACTGCCAGACAAGTCGATGCAAGCGGTCATCATCAGACACACACCTGCCATCATCAACATCTTGATTTTTCTCATATCAGATACTATTTGTAATACGAAACCATTATCTCTGCAAATATACACATAATTCTTTATAATACAATAAAAAAAAAGAAACAATATCATTTCAAATCACCCTTAGTTATAGGATTATACATGCTGGGGACCAGAACTGTCAGAAAAGGGTATTAAAACTAGTAGAAAAGAGTATTAAAACTAGTGGAAAAGAGTATTAATACTATTGGGAAAGGGTATACTTTCTATAATGCATTCTAAAAGACACAAAAAAACGAGCTACATTTCTGTAACTCGTGATTTCTGAGTAGCGGGAGCCGGGATTGAACCGGCGACCTCATGATTATGAATCATGCGCTCTAACCAGCTGAGCTATCCCGCCATCATTTTATTGCGGGTGCAAAGGTAAGTAAAAAAAATCTAATGCACAAAATAATTTCGAATATTTTTTTGTATTATGAAAAAAAATAGTATATTTGTCAACGATATTTACCTTGTATCCCTATTGACCATTATGAGAAAACAACAATTAACCATCGAAAGAGAGTTGAGATCAAAGTCAGCAAATATTATATGGCCATTCCTCAGTACTCCTGCGGGGCTCTCTAAGTGGGTGGCCGACAGTGTGGAGACAAACGGTGATTCATATATATTCACCTGGGGTGAGGTGTGGAAGCATCATGAGATACGTACGGCATCCCTGATTACCTATATGAAAAACGATGTTATCCGTTTTGCGTGGAACGACGACACTGATGAGAATGCTTACTGGGAACTGAAGATTGTGCGTAGTGACATCACCGGCGACTATATCCTGATCATCACAGACTTTGCTGAGGAAGATGATCTTGATACCATTTACGACTTGTGGGAGAAAAACCTTGAACGGCTCCATCATTCCACCGGATTGTAAAATAAGAAAAATAGCCGTGGAGATTTAATAATTACTAATTTATTTTGTTCTCAAGGTGATTTGCATTAACTTTGCACTTTGATTGCAACACATGCAATCAGTTGAGACACGTCATGATAGGAGTCAAAAAACTTGATATATTCATTTCCAAGCAGTTCGGACTGCTCTTCGTAGGAACATTCTTCATCTGTCAGTTTGTACTGATGATGCAGTTCCTTTGGCGATATATCGACCAATTGATTGGAAAAGGACTTTCCATGGAGGTGCTGGCACAGTTCTTCTGGTATATGGGACTGATGCTCCTGCCACAAGCACTGCCACTGGCCATCCTCCTATCTTCACTGATTGCTTTCGGAAACCTCGGTGAGAGCAGTGAGCTCACGGCCATCAAAGCAGCAGGTATCTCACTGATGCAGACCTTCCGCTCACTCATCGTCATTGTCATCTTTATCGCTTTAGGTTCGTTCTACTTCCAGAATGTGGTAGGACCGAATGCCAACACATCATTTGCACAGTTGCTTATCTCGATGAAACAGAAGAGCCCGGAACTGGAAATCCCAGAAGGAATCTTCTATGACGGCATCCCTAACTGTAACCTCTACGTACAGAAGAAAGACACAAAGACGGGCATGCTCTATGGTATCATGATATACCAGATGAACGGCAGTTATGAAGATGCTGCCATTATCCTGGCCGACTCAGGTATGCTGCAGTCAACAGCCGAGAAGAAACATCTGCTGCTCACCCTGCATAGTGGGGAATGGTTTGAGAATATGAGAAGTCAGGAGTTGGCTGGTAGCGCGAGTGTTCCTTACCGCCGAGAGACATTTGCCGAGAAAAAGATCGTGTTGGATTTCGATGCTGACTTTAGCCTCACCGATGCAAGCAGTATCTCTAACAATGCTCGTGGAAAGAGTCTTTCTGAGATATATCACGACATTGACTCTCTGAATCATCAGTACGACAGTATCGGAAGAATCTATTACATCGATGCCAAGCGTTCACATTACTACCAACTGCCATTGGAGAAGAAAGACTCACTGAAAGCACTCAAAGCTGTGATGGCTAAAAGTTGCAACTACGACAGTATCTATGACAAGTTGACGACCGAAAAGAAACAACAGGCTGTTTCATCGGCGCTCGGCAGGGTACAGAATGAGATGAGCGACCTGGAATTTAAGGCGATGCTCACATCCGACGGTGACCGTCTAATCCGTCAACACCGTATTGAGGGTATCAATAAATACACCATGGCATTATCATGTCTGTTGTTCTTCTTTATCGGTGCGCCCTTGGGAGCCATCATCCGGAAAGGAGGTATCGGTATCCCTGTCATCATCAGTGTCCTCGTGTACATTATATATTACATATTAGACAACACCGGTTACCGTATGGCAAGAGGTGGTATGTGGGCTGTATGGTTCGGCAAGAGTATCTCAACGGCGGTATTGGCTCCTCTGGCAGCATTCGTTACCTATAAGGCTAACAACGACTCCGTGGTGTTCAACATCGATCTATACCGCAACTTCTTCATGAAGTTGCTGGGACTACGTCTTAAGCGTCATGTCTATGCCAAAGAGGTCATTATCAACGATCCCGACTACACCGCTGATGCCTTGGCCCTGCAGAAGATCAATGACGAGGTGACTGATTATGCTCATAAACACAAGTTGTACAAGCTGCCGAACGTTATCAACGTGTTCTTCAGATACGAGCCTGACAACGAGATAGAAAGGATCAATACCGACATGGAGCAGGTGATCGAAGATCTTACGAACACCAAAGACAAGATGATTCTCACACTGCTCAACAAATATCCTGTTGTGTCGGTGAAGTCGCATACACGACCGTTTGAAAGACAATGGCTCAATGTGGTGGTTGGATTGTTGACACCGGTCAACCTATTTATCTATATCCGTATGTGGTTTTTCAGAATACGACTGCTGCGTGACCTGAAAACGATCAAAGAGACAAATACAGAGATTATCAACCGCATCCATCAGATGCACAACGTATAATTATATAATAAGGTATGGGAAATCTTAAATTGAATACGATAGAAGAAGCTGTACAAGACTTCAAAGAAGGAAAGTTTGTCATTGTGGTTGACGATGAGGATCGCGAAAACGAAGGTGACCTGATCATCGCTGCAGAGAAGATCACCGCAGAGAAAGTGAACTTCATGCTGAAATATGCACGTGGAGTGCTCTGCGCACCCATCACCATTTCCAGATGTCAGGAACTGGATTTGCCCCATCAGGTGAACGACAACACCTCTGTCTTAGGAACTCCTTTTACCGTGACGATAGATAAGTTGGAGGGATGCTCCACAGGTGTATCGGCTCACGACCGTGCCGAAACCATCAAAGCCTTGGCAGACCCAGCCTCTACGCCACAGACATTCGGCCGTCCCGGTCATGTCAACCCACTTTATGCACAGGAAAACGGTGTTTTGAGAAGAAGTGGTCATACCGAAGCAGCTATCGATCTCTGCAGAATGGCCGGACTCTACCCAGCAGGTGCACTGATGGAGATCATGAATGAAGACGGCACGATGGCACGACTGCCGGAGTTGCTGGCTTTCGGAGAGAAATACGACCTGAAGACGATCACCATCAAAGATATGATTGCCTATCGTCTGAAGAATGAATCGCTGGTGGTAAAAGGTGAGGAAGTAGACATGCCGACCGACTACGGACATTTCAAACTGATACCTTTCAGACAGAAGAGTAACGGACTGGAGCATATGGCGCTTATCAAAGGTGAATGGGAGGAGGATGAACCACTCATGGTAAGGGTACACTCTTCATGTGCTACCGGTGATATCCTGGGCAGTAAGCGTTGTGACTGTGGAGAACAGCTTCACAAGGCGATGCAGATGATTGAAAAGGAAGGAAAAGGTGTCGTCGTGTATATCCAGCAGGAAGGCCGTGGTATCGGACTTATGAATAAGATTGCTGCTTATAAGTTGCAGGAGGAAGGCTACGACACAGTGGATGCCAATATCCATCTCGGATTCAAGCCCGATGAGCGTGACTATGGCTGTGGTGCTCAGATACTTCGTCAGTTGGGCATCAGAAAGATGCGTCTGCTCACCAATAATCCCGTCAAACGTGTCGGATTGGAGAGTTACGGACTGGAGATCGTTGAGAACATCCCTATAGAGACGACACCTAACCCATATAATATAAGGTATCTCACTACGAAGAAAGAAAAGATGGGGCATAGCCTGCATCTGTAAGCAAATCGTCATTAAAAATCGATTATTTTTATTGCATTTTCATCTTTTGGTAGAAATAATACCTCAAATATTTCGTTTATCAAAAGAATAGTATTATTTTTGCAGAATATTGAAGCGATTATGAAAAATTTATCAGACAGACTACAGAGACTCGCTCCTTCCGCCACACTTGCCATGTCGCAGAAGAGCAGTGAAATGAAAGCTCAAGGTATTGATGTAATTAACATGAGTGTGGGAGAACCCGACTTCAATACCCCCGACCATATCAAAGAGGCCGCAAAGAAAGCTATTGACAACAATTTCTCCAGATACTCCCCAGTGCCCGGTTATCCCGACCTGCGCAAAGCCATTGTTGAGAAGTTGAAGAATGAGAATGCCCTTGATTACTCCACAGACGAGATTCTGGTTAGCAATGGAGCCAAGCAGTCGGTATGCAATGCTGTCATGGCTTTGGTAAATGATGGTGATGAGGTAATCATTCCCGCCCCCTATTGGGTCAGTTATCCACAGATGGCAAAGTTGGCCGGTGGTATCCCCGTGATCATCAATGCAGGATTCGAACAAGAGTTTAAGATTACTCCACAACAGTTGGAAGCAGCTATTACCCCGAAGACAAAGATGCTCATCCTTTGCAGTCCGAGCAATCCGACAGGTAGCGTCTATTCTGCAGAGGAACTGAAAGGGCTTGCTGAGGTTATCCTCCAACATGAGGACCTCTATGTGCTGGCTGACGAGATCTACGAGCATATCAACTACACCGGCAGTCATGCCAGCATAGCAGCTGTTGAAGGTATGCGTGAACGTACGATTGTCATCAACGGAGTCAGTAAGGCTTATGCAATGACTGGATGGAGAATCGGTTTTATGGCCGCTCCTGAATGGATCGTGAAAGGTTGTAACAAGCTGCAGGGACAGTACACCAGTGGCCCATGCTCCGTCAGTCAGAAGGCTGCTCTTGAGGCTTATATCGCTTCACAGGCATGTGTGGAAGAGATGCGTCAGGCTTTCGAGCGTCGCCGCAACCTTATTGTAAAATTGGCTAAGGAGATTCCCGGCTTAGAGGTGAACGTACCGCAGGGAGCTTTCTACCTCTTCCCCAAGTGCAGTTCTTTCTACGGAAAGACCGACGGACAGTACACCATCAACACTTCGAGTGATCTGGCTATGTATCTTTTGGAAGTAGGGCATGTGGCTACCGTTGGCGGTGATGCTTTTGGTGACCCCGACTGTTTCCGCATGAGCTATGCCACCAGCGATGACAATATCCGTGAAGCCCTTCGCCGCATAAAGGAATGTTTAGCAAGACTTCATTAATCGATACACATAGTAATAACAAGGAAATAATGACAATTTAAAGAAATTATCTGTTAAAACTCGTTAAACAATTCCGTAATTAGTCATTATTTGTTATCTTTGCGAGGTGTATAAAAAGGAATTAGATACATAATGTACTTAAAAGCATTAACAATCGAATTTTTATCATTTTAAATTTATTAATAACTAAAAATTTATCATTTAATTATGGCAGATGCAAAAAGTAAAGCAAATCCTAAGAAAAAGTCAGGATTTCAAGGTGTAAGAGACGCAATTTGGATTATTGTGGCTTGTTTTATTCTCGCAGTTTGTTTCTACAAATTCGTGTTGGGTAACCCGGACAACTTCGTTGGCGGCGATCCTGCAAACGCAGTTAAGGACGGTAGCCTCCTCGGTACAGTGTACAAAGGTGGTATCGTTGTGCCAGTGATCATCACATTGCTGTTCACCGTTATCGCTTTAAGTATTGAGCGTTATTTCGCTCTCCGCACAGCTTTCGGTAAGACTTCTCTGACCAAGTTTGTGACCGACATCAAGGCAGCTATCAATGCAGGCGACATGGCTAAGGCTCAGCAGCTTTGCGACAAGCAGCAGGGTGTTGTAGCTAACGTTGTTGGCGCTTCAATCCAAGCTTACAAAGAGATGGAAGCAGACAACAAGCTGAAGAAAGCTCAGAAGATCGCTAAGATCCAGCAGGCTCACGAAGAAGCTACACAGCTCGAGATGCCTACTCTCCAGATGAACATGCCTATCCTGGCAACCATCGTAACACTCGGTACCCTTACCGCTCTGTTCGGAACCGTTGTCGGTATGATCCGTTCATTCGCCGCTCTGGCATCTGGTGGTGGTGGTGACTCACTTCAGTTGTCTGAAGGTATTTCTGAGGCCCTTGTAAACACCGCTTCTGGTATTTTGACATCATGGTTCGCTGTTATATCTTACAACTACTACTCTAACAAGATTGATAAGTTGACATACGCCCTCGACGAGGTTGGTTACACAATTGCTCAGACCTACGAAGCAAACCACACAGAGGAAGCTTAATTTTTGCTAACCCTTTAAAACGTTTATTACCATGGGTAAAGTAAAAGTTAAGAAAGCGGACATCTGGATTGATATGACCCCGATGAGCGACGTGATGGTGCTTTTGCTGACCTTCTTCATGTTGACATCAACATTCGTGAAGAACGAGGCAGTGAAAGTGGTTACCCCGTCTTCTGTATCGGAGATTAAAGTTCCAGAGACGAATGTCTTGACCATCCTGTGCGACAAGGAAGGAAAAGTATTCCTTGGCATGGATACTCCAGGTAAGATGGAGGAGCTCATCACAGGTATGGCTGCACAGTATGGTGTAAGCTTGACAAGCAAGCAGTTGGAAAACGGTCGTAGTGCTGCTTCACTCGGCGTTTCCATGCAAGACCTTACATCACTGCTGAGTCAAGACACGGAGAAAATGAATGAGTACATGGCTACTCGCGGTATTCCTACCGACAGTATTGACGGTAAGATGAGCGAGTTCCAGGACTGGGTCACTGTTGCACGTGATAACAATGGCGTCGACATGAAACTGGCTATTAAGGCTGACGCAGACACGCCTTATAAGACCATCAAAAAGATGATGTCAGAGTTACAGGATATGAATGAGAACCGTTATTATCTGATTACGGCATTGAAATCTAATTCGGAGGAGTAAGACATGGCAAAGAAAAAGCAAAGCAGACAGAAAAAGATGAACACCCGCGTGGACTTCACGCCGATGGTGGACATGATGATGCTTCTTATTACGTTCTTCATGCTGTGTACATCTCTGGCTAAACCCCAGACGATGAACCTCACCATGCCGAGTAACGATAAGAACATTTCTGATCAGGATCGTAATGCAGCAAAGGCCTCACAGACAATTACCATGTATGTGTGTGGCAATGACAAGATCTTCTACGTAGAAGGTATTCCCAACTACGAAGATCCTACTTGTTTGAAAGAGACCACATGGGGAAAGAACGGTATTCGTGACGTCCTTATCAAGCACGTTACAGAAGACGGATTTACCCCTGTAGCTGATATCATGGCGGCCAAGATCAGGCTGGACCAGAAGAAACTGAATAATCCTAATCAATATCCCGATAGTATCTACGATCAGGAGTTGGCAAAGATTAAGAAAGGTGAACTGGAAAGCGGTAAGATACCTACGATGACTATCATCATCAAGTGTACTGACGAGGCTTCTTACAAGAACATGGTTGACGCGCTCGACGAGATGACTATATGCAGTATTGGTACATACGTTATCGATAAGATCAACGATGATGACCTCAAACTCTTGGAGAAGAGAGGTATCAAGTAATTATCGGTAATATAATAATTAAAGAAAAGGAATAGCAAATGGCAAAATTAGATTTGGTATCCAATGAATGGACCGACCTCGTATTCGAAGGTAGGAACCAGGCATACGGTGCGTATAAACTCCGCAAGGGTACTACTAAACGCAACGTTTGGTCAATAATTATTGTTGCATTAGCTGCATTATTACTTTATCTCGGACTTACTCTTCAGAAGATGGTGGAAGCCAACCGTACAGTCGAGAACACCCAGGCTATCGAGCTCTCTGCACTTGAGCAGAAGAAGAAAGAGGCTAAGGTGGAGAAGAAAGAGGTTATCAAGGTGGAACCAGAGAAAGTTATTGAAAAGGTAAAGAGCTCTATCAAGTTTACCGCCCCTGTGATCAAGAAAGATAACGAGGTGAAAGACGAAGATGAGATTGACCTGCAGAAAGTAGAAAACACAAATACATCAATCGGTGCATTCAACGTTGAAGGTAACGACGAGGTTGGTGGTGAAGTGCTGAAGGCAAAGGAAGAGATTGCCCAGCCGGAACCTCCCAAGCACGAGGAAGAGAACAAAGTCTTCGACGTTGTTGAGCAGATGCCTTCATTCCCTGGTGGTATGGGTGCGTTGATGTCATGGCTGAGCCAGAACATCAAGTATCCGGTAATCGCTGCTGAGAATGGTGTACAAGGCCGTGTTATCGTACAGTTCGTCGTTGAGAAAGACGGTTCTGTAACTGATGTACATGTTGCTAAGTCTGTTGACCCATCGCTTGACAAGGAGGCTGCTCGCGTTGTTAAGGCAATGCCGAAGTGGAATCCAGGTAAGCAGAATGGTTCTGCAGTACGTGTGAAGTATACTGTGCCTGTAACTTTCAAACTTCAGTAATAGACAGCAAATGTATAAGAACTTATTCTACAGTTTAGTAGGATGCATACTTACTTTCGGTTTGTTCTCTTGCGAGAGCAAACCGAAAAGTAGTAGAACAGATACTTATTCGTCAGGAGCGATATCATTCGCTTCTGACGAAAGTTTTAGTCCTATCATCGAGGAAGAGAGAGTAGTCTTCGAAGCCATGTACCCCAAGGCTAAGGTTACTCCCATCTATACCAATGAGTTGGAGGCCGTCAATCTGTTACTCAGTGACAGTCTATGTCTGGCCATCACCTCAAGGAATTTTACGAAGGAGGAGTTCGACAACCTCCGTGCAAAAGGTTATCAGCCGGTAGCCATCCCAATAGCGGAAGATGGTCTCTCACTGATCTGTCATAGACAGAACACCGACTCCTGTATCAGCGTGAAGGATGTAAGACGCATTCTCAGCGGTGAGGCAACGAAATGGAGTGATATAGTTCCAGGTTCGAAGAGAGGTGAGATTTGGGTATGTTTTGACAATCCCAGTTCTAGTACCGTCCACTATTGTGTTGACTCTATCTTAGGCGGTAAACCGATCAACAGTCCGAATATCTTTGCTGCAGAATCCAGCAAGGATGTGGTTGACTATGTCGAGAAGACCCCGAATGCAATCGGAATCATTGGTAGTAACTGGCTCAATGACAAGCGTGACACTACCAACACTACATGGAAAAAGAATATCACAGTCATGTCGGTAAGCAAACTGGATGTTGCAACGGAGATGAACAGTTGGAAGCCTTACCAGGCATGGCTATTAGACGGAAAATATCCGTTTGTGAGAAA
>JAFZPF010000176.1 GCA_017550455.1 Prevotella sp.
CCATCTGATCCAAGAATGTTATTTGGATGCTTTCTTTATTATGATACTCGTTGTCCTGATACATCAGACATACTTTCCAAATGCTGGTTATAGCAAAACTTATGCAAATATACAAAAGTTTTGTATAACTACTAACATTTCTATGGAAAATGTAAAGAAAAAATTTATTCTTCTATTCCATCGATATCGATAATGGACATCAGCGGTATTTGCTGACCGTTGGATAATATCAGACAACGGTTGTATTCATCAATAATCTTAACTATGCCTGTGACTGAACGGTAAACACCTCCCGATTTCTTCATTTCTGGTTCAAAATAGACAATGGTAATGGTCGGATGCTCTGCGAGTTGTTCTTGTAATAGTAGGTATTTACGGTTTAACAACTCCTGATGATATTCATCTAATGGCAATTGATCATCTGTGAGTCTGGCAGTCTCTTCGATAGCTGCCTCATAACCTGTGAGGGCTGCAAAAGGGGCAAATTGTGCAGCCCGCGATAGCATCGACATACGCGGATGATTCTGCGGATCAGGATGCGGCAAATCAATAATATCCTTATAATCGTTCATCATACAATACTCTAAACTCTAAACCCTAAACTCTAAACTCTAAACCCTAAACTCTAAACCCTAAACTATTCCCTATGCCCTCCTATCTGTGCATTTCTCTCTATGGCAGTTGCCCCTTCCTGGAAATTGACACCTTTTAGAATTGCATTTTTGCCGAATCGTTGCTTGATAGCCAACTGTGCCTCTTGCATCCTTCGTTCTTTTTCCAGTGCTTGTTGCTCTTCTATTCGCCGTTGCTGTTCAGATTCATAATCAGAAAAAAGATCCAGTTGGGTCGGTTCCTGATGATGAACGACAGCTGATTCATAAACGACATGATTCGTGGTGATATTCAGTCGACGGACTAACAACAGAGGATCAACGATCTGGTCGTAAAGCGACAAGACGGCCTCAGTAATCATACGTGTAGAGGAGGTCTGCCTACTGAGGTTGGCTGTTCCATGGGCCGACTTAGGTACTTTGCGGCCATAGTGATCAGTAGAGACAACACCCTTATACTGTGAACTTATCGCCGGATTGGAAAGACTCTCTTTATCATAGCCCACGTGAAGGACAATCTGATCGGTTACCATACGCTTTGCCACAAGATTCAACGCAGCTGCTTCAGCCATCTCCTGTACCACTACCCTAGCCTTTTTCACCTCGTATGCCGACTGCAATACTTGTCCGCTGCTAAAAGAGTTATTCTCAGGTTTATACGCCTTTACCATATCAATGGTACAAGGCTCAAATCCCCATGCATGGTCGATAATCAATTCTGCATTCACGCCGAAGAGTTTATACAACAGTTCCTCGTTGTGCAATGACATGCGGGCAATTTTTCCCATTGTATCTATACCATACTGAGACAAACGATCAGCAATACCACGTCCTATCCGCCAGAAACTCGTGAGAGGCTTGTGATCCCACAGTTGTTGTCGGTAACTCATCTCATTGAGTTCTCCGATGCGTACACCGTCCTTATCTGCCGGAATATGTTTTGCCACGATATCCATAGCCACCTTGCAGAGATACATATTGGTACCTATCCCTGCAGTAGCAGTAATGCCCGTGGTTTGCAACACATCACGGATCATCGTCATGGCCAACTCATGAGCAGTCATCTTATAACTCTGCAGGTAATGAGTAACATCCATGAATACCTCGTCGATACTATATACATGGATATCCTCAGGAGCTATATATTTAAGGTATGTCTGATAAACCTGGGTACTCTTCTTAATATAATGAGCCATTCGGGGACGGACCACAACATAGTCAAGTTCTAAATGTGGATTGGCTTTCAACTGGTTATCATCATAAGACTTGCCGGTCAGACGACCGTTGATACGACGACGTCGTTCCTCATTGACCTCCCTTACCCGCTGTACCACTTCGAACAACCGTGCACGGCCACTGATACCATAGGATTTCAAGGAAGGAGACACCGCCAGACAGATGGTTTTCTCCGTTCTACTCTTATCAGCCACCACAAGATTCGTTGACAAAGGATCAAGTCCTCTGTCAACACACTCTACAGAAGCATAGAATGACTTCAGATCGATAGCAATGTACTGTCGTTGGATACTCAAGGATTTTTCTGTACGAACTGGAAAGTATGGAAGATGTCTCCTGCAGTAACCTCAAGGAGAAAAGCTCTCGCCATCGGGGTATTGTTCTTATTGATTACTACCTCTAATTGATTGTCAGTAATCTTAGCAGAAAACCAATCACCCTTCAAGGATTTATGACCATTTTCATCTGGGTTAATATACTGATTACCGATACGGGCTCCTCCAATCCAAGGCGAGCTGTAGTTTTTGCAGATAAAAGTAACAGTAGCTCCTTCAGCTTCAATAATAAAACTACCTTTCTCTTCTTTTACAGAAGAGGTCGCTTTCCATTTCATGGGCTCCCAGTCACCATCATCTTTTGAACAACTCGCAAACAAGCCTATCAATAAGAGTATTGGCAGAATCTTTTTCATCATATCATTCAGTTTTATGTCTAAGTAATCTCATGCAAAAATATACAATCTAATTAAATGGAGATCATATTTCCAGACGATTTTCGACAGATTTAATAATTATTAATACTACTTTTTTAAAACAATATGTAAGGTAGCTCCTGCTGATTTCCTGACCGCAGATTCCACAAAAGATGCATTCTCTGCCGCATAGCGATAAGGAGGATTGAAATAAGGAGCATCGCCATGACGTTGCTCAAGATCAGCTGCGCCTATACAATGTCTGAAACGAATATTAAAGTCTTGATAATTAGGATTGGATGAAAAAGGTGTCTGGAATATCTTGTTATCCTTCGAACGGTTGACAAACACACAAGCGTCTGCCAGCACGTTCGATTTATAGCGTGCCTGGATGTACACCGATGCCACACTACTGGAATACAAACAGTTAAGAAGATGAACCTGTCCGAAGCGGACAAAGGGCATGCGCATGCGGCAACCCTCATCCCACCAACAGTGGTCGAATGTAGTACGTAGTTTACCTTCACTAATACGTCCCTCTCTGTCACTCGATCCCCACAGGTTACTGAAACGGTGATCACTGTTATGATCATCATTCTTATCATCCTCCAATTTCGGCCAAGGCTGCTTAAGATAACGGAATCGACACCAAGATACAGTCAGCATGTCTGACCCTTGGTTACAATCGAAGTTCCCATCCATGCCATCCTGGAAATCACAGTGATCCACCCAGATATGCTCAGCGTGTGACATCGAGAGATTATCGCTGGCATCACGATCGAAAGCACCAGGACCTTTGAAGGTGATATTCTGTAAGATGATATTCTTACAATTCTCAAGGGCGAGAATACCCGTAGAGTCTTTCGACAACGTATATTTATCATTGGCAAGCACAGACCCCGACAATCCGATGATCGACTTGTTTTGCACATCTCTGACATGGAAAAGTCCCGGCACATCGATATGTCCTTTCAGATAGATGGTCTGTCGCGTGGTATCTCCTCTCTTCAAGACCTTCTTCAGTTCTTCAAACGAACTGACCACCACGGGATTCTCTCCCCTACCGCCATCGGTGATTCCATCAACGGAAGCAAAGCCAACCGGTTGGGCAGCAACCTTCGTAAACATAACGATTACAGCCAATAACAGAAACGTCTTCTTTACCATGATATTTTATTTTTCGAACATTTGTTTTGCTTGCTCTTGAATAGCTATAACACGGTCACACCATTCATCATATACGGGATCTTCCACCTGTAATTCAGGATGTGACAACAGGTAATCCACACTCCTACGTACACCCTCAGAGAAACGGGTAGTAGCGCAAAAACCGGGAACTGCCCTTTTCAACTTTGTGCAGTCGAAGACCACTGACACAGCCTTGTCACCAATCAGGTTACCGGTGAGGTTCCATTCTTCAGGAGAAACAGCCGCAATAAAATCGGAAGAGACATGGTAAGGTTTGAATGCTACACCCAGAGCCTCAGCAATAGTCTGATAAATCTGATCCCAGCTCAGCGACTCATCACTCATAATCTGAAATACTTCTCCGATAGCTTTGGGATTTCCCAACAAACCAAGAAACCCACGGGCAAAATCCTCGTTCCATGTCATGGTCCATAAAGAACTGCCATCACCCTGGATGATTACAGGTTTTCCTTCCAGCATCCGTTTAAGCACAGGCCAGCAACCCATTGTTCCTCTGACACTTGTGGGCACACCTCGCTCAGAGTACGTATGACTTGGACGAACGATAGTGATAGGGAATCCCTTTTCACGATATGCCCTCATCAGCAGTTCTTCGCATGCTATCTTATCACGGGCATATTGCCAGAAAGGATTTGCTTGCGTTGTACCTTCTGTAATGATATAACTGCGGGCAGGCTTGTTATAAACAGAGGCAGAACTGATGAAGATATACTGACATGTCTTTCCGTAAAAAAGACGGATGTCACGCTCTATATCACCTGGAACAAAACCGATAAACTCACACACGGCATCGAAGGATAAACTGCCAATAGCTTCACGCACTTCATCTTCATGATGAATATCCGCAATGATCTGTTTAACTCCTTCCGGCAATTCATGACGACGGGAACCACGATTCAGCACATACAAATCATGTCCTTCAGTGGCCAGTTGACGGGTAATAGCACTACTGATTGTACCTGTACCACCTATTAATAATATCTTCATAAAAAACTATTTAATAACCTAACTCCTCACCAACCAATACCACGATATGTCTTCCTTTCGGAGAATTCCGCAGGAAATGGATGTAATTACAGATACAGTCGGTTGATTTACAATTATGACAGACGCCATCTGTACGACAAGGGGTATTGATATTGAAACGGGCCGCATTGGTCGGGCTTGCGGTACTCCTTGACCGGGCCAAAGCGGCCTCCACGTTTTGAGCCACCTTATTCATTCCCACAACAAAGATTACCCGTTTGGGTCCCCACGTAATGGCTGCCACACGGTTGCCATTGCCATCGATATTCACGATCACGCCATCCTCACTGATCGCATTGGCACTCGAGAGGTAATAGTCACAAGTGAAGGCACGCTCATAGATGGCCTGCTTTTCTTCTGCCGTCTGCACGAGGTCACGATCAAACACCTGATAGTCTGAAGCATGTAGGGCAGCCGTAAGTCCCATCTTCCGGATAGTATCCGAACCTCCCCATGTCACACTACTGCCCTGGGGCATCAGCGTCAACACCATATTAATGGCTTCCTGAGCATCCTCGCAATAATAGGCCTCGAAATGGCGCTTTCTGAGATTCTCTATGATCTTATGTCCTAACAAAAGATTCCTTTTCTTCTTTACTTCCATATCTTATTCGCTTATTATTCAGCAAAAGTAATAATTATTACACAAAGTGCAAAAGGAAACCGATTATTTCTTACACTAATATTTGGAGAATTATACTTAAAAATATATCTTTGCAAGGATTATATACATTAAAGTTTAAATGATAATTATTAACTATAATATCATGTCACAAAACATGGAAATTAAATTTAGGATAGCAATGCTGTTAATGATCATCATGGCAGTTAACGGTGTGAGAGCTCAGAAATACAAACCGATTAATCCGGTTAAAGGATTCATCATCACCCACGCAGGGGATACCATACAAGGAACGATTGACTACCTTTCGGAGATAAAATGTGCCTCAGGCTGTATGTTCATGAGAGATGGAGAGAATGATTACCGTCATTATACCACCGACGATCTGCAGGCTTATCGCCTTTTGAACAATGGTGTGTTTTATGTGCGCCGTAGTTTCCCGATTAATGGATTGAACCGTACTTTCTTCGCTGAGTTTTTGTTAAAGGGAAGTATCAGCCTTTACCACCTGAATGACGATGGCATGCACTATTATTTCCTGGAGGATGAAGATGGCAATCTGGCAGAGATACGACAGTCAGAATATGAGAATCAAAATGCAGAGGCAGATTCTGATCTTAAAAGATCAAGAGGCTTGAGGGTTTATCAAGCATCGCAGATGCTCAACAAGAGCATGCAGGCCGTGAAAGACTTGCAGCGTAAGGAGATAACATCACATAATCTCACGGCTATTGTACGGCAGTATAATGAAGAATACTGTGTCTCAGGTGGTGACTGTGTTCAGTTTGAATATGATGAGAAAGCCTCCAGGGCAGTTAAGCCACGGCTGAGAGTAGAGGCAGGTGGTGCCTATTGGAAGATGTCTAACTCATTTGTAGACGTTTCTTTCCTGCTACCCGGTATCGGTATCGGTTTTGAATTGGATTTCCCCCGTTTGGGTCGTCGTTTAGCGCCTCAGGTCATGCTTCAGTGCAGCAGGTTATCCCATACATTCAAGGATTACTATTATCAGGATATATACGAGGAGGTTGATGGAGTAAGGACGAAGGTTGGCACGAAAACCTACGATGCCAAGCAAGAAGGCTATCTAATAGTAGTACAATTAGGGTGTCTTCATCGTTTTGATATAGGTGACTTAAAAAGCAAACTTTTACTACAATGGTCGCTTGAGCCAGGTTATATCGTTAATTTTAGGAATAAATACGATACCGGTAGTAAGAAGTTGGGACCATCCCCTATTATCGGGTTGCATGCAGGAGCAGGTATTGAGATCCCCGCCGGCAGTCATCCACTCCAATTTATATTGGGCTACGACATGTTAAAGCAGAAGGGTTCATATTATGATAAAATCAACGGCTTGTCCTTGAAGGTGGCCTTGGTTATTTAATAGGTTAAATAGATAGTATATAAGACTCGTGATAATATTTTTCGGATATAGAGACAAAGTGAAGAGGCCGTTAATGATTCTCTTATGCTCATTCATTACGTTATTGTCTGTCTCATCACAAGAGTTGGCCGACTCTGTGGTATCACGCATGCAAAGACAGTTGACGGTGTTTCCGCAAGAGAAAGTCAGCATGCATGTGGATCGCACGGTATTCCTGCCGGGTGACAGTGTCTGCATGAAGGTGTATGTCACCGATGCAGCCACCCTCGTGCCCGCATTAAAGAGTCAGTTTGTCTATGTGGAACTCCTCGACAGTAAGCGACAGTCACTGCAAAGAAAACGATTGATAGCCTCCAACAATCTGTTTACCGGACACATCGATTTGCCACACGACCAAGAGGCTGGCATCTATTATCTCTGGGCATATACCCTCTATTCCGCCCAGTTGAAAGACTACGACTGTCTTATACCCATTCAGGTAGGCAGTGAAAAACCGGAAAGTAATGGAAAGAGAAATGCTAGTAAGAATGTGATTCCGTTATTACGTTTCTTCCCTGAGGGAGGTTATCTGGTGGAAGGATCGGTGTGTATGGTAGGTTTTGAAGCTGTCAGCAATGAAGGTGACAGTTTGAGTATCTCTGGTGAAATAGTGGATAAAGCAGGAAAGGTGGTCAGTCACTTTTCCACCTCTCATCATGGTTTAGGCAGATTTCCTTTGTCTGTCAAGGCTGGAGAACAATATGCAGCTATCTGTAAGAATGTCAGTGGACATACCTATTCTTTTCCTCTGCCGCAGAGTCGTAACGATGTGGCATGTCTCCAATGTCGGCAACGCTCTGATGACATACAGGTGATCGTCAATAGTGGCAATGATTTCCATTCACGGAATCTGCATCTTCTGGTTCATTGCCGCGGACAGATCGTCAGTTATCAGGATATCCGTCCAGGGTCCCTCTATCATCTGTCTCCTACCTCCCTTCCTGCGGGAGTAAACAGTGTGTTGCTTATCGATGATGAGGCTCATGTGTTAAGTGAGCGACTGCTCTTCTCATCAAATACCGATATTAACATGCCTCTCACGATTGAGAGCAGTAAGCAGAAATACGATATACGTGACAGCATACCACTACAGTTGTCTCTTCCAGGATTAAAAGAGGGTGAGTTTGCATTTCTCTCCCTCTCAGTGACCGATGATGGAATCACCCGCGGCAGTCACAGTCCATCCCTATGGAGTCAGTTACTGCTATCATCTGACATCCAAGGATATATTCCTCAGGCAGACGACTATTTCTCACCTGTATGGCAAACAGACAAACTCGACTTGCTGATGATGGTTAATGGATGGCGACGCTATGACATGCCTGCTGTATTACAAGGCAATTATACCTTTCCATCGGTAGAGCATGAACATTCCCAGAGTGTGAGAGGACGTATACGGGCTGTTTTCAAGAATCAACCTATCGACAGTGTGCAGGTATCATTGGCCATTATGAAACAAAGATATGTCAACGGTACATTTACTGATGCTGAAGGACGGTTTGAGTTTGACAACCTGAATTTTTCGGAAGATGCAGATGCTTATGTCTATGCGAAGCGTAAGAAAGACCGTCGTTGTCTGGTGGAAATAGACCAGCAACGTCCTCCTTTTACCCCAGATATATTGAAAAAGAAAGGATCTGTGAAATGGATCCCATGGCTGAATATCGATGATGATCTTCTGCAATCGTATTCTCAAGACAGTCATCTGCTCGAGGAAGTGGTGGTGAAAGGACAGGCTCCTACTTATCTGGTGGACCAACCGAACATGTCGTTCGACCGTAATAGCATCAAGGAAGGCAACTATGCTGATTTCGCCATGTTGTTGCTATGTACCAACTGTCTGTATATAGATAATGAGAATGAATTGATCAAACTGGATCCTGCCTATGCCACAAGTATTGAGAGACTCTCCATGGCAGGAAGTTCCAATAATGCGTTAGACACGATGACAGACGCGGCCACAGACTCCGCATCAGGGGGACCATATGCCAGTTGGCCAACCATCAGATTGTATGTCAACGGCTCAGAGGTTCCTAATGCCTCCCTTCACGATATCAGTCTTACTGATGTTGAACGGGTAGATTTATATTTAGGAAACCGTGCGTGGATCTTCGGTGTTACGGAAGGAGGAGTGGTGGATATCACTATCCGTGGAGGACTCCATCGCGCATCGGATAATATCTTCAACAACAAGATAGTACGTTTGGAGGGCTATCAGGCTCCGGCAGAATATTATTTCCCCCGTTATCCGAAAGGATCCAGACCATCAGAGATGTTACCGGATGTCCGTCGTACGCTTTATTGGAATCCTTATCTGCGTATGATAAAAGATATGCCTATGCACCTCGATTTCTATAGTGCTGATATTCCCACAACCTATACCGTACGTGTAGAAGGTGTTACCAGCCATGGACGTATTGTCAGTGGAACACTACCACTGACAATAAAGATCAACAACTAAGGGTTCAAATAATTTATTTCCTCACAGGATCGGTGGTCAAGCCACATCCGAGTTTCTTGAAAATCTTACGGTCCACCTCACTGAGCATCACCGTGGCATGTACCTGACAACCATCAAGCATAGGTAAACATTCAAGGGCTTTACGACAGTTCTCATCAGTCTTACTGAGTACTGCCAATGCAATAAGTACTTCATCAGTATGTAACCGAGGATTGTTACCATGTAGCATGGATGTCTTCATTCTCTGGATTGGCTCAATCATCTCTTGAGGAATCAACTTCAGGCTGTGGTCAATACCTGCCAGATATTTGATGGCATTGAGGATAAGAGCAGCACTAGGCCCTAACAGACTGGATGTCTCTGCCGTTATCAGTGTGCCGTCAGCTAATTCGATGGCAGAACATGGCGTGCCGGAACGTAGCTTACGCTCGTAAGCAGCCACTGTACAACGACGGTCGGCAGTACTTAGTTTCATCTGTTTCATCAAAAGTGCTAACTTATTTATCTCCACATCGTTATCATGACCTTCAGCCATATTACAAAGGGCGGTATAATAACGACGTATAATCTCCTGACGGGATGCTTCACAACAAACCTCATCATCACAGATACAGAATCCAACCATGTTAACGCCCATATCTGTAGGTGACTTATAAGGGCTCTCCCCATAGATACCTTCAAAGATAGCATTCAACACTGGGAAAATCTCTATATCACGGTTATAGTTGACCGTGGTCTTACCATATGCCTCCAGATGGAAGTGGTCGATCATATTCACATCATTGAGATCGGCAGTAGCAGCCTCGTAAGCCACATTGATAGGATGTTTCAAAGGAATATTCCAGATCGGGAATGTCTCAAACTTCGCATAACCGGCCTTCACCCCACGACGGTTTTCATTATACAACTGACTCAGACAGACAGCCATCTTACCACTGCCCGGACCCGGGGCCGTGACAACCACCAAAGGACGTTTGGTCTCCACATAGTCGTTTTTACCAAAGCCCTCATCGGAATCGATCAACTCAACATTCGTGGGATAACCCTCAATCAGATAATGATAATAGACACGTACTTGTCCTTCACGTTCCAGACGATCATGGAAAGCCACAGCACTATGCTGACCATTGAAATGAGTGATCACGACACTGCTGACATATAATCCTCGTTGGGTGAACACATCACGCAGACGCAGCACATCTTGATCATAGGTAATACCCAGATCGCCACGTACTTTGTTACGTTCAATATCTTCTGCACTGATGACAATGATAATCTCCACATCATCACGCAACTGCATGAGCATCTTCAGCTTACTGTCAGGATGAAAACCGGGAAGCACCCTGCTGGCATGATAATCGTCATAGAGTTTTCCACCGAACTCCATATAGAGTTTATCACCAAACTGAGCTATTCTTTCTTTAATATGCTCCGATTGAATCTTCAAGTATTTGTCATTGTCAAAACCTATCTGCATAACTATTCCTTTTGAGTGACTGATAAAATAAGGTGGAATGAATAATCTTTTCTTAGGAGATAATAAAGATTACAAACCGGGATGCAAATATACAAAAAAAAATGCTAATGAAGAAGAAAAAGATGAAAAACAAAAAAAATATTTTGTTCTGAGTACAAGAAAGTGCTTTTACGAGTGTTTTATAAATAAAGAAGGTTTACTACCATGATAATGAATGAAATTATTACGAGTACACAGAATCCTAAGATAAAACGGCTGATGATACTTCAGCAGAAATCCGCTGAACGTAAGAAAGAAGGTATTTTCATCGTTGAAGGATGTCAGGAGATAAACCACTGTATTCATAACCATCTGCAAATAGTTACCTTATTTTATTGTCAGTCACTATGGGATAAAGACTACTCCTCTTTATTTCCACGGGCCACCCAATGTATCGAGGTGTCAGAGAAGGTGTATGAGAAGATGGCATACCGGGGAAGTACGGAAGGCCTTATAGCCACCGTGAAAGCTAAGCAACTGTCATTGAACGATCTCCGACTGTCAGAATCTCCTCTGATTATCGTATTGGAGAAGGTAGAGAAACCCGGTAACCTCGGAGCTGTCTTACGTAGCGCTGACGCTGCCCATGCCGATGCTGTTATCGTATGCGATCCCCTTACCGACATCTATAATCCAAATATCATCCGCAGTTCTGTGGGAGCACTCTTTACTGTTCCTTGTGCAGCCTGTTCGTCAGAAGAATGTATCGACTTCCTAAAAAACCACCATATTCAGATTTTGACAGCCCAACTGCAAGACTCACGACTATATTATGATATCGATATGAAGAAACCCACAGCTATCATCATGGGGACGGAATCCACCGGACTGACACAGATATGGCGTGAGGCAGCCGATGCACATATCCGTATTCCGATGCTCGGACAGATAGATTCCCTGAATGTATCGGTAAGCACTGCCATCCTCCTTTTTGAGGCTGTCCGACAGCGACAATCTGTCATATGACAGGAGTGAATCATAAAATTATTAAAAAGTAGACAAATTATTAATAGTTCAATGAATGTAAAAAAACCACTATTGCTCGCAAATATCTTTTAACGGCAATGACAATAGTGTTAAAAGAGAAGAAAACAAACAGACAAATTGACAGATTTACATTTTTTGCTCCTATTTTTGCATTGACATTTCAGTAAAATGACAATGTCAGTATTTAAGTAGTAAATAATAGTAAAGTAATAAAAACATGAATATGAAAAAAGCTTCAAATTATTTGGTTTATGCGATGTGCATCATTGCTATCGCATTCTCAGCAAGTTCTTTTGTAAAAGTTTATGCAAACAAAACACCGTTAACATCCATGTCTTCATCTGTAGCTCCCGGTCAACCGGTAGATCTGACCTATGCCGCAGAGAAAGCAGTGCCTTCGGTGGTTACCATCAGAGTGGTTCAGAACAGCAAGACACAGACGATAGAAGTAGAAAGCGACCCATTCGGAGATTTCTTCAGCGACCCATTCGGCTGGTTCGGCAACCCGGGTCAGGGTGGAAAGCAAAAGCGTCAGGTACAGACTCCGAAGCGCCAAGGCAGTGGGTCTGGTGTGATTATTTCTGAAGATGGATATATCATTACCAATAACCATGTCGTTGCTGATGTTGACGATATAACCGTTATCCTCACTGACAACCGTGAGTTCTCCGCTAAGATCATAGGAACAGACCCATCTTCCGACTTAGCCCTTATCAAGGTTAACGGCAGTAAGCTACCTGCTATTACCATCAGCGACAGTGACAAACTGCGTATCGGTGAGTGGGTTTTGGCTATCGGTAACCCATTCTCATTAGGAACCACCGTTACTGCCGGTATTATCAGTGCTAAGGCTCGTGGTATGGGACAGAATGGCGTAGAGAGCTTTATCCAGACAGATGCAGCCATTAACCGTGGTAATTCCGGTGGTGCTTTGGTTAATACCAATGGCGAGCTGGTAGGTATCAATGCCATGTTGTATTCTGAGACCGGATCATACAGCGGTTATGGTTTCGCCATTCCAACGACCATTATGAATCGTGTTGTCGATGATCTGAAGAAATACGGAACCGTTCAGCGTGCTATTCTCAATATTGAGGGAACTGATGTGAACAACTATATCGACCGTGAGAAAGCCAACGGTAAAGATGCTCCCGACCTGGGTACACTTGAGGGTATTTACGTAGCAAAGGTAAACGAAGATGGAGCTGCTGCTGCTGCAGGTATTAAGGAAGGTGATGTCATCACACAGATTGACAACAAGAAGGTTAGTAAGATGACCGAGTTACAGGAGTATCTCTTCAGCAGCAAGCGTCCGGGTGACAAAGTGACCATTACTTATCTGCGTAACAAGCAGAAGAAGACCGCCACAGTGACACTGAAGAACACCCAGGGTAATACCAGCGTGGTGAAGACTCATGATCTGGATGTATTAGGTGCAACCTTCCGTCCTATCAACGACAGTGAGAAGAAACAGTTGGAGATCAACTATGGTCTGAAAGTGATGACGGTTAACAGTGGTGCATTTAAGAAAGCCAATGTTCCTAACGGTGTAATCCTCCAGACCGCTAATGACAGACCGCTCAAGACAATCGATGATTTGCAGGAGGCTGTCAAGGTAGCTTCTACCAGCAAGGATCCTGTGCTCTATATCAAGGGTATGTATCCTACCGGTAAACGTACATACTTTGTTGTAATTCTGCAAGACTAATTTCAATGATTATATGCGGGCCGGAGGCATGTCAGACGTGTCTCCGGTTCTTTTTTTATGAGGAATTGCTTTATTATGCTGCTTTTTTGTACAAATCGATTAAAAAAGTAAGATTTTTTCTTTTATTCTGAATATATTAATTGATAAAATATTTGTTCATTTAAATGAAAAGTCGTATTTTTGCATCCGCATAAATTGATTACATCTATGAGACAGCTGAAAATTACCAGATCTATTACTAATCGTGAAAGTGCATCACTTGACAAATATCTTCAGGAGATTGGACATGAGGATTTGCTTACTGTAGATGAAGAAGTAGAACTGGCGCAGCGTATTCGCAAAGGTGACAGAGAAGCATTGGAAAAGCTTACCAAGGCTAATCTGCGATTTGTCGTATCTGTAGCTAAGCAATACCAGAACCAAGGATTGAGCCTTCCTGACCTGATCAACGAAGGTAACCTGGGACTTATCAAAGCTGCGGAGAAGTTCGATGAGACACGGGGCTTTAAGTTTATCTCCTATGCTGTATGGTGGATCCGTCAGAGCATCTTACAAGCTATCGCTGAACAGAGTCGTATTGTTCGCATCCCCCTTAATCAGGTAGGTAGTGTGAATAAGATCAACCGTGTTATGAACAAGTTCGAGCAGGAGAACGAGCGTCGCCCCAGTGTGGATGAAATAGCCGAAAAAACTGATATCCCTCATGAGAAGATTGAAGATGCTATCAGCGTAAACAACCGTCATGTATCGGTAGATGCACCTTTCGTAGAAGGTGAGGATAACAGCCTTCTGGATGTCCTGGTCAATGACGATGCTCCCATGGCCGACAGAATGCTGGTTATTGAATCCTTGCGTGAAGAGATCAACCGGGCATTGACTTCTCTCAACGATCGTGAGCGGAACATCATCGAAGCCTTCTTTGGGATTAACCAGACAGCAGAGATGACACTGGAAGAGATCGGTGAGAAATTCGGGCTTACCCGTGAACGTGTTCGGCAGATAAAAGAGAAAGCCATCCGCAAACTCCGTCAGAATACAAAAAGCAAAATGCTTAAATCATATTTAGGTCTTTAATAATGTAACTATAACAGGAATGAACAAAACAAGAAATATCATCCTCCTCATATTTACTATCGTCTTTTCCCTTCATGCATCAGCACAGAAATCTATCGTACAAAAAGTATATGCATACGGTTTCTCTGCCTCTTTCAAAGACTCTGTCGTTTACTTTACAGAGATTCAAGAGATAGACAGTGCATGGGTTGGTGTAAAGACGAAATTCCTTGAAGGCAGAGAGAATTACTCCTATCAGCTGAAGGAATATTTTGCGAAGCAAGGTGACAGGAACCGCACATGTATGATCATCTTCGCCTTGAAAAAGAAAGATATCGAGAAGAAATATCTGAAGATGAAGAAGAAATACATTAAGGAAGGTAATAATGATATCCGGTATCTTACCAAGAACGATTTCTTCTTTACGCCAGTCACTCCTAATGAAATTATCGAGGATGAGGATGTGACACCGACAAAAGATAAGAAGAAAAAGAAAAGCAAGAAGAATAAGTCATAAGGCGTACCAACTACACAACCATATATTACTCTTGCTAAAACCTTCAATGAGTAAACGGTTATCATGACAACAGTAAAAGACAGATATGATTTCCGTGTTGCGGAATTCAATATAAGGATCATCTTCAAGGAATCAGAGGATAACAATATCCATCTGCTTTCTTCCATGCAACCCTTCTTGATAGAAGATGGATCGGCTGAAACATTTTTGTTTCAGTTGACTGTTGACGATGCCTTACCGGTCATCGATAAGAATCACCGTGAGCGTGTCGGACGTTTCGACTCCGGTAATGGCATGACGGTGGTTGACCGTATTGAAGGAGGGGGATATCAGTATATCATCAAAGATATCTACCAGCGTGAGTGTTGTCTGTTGCAAACCAACAAAGACTTCTCCGACTGTCGTTGTGCACTTAACGGTAACAAGGAGATGCGCAGTTTCGGTATTACCAATGCGCTGATGATATCCTTTGCCTTTGCCGGCAGTTTCCATCAGACACTTCTCATCCATGCCTCCACCGTCATGAACAACGGTTATGGCTATGCCTTTACGGCAAAGAGCGGAACAGGAAAGAGCACCCACACAGCATTATGGATGAAGCATATTCCAGGTACAGAGCTGATGAACGATGACAACCCTGTCGTCCGTGTTATTGGCAATGAGGTATTTATCTATGGCAGTCCGTGGAGTGGAAAGACACCCTGCTACCGACAGGTAAAAGCGCCACTAGGGGCTGTCACACGTATCGACAGGGCAAAACAGAATAGTATTGAGAAACTGTCTCCCATAGAAGCATTCGCCTCACTCCTACCCTCTTGCTCAACCATGAAATGGGATGAGGATATCTTTAACGGTATTTGTAATACCGTGACGCGAGTGGTGGAATTAACCAACAATTATACACTGCATTGCCTACCTGACCAAGAAGCCGCTGAAATATGCCACAAGGAAATCTCTCGATAAAAGAAGTACAGTTCGCTAACGCTGTCCTTCTTCCGGAAGTGGTAAAGCTATTGGAGGAAGGACATACTGTGACACTCCGTCTGAAAGGATTCAGCATGCGTCCATTTCTGGAGAATGAACGTGATAAGGCCTTACTCAAAGCAGCGGAGGAGATCCATGTCGGCGACCCTGTCTTGGCGGAGATCAATCCGGGAGTATATGTCTTGCATCGCATCATTGACATCAACGATGATGATGTCACCTTACGTGGAGATGGTAATCTTACTACCGAGAATTGCAAACGTAGCGATGTGAAAGGTATAGCCGTTGGCTTTTACCGCAAAGGAAGAAAACACTTAGATAAAACAGACGGTTGGAAATGGAGAACCTACTCATGGTTGTGGATGCGGCTCTTTCCCATACGCCGATATCTCCTCGCATTCTACCGTCGTATATGGATAAAAATAGTAAAGCAATGAAGATAAAGAAAGGTTTTAACCTTCGGACCATCTGCGGGCAGGAAGCTATCGTGGCAGAAGGTATCGAGAATATTGATTTCAGTAATATCATTCAGTTAAATGAACCTGCAGCCTATCTGTGGAAACAGCTACAGGAGAAAGAGTCGTTTACGACCGAGGATATGGCACAGTTACTGATGAAAGAATATGAGGTATCTCACGACATTGCCCTACAAGATTCTGTATTTCTTGCAGGGCAATGGAAAGAAGCAGATATCGTGACAGATTAGTCTGTCTGCTCACAATTATTTAATGACCACCTTCATCGGTGTATGGAGTGCATCCATATACTCTGATGAACGTAACTTCCACTCGTTCATCGTACGTACATCGTTCTTACTCCAGGCAGATCCGAAATAATAAGTGTATTTCGAACCGGGTTGATAAGCTACAATACCTACAGCATGACCGGCGATGCCGTTAGCTGCTTCCTTGAGTAACAATGCTTTCGTTGCCTTCACACCATTGGGGAACAGTGCACCCACATAAATCTGGAAGTTCTGCGCTTTGGGATTATCTGTAGGATCGGCATAAAGCACCATGTCATTATCACAGATAATACTCTCGGTGTCTTCCTGATGAACAACAAGGCCCATGGCAAGATCAGTCGTTTTCTTCAAACCCTCATACCAAACCGTACATTTATTATAGTTTGACCCTTTGTCAAGACTGATAATCCTGTGTTCTACAACACCCTCCTGTCCGTTGATGGTGGCGGGATTATAACTCACATGAACCGTAAAGCGCAAAGGACCATTATCTAGAATCTGATACTCCTTATAGGCATAGGGAAGAATCAGTTCATTGCCGTTCATCAATGCTGGAGCACCACAACCTAACGTTGGACCGACCTTATAACAGTCGAGACCATAACCGTGATCGAAATGATAGGTTGTAGCTTCTTCCATTGCATGTGCCTCTTCGTTCTTGCCGGCTTTCTTCAACTCCTGAATCCTACCATGATTGGATAACTCCACATCGTAACGCTTCTCCACTTCCAGATCCGGGGTATTCTTCACCCACACATCCGTTCCGAAAGCACGCTCCCCACTGCGCTGAAGGGCCGGTCCGTAGATACGATAAGCCGTACGATCATTCTCCCACGCGATATCATCCACTCGCTCAGGATACTGTCTACCGGTAACGAAAACCTTACAGTCACGAGGATTACCTTTCGTAATCGTAAACTCTGCACTGCCACAAGGACGTATAGCAACATCCAACAACAGTTTTCCATCATGAGTAATCTGATATCCTACCTCTTGGTTAAGCGCATTCTTAACAATAAACTGCTCACCGGATTTTATACCGAGACCTGCATACACCTTGTTGACATCAACTTCAACAACTTCCTGTCGCTGCACACGCTCATCATTCGTAACAGTCACCACAACATTCTTAGCGTTAAGATGTTGTGAAAGACATAACACACTCCAAACAAGTGCCCATAAAACTTTATTAATCCTCATATAATATATTTTTAATTACCCTAAACCCTATACTCTATACTCTAAACTCTAAACCTTATTTTAAATGATCAATGAAATGATTAGCTATCTGACGGAGCAGATGATTACGGGTGTTATTACCGTAAATGCTGTGATTCCTGTTCGTATAGACATTCATACGGAAATCCTTATCAGCCTGAACCAACGCTTCTGTATATTCGAAAGTGTTTTGCGGATGAACATTATCATCAGCCAGTCCATGACACAGCAACAAAGCTCCGTGCATCTTGGCAACACGAATCGTGGGATTTGTATCATAACCTGCGGGATTCTCCTGCGGCGTACGCATGAAACGCTCAGTATAGATAGAGTCGTAGAAACGCCAATCCGTGGGCGGGGCAACAGCAACACCTGCCTTAAAGACCGGACGACCCTCACTCATACTCATCAAGGTGTTGAAACCACCGAAGCTCCATCCCCAGATACCGATATTATCCTTGTCAACATAGGGAAGAGAACCCAGATAGATAGCTGTCTCTACCTGATCGCGGGCCTCCAGTTCTCCCAACTGTTTATAAATACATTTCTCAAAGTCTGCCCCACGTGCTCCTGTGCCACGACCATCAACGCAAACGACAATAAAACCTTCCTGACACAGATAAGCATCATACATACAACCGGCTCCCATGCTGCCCATACTCCACGCATTCTTTACCTGCTGACTGCCCGGGCCACCATATTGCCACATCACAACGGGATATTTCTTTGAAGGATTGAAATCAACAGGTTTCAGCATTACACCATTCAGCGAAACACCCTCGGAAGTAGTAAACTGGAACATCTCTTTCTTGGGCAGACTCATGTTCGACAGATTGGCCCTCAGACCGGCATTGTCAACAAGTGTCTTCACCTCTTTACCCTGCTGATTGCAGAGACTTACGCGATAAGGCGTATTACAGTCACTCCAGGTATTGATAAAGTACTTGAAATTCTTGCTGAAGATACCATCGTTCCATCCTGTACGAGTGGACAACTGCTGTGTCTTACCATTCTTGGAGGTAACGTAAATCTCTCTTTCCAGCGGAGTCTTGCCGGCAGCTTGGTAATAGACATTCCCGGTTGCCTCATCATAACCGTATAAGGCAGTCACCTCACCTGTGACATTGGTGAGTTTACGCTGTAAGGTACCAGTCATGGAATAGAGATACAACTGCATGTGCCCATCGCGGTCGCTGGGCACAATGATGTTCTTGGGAGTGAAAGTAACACCTGCCACAGCATCCTCAGAGATATATTTATCTGCCTGTTCCTTTACCAACAACTGTGCTATCGTACTACGTGGATTGGCTCCGTAGATATTCAACACATCCTGATGCCTGTTCATCGTATAAACGATGATCTGCTCAGGATTCTCCGTGGTTTTAATACGAGGGATATAACCATCGTTATCCAACGGAACCTGAATCAGTCGTGTCTGACGACTCTGAATATCGAAGCTATGCACTGTCACCGTACTGTTCTGCTCTCCGGCTTTCGGATATTTGTAGGAATACAATCCGGGATAGGTGGCATACTGCTTGTAGGAAGGATATTGTCCCTTGAACATCTGCAACTGATATTCAGGTACTTTCGACTCATCGAAACGTACCCAGCAGATCATAGAACCATCGGCATTGAAGGTCATGGCGGTATTAAAGCCGAACTCTTCCTCATACACCCAGTCGGGAATACCATTAATGATCTCATTGCGCTTTCCGTCTTTAGTCACCTGACTCTCAGCATTGCCATACAACAACTTCACCAGATAAATATTATTATCTCTCACAAAAGCCACCTGTGTACCGTCGGGACTCCATATCGGCGACTGCTGCGGTCCGTATTCAGAAAGTTTTTCCAGTCGACGGGTCGCAATGTTATAGATATAATAGACGGCAGTGGCAGAACGACGATAGATACGTTTTGTATTTGTCTGTATCAACATCTTTGAGCCGTCAGGACTGAGGATATAACCGTCAAAGCGGTCTATCTTCTCTGTCAAGGTGTTGGAAACATCAAACAACACATCCACTTTCTCTCCCGTCTTGAAAGAATATTTCACTATCTGTTTGCCATTCATACTGATTTGTGCATAACTCTCACCATCGTTCAACGGTGTTACAGCACTTAAGGTAGTCGCAGAAAACTGTCCACCGGTAATATCTTTGATAGTCAGTTTACCGGCAGCCATGAGTGTAAGTGTTACTGTAAGAAGTACAGTTGACAAGATTAATCGTCTGTTCATCGTTCTTTATTTAATTATTTGATTTACTTGCAAAAATACATAATTATTTCCGAACTTAAGTCTGTCTAAGGAAAAAATATATGACCATCTTGGAAAAAAACACACTTAACACAGTCTGTTGACATCATCCTTATCAGTATAGATGACACCTCTCATGGTAATGTAGTATTAAGTAGTCGGGTATCTATGATTAAAAGCAGACTAATTGGGTACCGATTAGTTGACTTTTACGTACTAATAGTCGACTAATTGAGTACTGATTAGTGAACTATTGGTGACCTTTACCCAACCCATCCATATATCATGCTCATGACATTGTCTATTCCACAGAAAAAGAATACTGTGGATTTCATCTGAAAAATATGGTAATGATATAGCAATGATATATCTGTTGACCCAGAGCACTGAAAGTGCGTCAGAACATAGGCAGGGGTGAAGCGAAGCGTAACCCCTGCAAAAAGGTAAGCTAATAATGAATGCCGAAGGTATGGCAGAATATCTGTCACCCTTTCAGGGTTCTGATTGTCGTATGCATCATTGCAGGGGTTTCGCTGCGCTCCACCACCTGCCTGTAATCTTAACGCCCCTTCAGGGCCTAAGCAAAAGCATACTCTATTAATATCAGGTCATCTCCTATATTATCGCCAAAAAAATAGTTTCTACCTGACGATGGATTTTTGACAATATTATTGTACTTTTGCAATGAGAAAGGAAGTCATGCACTATAACGATTTTGGACATTGGATAAGACAACAGTTCCCCTTCCGTGTACAGAAACTGTCTGTAGACGCAGGATTCAGTTGTCCCAACCGTGATGGACGACTATCTACCGGAGGTTGTATCTATTGTAATAACAAGACTTTCAATCCTTCCTATTGTAACAGGCAAAAGAGTATCCGTGAACAACTGACAGAAGGTAAGGCATTCTTCGCGCGGAAGTATCCCACCATGAAGTATCTTGCTTATTTCCAAGCATATACCAATACCTATGACAGTCTTGATGCGCTCAAGAGAAAATATGAGGAGGCACTGGCGGTAGAAGATGTTGTCGGACTGGTTATCGGCACACGCCCCGACTGTATGCCAGATTCATTATTAGACTATCTGGAAGCACTTAACAGACAGGTTTTTGTATTGGTGGAGTATGGTATAGAGTCAACAAACGATGATACACTGCGGAGAATCAATCGCGGCCATGATTTCGCTTGTACAAGAAAAGCCATAGAAAAGACGGCAGAAAGAAATATCCTTACCGGTGGTCATATCATCATGGGATTGCCGGGGGAAAGAAAGGAAGATATCCTGCGGCAGGCACCCGTCATCTCATCCTTACCTCTCAACATCCTGAAGATCCACCAGATGCAGATCATCAAAGACACACCACTGTCAGAGGAATATATGAAGAACCCTGATATCTGTCAGTTATATGACGTCGATGGATTCATCCAACTGATCGGTGACTACCTACCCTATCTCCGCAAAGATCTTGTCTTGGAACGTTTTGTGTCGCAAAGTCCGAAAGAATTGCTCATGGCCCCTCAGTGGGGACTGAAGAACCATGAGTTTACTGACCGTTTGAACAACTACCTCAAAGTGCACAATATCTATCAGGGCTCAATGCTCCACTCCCTTTAATATCCCTAAAGACTCTATGAACCGTAAAGCCTCATAGGCTCTAAAATCAGAAAAGAGAGGCTAACCTCTCTTTTCCTTAATTCCGATTTCTCGGATCTTTGCTCTTTCTATTGTCGTTGCGTCTTTTCTGATCGTCTTTGTTTTTCCTGTTTTCCAATGCTTTGTTAAATGCATATCGATGGAAATTCTCTTCCTCACGTATCAACTTATACAACTTGGTGGGAGGAAGTATTTTCAGGAACTTATTATGATACTGTTGCTGAATCTTCTTCAACTGTAGTTCATTGGCATCACGCTGCTGAATGAACTTCTTACACTCAGCATCCGAGTTCGCATTAATCTTCTTAAAGTTACTATCGAAGACCTGACGCATCTTTGTTTTCATCTCACGGTATACTGGGAGAAATGCAGCTGACTCCTTAGGGGTAAGAGCAGCTTTCTTTACGATATATTTCTCCAGATCAGCCTGAAAACGCTCAGGATTGAATCTATGGTTATCCCTGTTCTGACTGTAAACACTGCAGTTCAGAGAGAACAGAAACAGGAATATTATAAAAAATGCTTTTTTCATCTTCTAATGGGTATCTTCTGAGTTTTGACTTGAAATGTAACGATACATGGCAACATTATCAACCATAGCATATTCGGCCACCTGATCGATGGTATACTCCTCATTGTTAGAAAACATCTCAACATTTTGGTCTGAAGATGAACCAAGCTGCTTCATGCCGATAACACCTACGCCAAAGACAATAGCACATACGGCAGCAGCCACGGAATACGGGCGCAACCGATGCCATATTGTTGCCTTTCTGGCCGGCATGACAATCTCTTGAGCAGGAAGACTATCCATTATCTGCTGTGAGAGATTTTCGAAATATCCCTCAGGAACACGGAATGGATTAGTGTTTCCAAACTGTTTTCGTATAAGGTCTTCTTCCTTCATTGTATCTTATTTTGTTGATTTGACGATATATATTAAAAAAGGTTTAATTAAAATTCACTTTTTATTCCTTTGAATGGACATATTCACTGATCTTTTTCACAGCAATATGATAGGATGCCTTCAAGGCACCTTCAGAAGTGCCGAGAATCTTACTTATATCACTGTATTTCATCTCATCAAAATACTTCATGGTAAATACCATACGCTGAACGTCTGGGAGTTGTGCCACAGCCTCTTGTAACAATGCTTGTATGGAGTCGCCATCGAAATACTCATCAGCCAACAGGTGATTGCTGACGGATATGGCTGTAGCATCGGTACTCACGGTATTCTTCTGCCTACGCAGGAAATCGAGACTCTCGTTCACAGCAATACGATACAGCCAGGTAGAGATCTTGGATTTATTTTCAAAATCACCCAGGTTGTTCCATGCTTTCAGGAAAGTATTCTGCAGGATATCATTGGCATCGTCATGATCTAAGACAATATGACGGACCTTCCAATACAATGACTCACTGTATTGGTTGACTATCATGCTGAAGGCCTGACGCACCGTCTTGGGGTCAGCCAGCATTGCCGTCACTTTCTTCTCATCATAATCTTTCATCCAATCACCTTATTTTATAAATGGTTTGAGTTCTTTATACAGCGCACGGTCATAACCGTACACATCATTATAGGTATGCAGTGCACCCTGTGTGTCGGGATAGAGCGTGTAATAGGTGATAAAAACAGGTATCTGAGGATCAACATTGATCGTATTCACCAGTTTGTCTTTATCGATATCTATCTTTTCCTTAACATCCTCTGTCTTGGCATACATCACACTGACATCTGTTTCCATGGAGTATTTGATCTTCTCAATCAAATCTTCATCCTTGTCTTTCATCAGAAAAACAGCCATGTCAAAGGGACGCTGTAACCGGATACAACCATGACTGACAGCCCGGTTCTGTCTGTTGAAGATCCATGGCGAGGAGGTGTCATGCAGATAAACAGCAAAATTATTATCAAAACGGAAAATGATTCTTCCGAGCGAATTACCCGGTCCCCCCGGTTGCACGATATATTGCTGCCCTTCTTTCACCTTATTATAAGATGCCTCTGAGAGATCCACCTTCCCTTTTTTGCGGTCAACGATATACATTCTCTCCCGCTGCAGATAACCCGTTTTGTAAACCACATCAACAGCGATGCTTTTGGGTAATATCCAGTTAGGGTTCACATCCATACGCTTAATCTTACTGGTAAGCAGAGGTGTCTTCGTCTTGACCGAGCCGCAGCCGATACGCATGGTCATCACACTATCCTCATCCACGGCAATAGCCATAAAAGAAGGGACATTCACCAAAACATATTTCTTGTAGTCTTCAGGATATTCCTTCAACCGCCAACGACAGCGCTCAATATTACATTGTGCCAAAGCTTCTTCCTTACTCCCAGGAACCGTTTGCTGTAAGTAATCAACCAGTTGGTAATAGAGTTTGCTCTTAGGTTGAACCTCTTTCATGAAAGACACGACACTGTCATTGCTGATCTTCCTGAATGCCTGTTGATAAAAAGATTCCCCGGGATGTTCCACAGGAATATCGAAGACATGGAAATAGGTAACATGCAGTGAGTCGGAATCCTTTACACAGAAATTATTCAAGACTTTGTCAGGATTGACATATCCATATTTCTGTCCGGCAGTATATTTCAGGAATGCACGGGTAAGGTTATACTCCATGCGTGCCAGCAATGCATTGATATCATCCTTATCGTCAGCATCCAACTGCTTCGTCCGCTGAAGATCAGCCATCAGTTGCTTCTTCCGGAATATGGCTTCTTTTAATCCCGTTTCTCCTACTTTCTCAAGATACGCCAACAAAGAATCCGCTCTCCCATCAATGCCATGACGATCAATCCATAGTAATGGGTTATTACGGTTACCATAGTAGGCACGTACCTGTCTGTCAGACATCATCTTACTGGTATCTGCACGGAGGATATGATCAAGATGATGGCGTATGACAGAGGGGGTGATAACAAAAGAAGGCGTTTTCAATGATGAAAACGCTTCCAATGAAATCTTTCTATATGGATACTCTGTCTTCTCTTCACACGACATCAGTGTTATGAACACGAACAAAAAGAAGATGAGTTCTTTTTTGCTTGACAAAGTAAACAGAACTATTTATTAATAGATATCTTACGTACAACTTTACCTACTTTGACAATATAGCATCCTTTCGGCAAGTTCAGCTCAAACTGACGATCTGCTCCTTCTATTCTTACTGACATCACGCGAACACCTGTGAGGTTATACACATACAACATCTCACCAGAGGCTCCGGCAACATGCAGTATGTTATCTTTCAGCGTAATGGTAATATCCTGAAAATCAGCCTCGATAATCTCTACAGCCTTAGCTGCCTGAGTATGAACGGGGACACACAGTAACAGGAATAAAGGAAGTATTATCTTGAGTATATTTCTTATCATAAGCACACATTTTCTGCAAAAATACAAACTTTCTCTGAAAGTTCCAAATTTTTCTGCATTTTTTTGCATATGGCATGATTGCCATTAAGGTCGCATAAATGCTAGATATCTATGATCATCCGCTCATTACTGAGATAGGTTTCCGGGAAAACAGCCTTTGCTTCAGCCAACAGAATCGTCTCATCTTCATATCTTGAGCTGTAGTGTCCCAGGAAGAGTTTTCCCACATGAGCATCACGTGCTACCATAGCAGCTTGCTCAGCGGTGGAATGGCAATATTTTTCAGCACTGTCTATCTTATCCTTCCCATAAGTGCTTTCATGATAAAGCACATCCACTCCTTCTATCAGTTGATGCAGATGAGGGAGATAACGGGTATCTGAACAATAAGCATACGCTTTCACAGGATCGGGAGGAGTAACCAGTTGTTCATGACTGAGCACCGTGCCATCGTCCGTGATCCATCCCCCACCCGCTTTGATATTATTAATCTGACTGAGTGGGATATTGAATGCATCGATCATATCTCTGCGGATATGAGGTAATAACGGTTTTTCACGGAAGAGGAAACCACAACATGGCATACGATGCTCCAGCGGAATACTCGTTACTGTCATGCTCTTATCCTCGTAAATAATCGTGTTGAGCGAGGTATCTACCGGATGAAACACCACCTCGTATGACAGATGTGGACAGAACATGATGATCTGTTCATTGAGCATGGGTTCCAAGGCTGTCGGAGCATAGACATGAAGAGGAACTGTACGCCCCAACAGGCCAAAGGTGCTGATGAGCCCCATCAGACCGAAACAGTGATCACCATGAAGATGAGTGATGAAAACTGACTGGAGTTTAGAGAAATGAATATGAGTATGCCGGAGCATCGTCTGTGCTCCTTCCGCACAGTCAACCATCATGAACTTCCCTCGTATCTCAACAATCTGACATGATGCATTGTGCTTCAGCGTGGGCAGTGCACTGCCACATCCCAGTATATGTACTTTAAACGTACTGCTCATCGTGGATTATCTCAGTCGTTTGTAGCAGTAGATTCCACGGTCGTTCTCCAACAACAAACTGTCAACACCCAACTCATACACGCTGAAGGTGTCTGTAGAGAGCACCAAACGTCCGTTATTGATCTTCCATTCACGATATGGATGAGGCTCATGGGTGTCACCCTCTACGATACCGCCTTCCAGAATCTCAAAACTACGGTCCAAGGCTACCCACTTTCCCAATAAGGTGGTGAGGTTAACAACCATATTAGAACGCATCACATCGTCTTCATCCTTATAAACGATAGCCGCCATCCGGTCACCTACGGCCATACCACCTCTGACACTCATAACAGAGTCGGTATTCACCATAATAATCAACGTATCGTTTTCATCGGTAATCAGTTCCAGGGTATGCATAGCACTGCCATCACCACAACGACCATACAGGGTTGTATCCACCACTTCGATAGAATCAGTCATGTCTGAATCTAATACGGGTGCCGATTTCTTATCATTACAAGCGGTGATGCCCATCATGAATAATACTAAACACAAATAAAAAGTACCTCTCTTCATATTGTTACTCTTTGACGTTTTCTTTTTCCTTTGCTTCATTCCACAGTTGATCCATTTCTCCCAACGACATTTTTGTCAATGGTTTACCACTCTTAATTGAATGGTCCTCCACATAGTTGAAACGACGGATAAATTTCTGATTCGTATGCTCCAAGGCCGTGTCAGGGTTCAGATGATAAAGACGGGCTGCATTGATGACGGAGAAAAGGAAATCACCCAATTCCCGAACAGATTTATCTTTATCCTCCTTACCTAACTCTGCTTCCAACTCATCCAACTCTTCACGAACCTTCTTCCATACATCCTGTCGGTCTTCCCAGTCGAAACCCACATTACGGGCTTTCTCCTGAATACGGAATGCTTTGATCAATGATGGCAAACTACGTGGCACACCAGAAAGTACCCGTTTGTTACCGTCTTTCTCCTTCAACTTAATCTGCTCCCAGTTCTGCAAAACTTGATCAGCTGTCTTTGCATCGGCAAACTCCCTGTCATTCTCCTCTTCTCCATAAGGTAAGGGTTTGGGATGTGTTTTGCCGATCTGTGAAGGATGATAGATATGTGGATGTCGGAAGATCAGTTTATCAGCTTGTTGATTACATACATCTGCAATATCAAACGACTCTGTCTCACTGCCGATCTTTGAATAGAACAAGACATGCATCAGCACATCCCCCAACTCCTTGCAGATATCTTTCTTGTCACCGGCAATCAGTGCATCGCACAGTTCGTATGTCTCCTCTATTGTATTGGGCCTGAGACTCTCATTCGTCTGTTTCTTATCCCAAGGACATTTCTCCCTCAACTGGTCGAGCACATCCAAGAGTTTTTCAAAAGCAGCTAATTTCTCTTCTTTTGTATGCATAATCGATTATTCATCCATAACAAGGGCAAAAATACAAGAAATAATGGAAAAAAACAAATATTATCATCATTTTCCATTATCAATCATCCATTTTCAAAAAGTCTCTCAAATGCTGTACATACTCTTTTGGATAATCACGATAAGAACAGCCATGGTGCGTTCCCTTCGTAATCCACAGTTCCTTTTCACCTTTTTTGTTCTTGAATAACGGATGCACCATCTCAGACGGCACGAAATGATCATCGTCACCATGGATAAGCAACATGGGATATCGGCATTGTGCTACTTGTTTGAGAGAGGAGGCTTCCTTGAATCCCCATCCTTCTTGTAATCGGCAAATTATATCTGCACCATATAACAAAGGGAAAGGTGACAATCCGAATTCTTCTTTCAACTCATACTTGAACTCATCCCACACACTGGTATATCCACAGTCTTCCACAAACTTCACTGAACGGATACCCTCTGGCATCTGCTCTCCCGAAACATTCATCGTGAGAGCAGCACCCATGGAGATACCATGCACCACCATCGTGTCTGTCTTAAAACGCTCCATCCATTCCACTACATCCTTTCGCTCACGCCAGCCCATACAAATCCGTTTACCTTCACTCAGTCCGTGGGCATGTAGATCAGGCACTATTACGTCGTATCCTAATAGCTGTTCATAGATACGAGCGAACATCATCATACCCATACCCTGATCACGCCAACCATGCAACAGAACAGCCATCCGGTGATTGTCCGGTTGATGACGGATGATATAGGCATGATGACGCTCACCTGTTGACATAAATAATAAGGTATCGGTAATGGCATGGTTTTGACGAAGACCGTCCATCCAAGAGCCTACTTCCGGATAATCGTTAACCACATGTGCAAACCGTGTAGCCGTATCCGTACGGTTCTCATTGGGTGCCAGTGCATAGTCAATCAGATAGACACTACCTCCTAATGTTGCAATAAAGAATAACAACAATAAGATGACTGTCAACACAATTAAATGTTTAAGATGATTACATCTTTTCATCTCCCATTATTTTTCTGCAAAAATAATAATAATTTCCCAAACTATGAACTATGAACTATAAACTCTTAACTTAAAAGAGGTGCCCAAAAGCACCTCTTTTAAATGATTTTATTCAGCTAATGGATCGTATGTTCCGTTAGATCCATTGTGATAGTAATCCTCCCATCCTACTGTTTGTGGAAGTTCTGGGTTAGCGATTTGCTCACCCTGTGACAATCCCCACAAGTAATAACGTGGGTGCCATGTCATAGTAAGCGGTGTGTTGTTAGAATCGTATGCATCACCCTTCAGCTTCTTACGAGTCAGGTAAGTATCATAGAATTCTTTCAACTTATTGAGCTGATCCTCTAATGGTTGCTTCACGATAGTCTCACTCAGATCGACAGCATAAGCGTCACGCTCAGCACGGGTCATCAACTTGATGATTGGGTCTGGATTGGTTTTATCCCTTGCCTCGACATTATCACCTTTGTTGAATGGCCATGTACGTCCGCTGGTACCATCGGAGTAGTTGTACTTATCCTGGAGACGGAATACGAACTCATCACGACGCTGTCCTACGAATGGCTTGAAGCCTAAGTAAGTACAGGTATTACCACCCCAACCGGTCAGTGCCTTGCAACCGGCAGCAGCAAAGTCCTTACCACCATCGAAGAGCAACCAGCGACGCATATCCTCGAAGCGCTTACCCTCATATGCGAACTCAATCTGACGCTCGTACAGAATAGCAGCCATACAAGCGGCCTCGTCAGAAGAAAGGTTGGCTGACAAACCGTAGTTATTCTCAGAAGTGTAACCGGCACGTGCACGGATACGCTTCAGGATATCCACAGCCTCACTCATGTTACCTGTCTGACAAGCAGCCTCTGCCAGGTTCAATAATACTTCAGCGTAGCGGATTTCCATCGTAGAGGTCATACACTCACGGAAACCGACGTTCTTACCATCGATATGGTAATTGTAATTTTTACTTGGGTTTACATCAAAGTCATCAGAGAACTTACGGATATAAATACCTTGAACATTTGTGAACAAGTTATCTGCACCGAAGTGATCACCATTCATCGGGTTGTTATAATTAGCCTTATCATTATACCATACATAGTTCCAGAGGATGTACTTGTCACCGGTATAGGGGTTGGCACTGGTGCCAGTATTTGGATCACCATCAAAACGCCAGTACTCACCTGGGAATGCAAATGTACGATAGAAACGTGGATCACGGTTCATAAACGGATGCTCAGCATCGTAAGCGATAGAAGAAGCCTCCAGCTTGGTATATGAATCGTAGGTACTCGGACGTTTACCATCCTTCATGGGGAAGAGATCAACGATCATATCAGTAGGTTTCTTACCACCAGAACCAAGGGCATTGGCCGGACGGATCTGCTGCTCCCACAGGTTGTTACGCTGATAGTCAGGAGTAAGGTCAGGAGTATACTTGTTGTAGCAAGATACGAAGACTGCCTCAGGATTACCTACAATCTGCAGGAACATCTTTGCCCAACCGGAACCGTTCTTACCCGGATCATTCTCATTAGCAAGACCATAACCACATGCATTGATGGTAGGCAGTTCCTTCTTGATGGTTTCATAAGCTGCTGTCCAACGAGACTTATCATTAGCACGGTTGAACAACGGACTTGCCCACAGGATCATCATACGATGTTTTAAGGCCAAGCAGGTACCGGTTGTAACACGGCCCCAGTCGTTTGCAGACCAAGAACTCTCAATGGTCTTCTTACGAAGCATCTCAGCTGAATTATCGAGCTCAGTGCAGATAAACTCATACACTTCCTTTGCGGATGACCACGGAGTAACTGATTCAGGAACAGGTTCTTGCACCTCTGTTATGATAGGCACTGCTCCGTAGTAACGGAACAAGAGGTAGTAACACCAGGCACGGAGGAAATAAGCCTGACCCAACAACTCATTCTTCTCATCATCAGAAAGAGAACCCTTTTGGATACCGGCGATGGTCTCATTAATCTCACGGATACGAGTCCATGAAGAACCGAAGTAACCAGGAGCACCAGAGGTACCATTAACGGTATTCATCTCTACCTGCGGATTCACGAAGATACCGAAGGTACGGTATTCCTCAGTACTCTGAGAATGATCGTCGGCCATACCAATACTATTGTACTGCCAGATCTGACTGCCACGAGCCTGGATATTCGGCAGAGTAATACGGTAACACTCGTTCAAACGACCATTGGCACCACTGTAATAGTCATAGATTTCAGATGATTGCTGACTGTAGTTCTTCTTATCCTCGATGAACTGATCGCTACAGCTGGTCATCAATGTTGCTGCAGCCATAGTGAGGCAGACAGCACCTATATTAAATATTCTTTTCATTGTCGTTGTCATTAGAAGGTTACGTTAACACCGAGGGTAAACTTACGCAAAGCGGGATATACACCATAACTCATCATCGGATCGATAAAGTTGTCTGGATACGGGTTGTAGAAGCTCAACAGGTTCTGACCAGTTACGTTTACACGGATAGATTCTGCATACAACAGTTTGCAAATACTCTTCGGCAACTTATAAGCTACGGTCAGACGGTTCAGGCTCACGCGAGCGGCACTGACACGCCAGAAGGTAGATGCTCTGTTATTCACGCTTGAGTAGCGCATGTTTGGATAGTAAGCCTCACGGTTGGCTGACATCAGCAGGTTACCTGATGCATCGTAGATATCGTTGTAAACGAACATGTCATCAGGATTCCAGAATGAAGGCATGTTGACATACTCGAGGAGTCGGTAACCCAGACTGTTGTTAGAAGACACGCCATCGTTTGGTGCCAGGGCACTGCCAGGAATAGTGCTATAACCACCCCAGCTGGCTGCCATCTGTGCAGATACAGACAGACTCTTATAGTCGGCACTCAGGTTGAGAGAGAAGTGATAAGGATTGCTGCGGTGAGAGAGCTGTACCTCATCAAGAGCATCGATGATACCATCCGGACCATTATATTCCTTTGTTCCTTCCTTCAGAGAACCACGGATATCCTTGTAGATCAACATACCCGGACGTACCTGATCCTTTGTCATACCTAAGTAGCTGGTGATGTTATACTGTTTGAAGTACTCCTCGATATCCTGGAAGCTGCGGAACATACCGATGCACTGCATACCCCAAGAACCACGGTCGGTACGCTCACCCTCACGGATAGACTTGTAATAGTTGCTGGTAGGCCACTCCATCAAGAGCACCTTATTGTCAGATGTACCGGTATTCAACTGGATCTTATACTTGAAGTCCTTACCGATCTTGTCACGCCAGGTGATAGAGATCTCAGTTCCCCAGCTATCCATCTCACCCCAGTTCTGTTTAGCACTACTTGCACCTACAGTCTGTGGAACAGAGGCATTCCAAGTAAGCAACATATCACGATCCCATACATAGTAAGCATCGATATTGAAACCTAAGCGGCTGTTCAACACACTGAAGTCGAAACCGATATTACCCTTATAAGACTTATCCCAGTGAACATTTTCATTAATACTTGCGCCATTATTAACTGAAATATGGCTTCCTGCAACGCCATTCTCACCGAAAATAGCACCCTTGTCAGAAGCGACATTGTAAGTCTGCATCCACTGCCAAGCAGAGATATTATCACGACCAGTCAAACCGAAAGAAGCACGTACCTTGAAGAAGTCGAGCCACTTGATACCCTTCATGAACTTCTCCTCGCTCAAGATCCAACCAGCAGAGAGAGATGGGAATATGCCCCAATAGTTATTTGGGTGGAACTTCTGAGAAGCATCAGAACGTACGAGGAACTCCAAGAGGTAACGATCCGCATAATTGTAATTCAGACGACCGATATAAGAAAGCGTACCTGATTCGTTACGGCCCCAGTCTGCAGTAGTTTTACCACCATCTCCTGAATTAATAGAATTGGCCTGACCTGTTGAGAACTCGTAAGGCTTGGTACCCTGACCGAGCAGATCTTCGAACTCGCTCTCAGACTTCTCGATAGAGAAAAGACCGTTCACACTGTGATCACCGAACTCACGGGCATAAGAAACAGTGAAGTTCAACTGATAGTTGTCTGAACGACTCATCGTACGCTGGATATAACCACCGTCGGTACCATTAGAGATCTTCGCATTGTTATGACCCATCAAGAAATTATTGTCGGACAATACGGTATTGTTGTAGAAGTCCTCTTGACCAGGAACGAGCGTATAGAGGTGCTCTCCGCTACCTGTACGCTGGTTCAGACGGTATACGGCAAATGCCGTACCGAATTCATTAGACTTATCAGTCTTGATAGCCTTAGAATAGCTCAGACGAAGTTTCAATCCCTTGAGGATGTTGCTCCAACCGAAGTCGTAGTCAACAGCACCACTGACATAGAGGTTAGAATTCATGGAACGCATATAGTCGCTGGAATTCTGCAGATACTCATAGTTATAGGTCTGGTTAGCAGTAATCTCACCATTGGTAATACCATAGGTAGCCATTGGATAACCGTTGAGGTACTCAGGGATATATCTTGGATGAGTTAACAGCATGTTGTAGTCCTTATCAGCAGAAGTACTCTGTACCTTCATCAACGGCTTGTTCTGCTTGCCGTAGTCACCAGACACCTGCAGAGAAGCCTTCAGCCACTTACCTAACTTAGCGTCAACACCTGCACGGAAGTTCCAGCGGTCGTAATCCAACTTACCGAGGTTACCGTCCTGGTTAAAGTAAGAAATGCTTGCATAGTAGTTAGCCTTTTCTGTAGCACCACTGATGTTCACACTGTGCTGCTGAGTAACAGCCATCTTCCAGTGGTCATCAAGCAGGTTGTAGTTCAGACTCTTCATGGCCTCGAGCTCGTCAGCCTGGAAGATGTCATAACGCTGATTGATATTGGTCTCAGTAGGATCAGCCATACGTGCTGCGTTCCACAGACGACCATAGTCATAAGTGCTCAGCATCTTCGGAGTGCTCACAGCGTCGGTGAAACCGAAGTTACCGCTATAAGAGATCTGCGGAGCACCTTCCTTACCTTTCTTAGTAGTAACGAGGACAACACCGTTAGCAGCACGTGCACCATACACAGCTGCGGCGGCATCCTTCAAGATAGAGATATTCTCAATAGAGTTAGGATCCAGGTTGTTGAATGCCTCAGAGTCAAGGATGAATCCGTCGATCACATACAAAGGAGACTGAGCACTCACACCGATAGCAGACAGATCACCGGCACCACGAATGGTGAGTGAAGAGGTGCTACCCGGACGGTTACCACCACTGCTGATGCTAACACCATTGATCAAACCACGGAGTGATCCGGTAAGGTCATTGGTAGCCAAGTCGGTGATTTCCTCTACAGGAACGGTCTCGACTGATCCTGTCAAGTGTGACTTCTTCTGTGTACCATAACCTACGACAACCACTTCCTCAATCATCTGAGCATCTTCCTTCAATACCACTTTCGTAGCATTCTTCATGTCAGTGATGGTCTGAGAGATATAACCGATGAAAGAAACTACCAACTGACCCTTTGCAGGAACAGCGATCGTATAGTTACCATCAAAGTCGGTAATTGTACCGGTTGTAGAACCCTTTACCTGTACGGTAGCACCGATGATAGGCTCACCGGCTTCATCTACAACTGTACCTTTAACTGTAGTCTGTGCTGATGCATTCAGTGAAACGATAGACATCAGTAACACCAGACAGATATAGAATAATTTATTTTTCTTCATAATAATCTTTTTGTTTTAGAGTGTTACTGATTTACTGCAGCCAGCGTGGGTCACCGATAGTACTGGAAATAGCACCCTTAGCCTTGAAGTTAACACCGCCGTCATCCTTGGTCAAGTCAAGCGGCTTCAACCATGCCTTCACAGCATCAACATCGGCTAAACCATAGGCATCTTCCTGAGTACAGAAGTTATAGTCGTTGGCAAAAGGTGCACCGTCACCACTCGAGATGGTTGTCCAAGTAGTATTCTTATCCTTGGAATTGATCTTGGTACAATTACCCTGAAGGAATTTCTGCAGACGAGCGCAATAATATAATATGTTATTATTAAACGTAATTGTGTAAGCAGCATTATTAGGTGTATTATTAGCAAACTCCTTGTCAGAGAAGGTCATGATGAAGGTATTGTCCGTCAAGGTTGCACTACCGCTGGCTGAATCAAACATAGATGTGAAATTATTTCTGTTGAAACGGATCATACGATTTTTGGCATTACTCTTCAGATTATAGATAGTGCTGTTCTTAATGGTCACATTACGGATAGCACTTGAACCCCAAGACTGACCATCTTTGTAATAACAAGTTTGTCCATAGCAGCACAACACTGCTGCATCACCAAACTTAGTACCATCATTATCCAACTGAACAATACAATTGACGATACGAACGTCAACAGCAGACCATGCCTTTTCACCAATGTAGAAGAGACACATCTTCACGTTCTTGAACATACAGTCTTCGAAAATCAGCGGCTCAAAAAGAATATAGCTTTTATCTGGGAATCCGAAGTTCGGTCCTTCCAAAGAAGCAGGAGGATTGTTAGTACACTCCACAACACCTTTGGAGTTCTGCTCTGTTACATCGAACTTTATCCACTTGATCTTCAAACCTGCACCAGTGCGGATCACACCATCGTAACCGATAGTTACGATCGGACGATGAATTTTGTTACCACGGAAGGTTACCTTGTGTGTACCGAAGTCAACCTCAGAATTGAGGGTGTAGTTAGCGCCAGCCTCCAACTCGAAAGCCTGCTCGTCTTCTGTGTCAATCAGATGACTGTTGATAAACTCGGCAATGTCGGTGCCAACAGGTATAACCTGTGCTTCCACCATCGTACTGTATGCATAGACTGTAGGATCGGGAGCCGCTGTGTTGTTCAGTTTCTCATTACCTAATGTCTTCACACTCACGCTGTACTTGGTATCATCAGCCTTGTCGAAAAGGAATGATACACCATCAACGGTCCCGTCAAACACTACAACAGGATTGGCTGGATCATCGACATTGTCCACATGACAGTAGTAACCACCGGCACCTGGAACAACATCCCACGTAACACGAATACTCTCAGTACCATCGGCATTCACCACAGAAGAGAAGCTACTCTTCGACAGTTCTGGAGATGCAAGCTGAGAATCATGGACATTACTTGCGAATGTCTCTTCCTCGTCGAAACCTTTAGCACATGAAGCAAGCAGCATGCATACCGGTATGGCAAGCAGAGCAAGCAATGCTCTCCGTACATTACGGGAACGACTTTTGCTTAAATAAAACATCTTGTTCATAGATTAATTAATATTAATTAAGTTAATGTTATACAGTTATACAGTCCTCATAAGACACACATATCTTTATTAAGACGAATATGTCCTTCAAAAGTAATCAATTATATTGATTTTTTCAACTTATAGTTATTTTGGACATTATTTGTAGTGTAGATTATTTTTAAAATTCGGTGCAAATTTACAAATAATTATTGAAAACAAACAAAAATATAATTTTTTGTTGTACCTTTAACACAGCTGAAGGTACTTTCGCTCGACAATACTATAAGAAAAAACGATTTTTCTTTTGCATTGTGCTCACTTATTTAATAAATTCTTCACGCTCGAGAAAATAAACTATTATTTTCTTCTCACTTAATCAGAATTTTCGTACCTTTGCCGAGATTTTTTATAGGATAAAAAGATTAATCATAAAATACATGGCAACAGAGAACATTAATGTACAACAAGAGGCACTTGCCTCCAAGTATGATCCCCATGAAGTAGAATCAAAATGGTATCAGTATTGGGTAGATAACAAACTGTTCAGCTCAAAGCCCGACGGCAGAGAGCCTTACACCATTGTTATCCCACCACCTAATGTTACCGGTGTGCTGCATATGGGGCACATGCTGAACAATACCATACAGGATATTCTCATCCGCAGAGCCCGAATGAAAGGCAAGAACGCACTCTGGGTACCAGGTACCGACCATGCCTCTATTGCTACTGAGGCGAAAGTCGTGAAAAAACTGAGTGAACAGGGTATTAAGAAACATGATCTTACTCGTGAAGAGTTTCTCGGTCATGCATGGGATTGGACCCATGAGCATGGTGGTATCATCCTGAAACAGTTACGACGTCTGGGTGCCAGTTGTGACTGGGACCGCACCGCATTCACCATGGATGAGACACGTTCCAAGAGTGTTATCAAGGTTTTCGTTGATCTTTATAACAAAGGACTCATCTATCGCGGTCTGCGCATGGTAAACTGGGATCCGAAAGCCCTTACTGCCCTCTCTACCGAAGAGGTTGTATATAAGGAAGAACACAGTAAGTTGTATCATCTGAAGTATTATGTAGCTGACCTAGAAACACTTGAAAACGAGGATCAGTTGATTGAGGATGGTAATGTGATCCATCATGATGCGAAGGGTTATTACGCTGTTGTAGCTACCACCCGTCCGGAAACGATCATGGGTGATACCGCCATGTGTATCAATCCTAAAGATCCAAAGAACAGATGGCTGCAAGGTAAGAAGGTAATTGTGCCGCTCGTTAACAGAGTGATTCCTGTCATCGAAGACCGTTATGTGGATATCGAGTTCGGTACTGGCTGTCTGAAGGTTACTCCTGCTCACGACACCAACGACCATATGCTGGGTAAGACACATCATTTGGAAACCATCGATATCTTCAATGCCGACGGTACCATCAGCAATGAGAGTCCTTTGTATGTGGGTATGGATCGTTTCGAGTGCCGTAAGAAGATTACGGTTGACTTAGCTGAAGCCGGACTGATGGAGCGTGTGGAAGATTATATTAATAAGGTCGGTTATTCCGAGCGTAATCCTGACACTGCCATCGAACCACGACTCAGCATGCAGTGGTTCCTCCGTATGCAGCACTTTGCTGACATCGCCTTACCGCCTGTGATGAACGGTGAAATGAATTTCTACCCTGAGAAATACAAGAATACCTATAAGAACTGGCTGGAGAATATCCAAGACTGGTGTATCTCCCGTCAACTATGGTGGGGACATCGTATCCCTGCCTATTATTACGACACAGAGGACACAGAGAAGAGTGAGGGCACAGAGCATTTCGTAGTAGCTGAGACTCCTGAGAAAGCACTTGAGTTGGCTATACAAAAGACAGGAAATGATGCACTCACCATCGACGATCTCAAGCAGGATGAGGATGCCCTCGACACCTGGTTCTCTTCCTGGTTGTGGCCAATCTCACTCTTCGATGGTATCAATAACCCCGGTAATGAGGAGATCAACTACTATTATCCCACGAGCGACTTGGTGACAGCTCCGGATATTATCTTCTTCTGGGTAGCCCGTATGATTATGTCAGGAGAGGAATACATGGGTAAGTATCCTTTCAAGAATGTATATTTCACCGGTATCGTTCGTGATAAACTCGGTAGGAAGATGTCGAAATCTCTCGGCAACTCCCCCGACCCTATCGCCTTGATTGAGAAGTTCGGTGCCGATGGTGTACGTATGGGTATGATGCTCTCTGCCCCTGCAGGAAACGATATCCTCTTTGACGAGGCACTCTGCGAGCAAGGACGTAACTTCAACAATAAGATCTGGAATGCCTTCCGACTGGTAAAAGGTTGGGAAACAGCAGATCTGGAGCAGCCTGTATCCAGCAAGATTGCCGTTGCTTGGTTTGAGGCAAAACTGAAGAAGGTGAACGAAGAACTCGATGACCTCTTCTCCAAGTATCGTATCTCCGAGGCATTGATGGCTGTGTATCGTCTGTTCTGGGATGAATTCTCCAGCTGGTATCTCGAGATGATCAAACCTGCTTACTTACAACCGATTGACCGCATCACATACGATGCCACACTGCGTTTCTTTGAGAAACTGCTCGAAATGCTGCATCCGTTCATGCCATTCATCACCGAGGAGCTCTGGCAACATCTCTATGAACGTAAGCAGGGTGAGAGTATCATGGTGAAAGTTTGTGAGATCGCTGCTCCGAATGCAGAAGATGAACGACTGGTGAATGATATCGAACTGGTGAAGCAGATTGTAAGTGGTATCCGTGCAGTTCGTAATCAGAAGAATATCGCACAGAAAGAGGCACTGAAACTGCAGATTATCGGTGAGAACCACTTGACTGCTTATGATGAGGTGGTGAAGAAGATGGCAAATGTCTCTGCCATGGAGATTGTAGCAGATAAGTCAGCTGATGCATCCAGTTTCATGATCGGTACTTTCGAGTATGCCGTGCCATTAGGTGACCTCATTGACGTTGAGGCAGAGTTGAAGAAGCTTGAAGCACAACTCACTCATTTAGAGGGCTTCTTGGCTGGTATTATGAAGAAACTCTCTAACGAACGTTTCGTAGCAAATGCTCCCGAGGCTGTCGTGGCTATGGAACGTAAGAAGCAGCACGATTCTGAAGAGAAGATTGCTGCCATCAAGGAAACAATTGCAGAACTCAAGAAGAGATAATATGAAAAAACTGTCGTTGATGCTGATGGCTGCCATCGCCATGTTTATGAGTTGTGGAGGGCATGACGATCCCGAGCCGGATCCGCCAACTGGCCCTGCCGAACAGACAATACTGATGTATATGCCATGGGCAGGTGATGAGCTGTATCCCTTCCTCCTGAAGAATATCACGGCCATGGAGACAGCTATCGACCTCAATGGTGGTTTGGGCAAGAAAAAACTGTTGGTTTTCCTTTGTACCACTCCCACCCGTGCCATGCTCATTAATCTTGACTTCAAAAACGGGAAGTGTGTGAGAGATACCCTGAGAAGAGATTATGGTTTCGGTACGACAGAACCCAGTTATACTACGGTAGCAGGCATGACCGATCTGTTCAACGAAGTGAAGGATTATGCTCCTGCTAAATCATATGGTATTGTGGTGGGTTGTCATGCTTTGGGATGGGTTCCCAAAGGCACCAACTTCACTAGTTTCTATGCCGGTAGTAAGAGTAACGGCAGAAAAGTCAGTCATCGTCCCGTAACACGATTCTACGGCAATACCGGAGACCGCCGCCAGCAGGCTGAGGTTTCTTCTTTAGCATCAGCCATCAGACAGTCTTTCAGACATACGGATTACATCTTATTCGACAACTGTTATATGTCTTGCATAGAGGTGGCATATGATTTGAAGGATGTCACTGACTATCTGATAGCATCACCCACTGAGGTGATGGGCGACGGTATGCCGTACGCCACGGTAGGACGCAATATTCTCCGAGGGGATTACAATGGTATAGTGGATGGTTTTTATAATTATTATAAGAATTATTCTGTCACTTTCAGTGATGGCTATACCGAGGATTTCAGTTGTGGCAATTTATCAGTGATCAAATGTGATCAGTTAGAAGCAATGGCATCCTTGATGAAAACCATCAACAACAGTAATCCCACGGGTACTGGTAGCAGTGACATCCAAGTGATGGACGGTCTAGAGCCTACCGTATTCTTCGACATGGGTGATTATCTCAACGCGCTATGTCACGATGCCTCCCTATTGTCACAAGCAAAAGCACAGTTGGAAAAAGTTGTGCCCTATAAACGTACCACAGGATTGTTCTATTCCTCATTCAATGAGAAGAAAACAACCATCAAGATTTATTCCGGCGTCACTATATCCGACCCCACCACAAATAAGAATGTGACGGGTGCCCTCTCCTCCACCGCTTGGTGGAAAGCCACACACTAAGGAATAATCAATAATTAATAGTTATAATTTTAGGGCTTAGAGATTTCTAAGCCCTAAAATATGAATAATGAACTATGAACTATAAACTTTAAAATCCCGTCCAAGTCTGGCGCCAGAAGTAGCGCGCCATCTCATCCCAACGCTGTATAGTAGCACCGAAAAAGTCGGCGGTATAACCATTGAGCATATTTATTGCCTTCTTATTGTCCGGCTTACCATCCTTGTCCGTGGTTACCAGATCACGATACATCTGTTCCACGAACGGCAATTCACGCATACCTTTCTCGATGAAATAGTCACGCAACGGCTCTAATGTTTTACGGTAGGTTCCCCATCTGACCGTAGCCAGTCGGTTTGCCTTACGATAATGCCACAGTGCAGCATCATCACGGTCCACATGCTGTCCGCATGTCTCCAGCATCTTCGGCAGTTTGGTAGTACCACAGAAGATAGGAAAGCGCGGACTCTCACCTGGATTATCCAAGGCGATCCATGCGACACCTCCCACCTCGTCCGGCAACCATGAGCGTAACTGTATCACCGTACTGTAAGCACACCACGGCACACTCACCGTACGGATATTCTTCATCACAGAGTCACCCATAGCATAATACATATTAATCTCGTCAGGACGCATCCAAGGATTACTGAACGGCGACACAATACTATCGGGAGCCTGCTCATCCACCGTGCCATCTTTCTTTTTCTTGTTCGGGTTAGGAATCTTATGCCGACCGCTCAGGTTCTTCGACGTACCTTCGTAATAACTGCCGAGCAGTCGC
>JAFZPF010000177.1 GCA_017550455.1 Prevotella sp.
AACATAGGCAGGGGTGAAGCGAAGCGTAACCCCTGTGAAAAGGTTGCTATTAATGAATGCCGTAGGTATGACAGAATCTGTCACCCTTTCAGGGTTTTGATGATTGTATGCATCATTGCAGGGGTTCCGCTGCGCTCCACCTCCTGCCTATAATCTTAACACCCCTTCTTTAACTTACGTAACAGCAAACTCTATTCATATTAGGTCATCTGATATATTATTGCTTTTATTTCAATACCAAGGGCAGGTTGTCGGGGAGGTAACTGCTCTTGATTTTCCACTCTGCGGGGTAGAGGTTGTTGGTGCGGTTGCCGAGGTTCTTGACAAACCCGATGGGTTGCTTGCGGAAAGTGATCAGGACGAATCCTTTCGGGAGCGACTCCGACAGGGTGATGGTTTCTTTCCGTAAGTACTGTAATGCTGTGGGTGCATCAACTTCCGCCGTGGGGAAAGCACTGCTGTCGAGCGCGGTGGAGAGTGCCAGTGCATGACAAGGGATGAGGTCTTTCCCTTTACTCACAGCCAGGGGCACACCGGCATGGATCACCTTAAGGGTGCTTTCTGCGTTGGCATAGGTGTCGCGCCACTGTTGATGAATGGCAGTCACGAGATCTTCTTTCCACACCAGATGATAGTCGTCCTGATGAAGTAACCAATGAGGGATAGCTGTCTTGTTGTTATTCCCTCTTTGTTTTGTCTTACCCTTGTCTTTCTTGTCTTTTTTTCTGTTGCTTACCTCCCCGTCGTTTTTCCGGATTACCGCCATGAAGAGTCCTTCACTGTGTGTCATTCCGGGAATAAAACGAAAGACAGAGTAGGGGAGATCCTTTGACAAGGAGGGGGTAATGCCCCATGCCTTGGAGATTTCTATGGGTAGTACCTCCGCATCATAATGGTCGAGGATGTACCGGATATTATCCTCATTCTCCTGTCGGTTGAAGGTACAGGTGCTGTAGATGAGGATACCACCGATTTTCAGACAGGGCCAGATATCATCGAGGATGTTACGTTGCAGTTGACTGCACTGGTCCACCAGCTGTGGCGTCCACTGCTGCAACGCTTCCGGTTCTTTGCGGAACATACCTTCACCAGAACAAGGCATGTCGGTAAGGATCACATCAAAGAGCATTCCTGAGCGCCGATAGTCTTGTGCGTAGTTGTTGGTGACCACGACATCGGGATTCCCTTGTTTCTGGATATTCTCGGAAAGGATATTGGCGCGGTGGCGCATGGGCTCATTAGAAAACAACAGACTGCCTGCGGGGAGGGTGTCTCTCAGGAGCAATGACTTACCGCCGGGAGCAGCACAGAGATCCAAGGCCATCACTGGCAAGGAGGTATGCTGTCGTAGCACCTCACTGATAAACATCGACGCAGCCTCCTGCACATAGTACAGTCCGGCATGCCATAGCGGGTCAAAGGTGAACGTGGGCCGTTGTCTCAGATAAAAACCGTTGGGACACCAGGGTATCTGTGTTTGAAACATCTCAGGATCCACCGTCATAGCCTGTGTCTTCATCTTGTTCAGATGAATGCTCACAGGGCGTTCCGATGAGAGACTCTCCTGATAGCGTTCCCATCGTTCAGTGCCCATCAATAGCGCTGTCGTCTGTTCAAATCCGTCGGGTAATAACATGGGGGACAATTAACAATTAACAATAACCAATAAACAATTACCGGAGCAGTGAGAGCAGAGCTATGCTCGCATGAGCTATGCCGAGTCGCGACGGTAATCGCCGAAGGCAATAGCCAATAAAACCCTAAACTCAACACTCAACACTCTACACTATTCCTCAAGAATACGTTTGAGTTCTTCGTCGGTCTTGACGAGTTTCTCCTTACATAGGGAGATCAGTTCTTTCGCTTTTTTCAGTTGAGTGGTTAACTCATCGATGTCGAGCTCGTTGTTTTCTATCTTCGTAACGATCACTTCCAGTTGGCGCATGGCCTCCTCGTATTTCACTTGCTTATCCATATGTTGTTGATGTTTTATTCTACAATAGACTGTACACTACCGTTGCTCAGATGAGTGACGAGCCGGTCACCTTTCTTGATTTGTGAGATATCTTTCACCGTCAGGCCATTGTGTGTTGTAATACTGTAGCCGCGTTTCAGCAATCGTTCAGGATTGAGGGCTTCCATGCGCTGCTCCAACAACTGGAGGCGGTAATGCTCATGCATCATCTTCTTCTCAGCATATGGCCGGAAAAGATTTTCCATCTTCTCATGTTTGTTATGTTCCCTGTCGAGATAACGGTTGATGGCAGTGATCATGCGGTGAGCGTATGACTGTAGTACAGTATCTTGGCGTGACTTCACCATTGAGAAAAGGAGCGTGATCTTCCCTGATAACCGACTGATGCGAGTCTGTTCCTTCTCCATACGAAGATAGATGGCTTTCATCATATCCTGCTGTAAATCGTTGAGACGGTCATACACAATCTTAAGCTGGTTGATCAGGAAGGCTGCAGCGGCAGTAGGTGTCTTTACACGGGTATGAGAGACCATATCGAGAATGCTCTCATCCCTTTCGTGTCCGATACCCGTGATGATAGGTATCGGGAAGTTTGCCACATTCTCTGCCAGGGCCAGCGTGTCAAACCCTGAGAGATCGGCTGTTGCTCCACCTCCACGGATAATAACCACACAGTCGAAAGGCATCTCCTGATCCTCACCGGTCATTCGCTGATGGTTGACTCTGTAGATGTTGTCCAAAGCCTGAATGATACTACTCTCCACCTGTTCTCCTTGCATGATGGCTGGGAAGAGTTGTGTATGAAAGCGGAAATGATACTCGTTGTTCGACAGTTGGTTCACAAAATCGCCATAGCCTGCAGCGTTAGCACTGGAGATGACGGCGATATGCTGGCAGAACATAGGTAGGGTGAGTGATTTCTGCAGATCGAAGACACCCTCTTCTTTCAGTGTACGGATAATCTCCTGACGCTTACGCATCATGTCACCGATGGTATAGGTGGGATCGATATCTGTGACGATCCAGGAGAAACCATAGTTCTCATGAAACTGCGGATATACCTTCAGCAGTACCTTCATGCCGACATGCATCCGCTCACCGGTGGTCTTCTCGAACAATGGTCTGACGGTCATCCATGTGTTTTTCCAACAGCGGGCACTGGCTTGTGCGACAGGGGTGTTCGAACGATCATCTTTCTGTATGAGTTGCATATAACAATGACCGCGCACCTCTCTTACTTCCGACAACTCTGCCTCTACCCAATATTCATCAGGCATAGATAGTTCAATGGTTTCACGAACTAACTGGTTTAACTCATAGAGTGTCAGTGCTTTTGTCATATTATCAATTGCCTTCGGCGATTATCAATTATCAATTTCCCCTTTCCCCATCTGATAGGCATTGTAGAAATCGGGCATACCATAACCGAAGATATTGTCAGGGTATTCAGTGTTGTCACCCGACATCCTTACCAAATCGAGTATCTCACGGGCTGTCTTGCCGGGCAGTGCTTGCCACAGACAAGCCACCCATCCACATATCTGTGGGGCAGCGAAGGAAGTGCCCGAACTGATGGTCATCATTCCTTTGCCGCTGATCAGCCATGGATTACCTAACGCTACGATATCCGGTTTTATCCTGCCGTCGGCGGAAGGCCCTACCGAGCTATATGCCGCATTCACCCGTTCTTTATTCGTGGCACCCACTGCCAGGATATCCGTGGCATCGGCGGGAACGCCGATTTTCTTCCAGGTACCCATCCCGCTGTTTCCGCCACTGTTGACATGGACGATGCCTTTGTCTGCCAACATAGAAGCTGTACGTGAGATGAGGGAATATCTTCCGGTCAGGTCACGGTAGCGGTAATTAGTACTTTTATTATCATACTCATGATAGCCTAAAGAACTGTTGATGACATCACATCCCACAGAGTCGGCAAACTCTGCAGCCATAGCCCAGTAATCCTCTTCAGCCATCGA
>JAFZPF010000178.1 GCA_017550455.1 Prevotella sp.
AGCGTTTTATTTTTTTAGTTAATAATTAAATATCTCAGTTTATAGGGATTAGCCGATAATGCAAATTACATGGCAAAGTTACGAATAATATTGTAAACCTGCAATAATTTAACGTGCAAATGTAGTTAAAATAATATTTCAGTTTCATTGCATTATTATAGATTCTCATGATGCATGTGATATCTGTTGAATATGGATTATCCATAGATGTTTATCATCCTTTACAAGTCAATCATCAAGCTATTCATCTTGTATAAACCCGATTTTTCTTTTTGTTCTTTGTTTTGGTTCTTTAGCTTGTAATTCTGCTAAAACCATTGAAATGTTATCAAGTTGCATTCGGGTGCTCTCATTAATGTCATTTTGATCGTGTAGGATATCTTCAATATCTAGTTTCAATTCTTCGAATTCTTTTCGCAGTTGTGATATATCCGCATCCGTATTGGAATTTGAAAGCGTTGATGTCATCCGACGGTATTCTACAAATGCACGGATGATGCCGATGTTTACTTGAATAGCTAATGGCGAGCGTAACACACTGCTTAACATGGCGACACCTTGTTCGGTAAAAGCATAGGGAGTAGAGCGTGATTTTGTAAAGGATTTTGCGGTCGCAAATTGCGACCGCAAAATGATATCTTTTTGATTCCTAGATGTATTTGCGGTCACGAATTTTGACTTTATATACTGTTTTGTTAATATTTCCCATTCTCCTTTCGTTAGTTGAAACATAAAGTCGTCAGGGAAACGCTCGATGTTTCGCTTTACCTGTTCATTTAATCTTTTAGTCTCGACGCCATACATTGCAGCGAGATCATAGTCGAGCATAACCTTCTGTCCGCGTATCTCAAAGATCTTACTTTTTATTACTTGTAATTCATCCATATTGAGTTTTTAATAGTACGATGCAAAGGTACTCAATACAGATAATACTTGCAAGTTTATTGTCAGTCTACTTGCTAAGAAAATAAACAAATAGTTATCAAACGAAACCCCTCTTCATCGATGGATGAGAGGGGTTTGGAGAGGGATAAAACTTGTACTTTTTAATTGCTTATTTCTTTATTACCTTACGGGTGAGAGTTTTTCCGTTCTCATCTTTCTGTTTAAGTATGTAAATACCTTTAACGGGTTGAGAAACTTTTTGTCCATTGAGGTTGTAGAATTCATCTTTATTAAAGTTAATACTTACAGGGTGTTCGATACCAGAAGAACCACCTTTGGTATAGTCCACTGCCAATACATAACAAAGCTGGTCTCCATTATTGGTAAAGGTGACGTCATTCGAAGGCGTTGCTAAGGTAAATTCACGTACATCAGGTTTGGTGAGATCCCCATCATTATAACATGAAAGGGCATTTGTTTCATCAAATGTAACACCGGCAACTTCTTTCCAATAGGATATGCGTTCTGTTTCTGAAGAAGCTTTGTTAATATAGCTATAGAATGTCATCTTCACAACCTTACATCCCTCTGGCATAGTCAGTGTATTCTGAGCACCATTGGACAGTTTCATGGTTGTATATTTAGAACCTTCAATAGTAATATCCTTTGCACTGGTAATGTTCTTTCCTGTATTTCCAGTTATTGCAATCTTAGCACCATCATTGAATGTTACTTCATTTGCAGAAGAGAAACTGTCAAGCCAATAATAAATGACTTTAGATGTTTCTATCGGAGTATCAGGGCCTGTGTTTCCACCACCCCCGGAACCTCCTTCGTCGAAGACTTTTACAGTACTGCTTAAATCTACCTTCGTACATGTGGGGTAGTATTCATCCACACTCTCTGTAGCATCGGCATTACCAGCTTTCATGATATCTTCTACCAATGAGCTGAGATAAACCTCCAGGTTGGTATACCACTGTTTGCTGCTATCAAGGGTATATGTCTTTGCATCGCTGGCATCATTCGGATTCAGTCCGTTGGCTGTTTCCCACAGATCAGGCATACCGTCGTTATCGGTATCAAACCCTTCAGTGCGGCCCGACTTTCCAAAGTTCTCCTCTGTGTAACCATTAACATCAGAAACAAGATCGATGCGACCTTTTTTCCCAGTCACAGAACCGGTATAGGTTGCAGTTCCATTCTTTGCTTCTTGGGCATAACGAGCATCTACATCATCACGATCGAGGGATGCACCGGCATAGTCTAATACCTTATTAAATGCAGTTGTTGCGGAATGAGTAGTAACCTCACCTTTTTGAGTAGGCTCGTCAAGTTTGATCTTAACACAGTCATTACCATTACTATTCTTTACATAAGTAACGCTATTACCATAGTAATGATTATTATCGTACGTATAGCGCTCTCCATTTATGGTGAATACACCACTATCATAAGATACATTTGTCCAATCGTAGTTGGCATTATCGTTTACCTGATTACCATTGATATAATAGCGGCTGGTCATATCCCAGTATTTCTTGTTGTCAGCAGAACTGGTACTATTCGCAATGGAGACGGTTGTGACACGACTGGTGGATCCTGCAGGACCTGTCTTATAATAGTTGTTGATTATATTGATATAACCACCACCGGGACCTCCATAACATCCGTTACCACAGTTATAGATAACACAGTTACGGAAATCAACTATTTCTGCCTGTACCTCGTTTTCCCATTGGTACTCGTTATATAATTTGTTGCTTTTATAACCTTGCCATTCATAACGTGCTCCATTAAAACGAGGTGAGCGATTGTTAACATGTGCAATAAGGTTATGATGAAAAGAAGCTAACTTACCACCCCAGATTCCACCATAGCCGTGTGCTCCTTTTCCATGCCCTGCATTGTTCAGACTCTCACCGAGTGTACACCACTGCATGGTAAAGTTGTTATTATCATAAAAAGATGCAACCTCATCGATACTCCATGAGAAAGAACAGTGGTCTAAGATGATTCCAGTCTTATTACGAGTCCAGATAGCATCGGCACCATCGTTTACATCTTTTTCTTGGCCACGACGAGAGCGAATATAACGTAAAATAATGTTGTCACCATTGGGCTGCACGGTGTAATAGCGAAGTGTAATACCTGGTGCGGGAGCCGTCTGACCGGCAATAGTGGTGTTTGCACCAATACCTAAATCTGATTTAAGTGCTATCACGCCACCTACATCAAAGACGACAATCTTCTTAGTACTTCCACTGACAGCTGCACGTAATGAACCGGTTCCACTGTCGTTGAGGTTAGTGACATGACGTATCTCACCTCCACGACCACCGGTAACATACCGTCCGTGACCCTCAGCACCGGGGAAGGCAGGAGCCTGAGCTTGTGCTAAAGTTACTCCTAATGATATAAAGATGAAAATACTAAATAGCTTCTTATACATTGTAATCATTATTAAATATAGATGTTATTCTTTGTTCAGCTTCTCAGTATCATAGCCGAGTTGCTCCATCTCAAGTGATGCCCAGATGAACGGACCGAGTCCTTTACCATCGTTATCACGGATAGGCTCTGACATATAATAGTCAAAAGAACCGTCACGACGATAGTTTGGCTTCTTTACGTATGGACCGGGAGCCGGACCTAAGCCACTCACCTCGCAGCAACGGGTCAGTGAGATCGTCTTATCCTCATTCACACGGATAAACTCCTTGAGGATTCCTTTGTATGCCTTGATACCTGCCTCACGGAAACTGTCATTGAGATATCCCATACGGGCACCCTTCAGCAATGTGTAGGCAAACATGGAGGAGGCTGTTGACTCGAGATAGTTTCGTGGATCTTTTACATCGAGCACATCATACCACACACCTGTTTTTTTATCCTGATGTTTCACCAATGCCGTCATAGCGCGCTGGAACACATCGATAACCTCACCACGTCGTGGATGATCCTGTGGAAGGTTGTCGAGAATCTCAACCATTGCCATCACATACCATCCCATGGCACGTGCCCAGGTGTGCTTCGACTGTCCTGTTTCTTTATCTGCCCAGAAAGCAGTGTGGGTCTCGTCCCATGCATGTTTCCACAGACCGGTTTTCTCATCGAAGGTTCTTCTGTCGGTCTTCACTACCTGATCGACAATATCATTGTAGTATTTCTTTGTTTTCTTTCCTTTCAAGAGTGGTGCAGCCTCGGTATAGAAAGGTAGTCCCATGAAGATACCGTCAAGCCATACCTGATTGGCGTAGATGGCTTTATGCCAGAAAACACCTTCTTGTGTACGTGGCTGTTTCTCCAACTGTTTGAAGAGCGTCTTCAGAATCTCCAGTTGGTTCTTCTGCGGATTTAGCTTGTACATGGCGATGAGGAACTTACCCGGACGGACATTGTCGAGGTTGAAGTCTTCGTATTTGTAGCCTGTTGCCACACCGTTCTCATCAATCATCGTATCAGGATACTCCTGCAGGTAACCGTAGATGCTCTCGTCACCATACTGTTTGTAGGTGTCCAGCATAGCACACATCTCTGTACCGCTGGTATAACTCCAATGGGGCTTCTTGGCAAAGTCAAGCATGTAAGAGTGGGGGACACGTGCCATCTCTGAATGAGTCATCCACTCACTATAATACTTGTATGGCATTTCTGATAGGATAACATTTCCGTTGATCTTCAGATTGTCGTAAGAGACATTCATCGCTTTACCTGTCTG
>JAFZPF010000025.1 GCA_017550455.1 Prevotella sp.
AGGAATGTCAGTCTGTCGTATCGTCAGCAGAATGCGATGTCGATACCGGGCTTCATGCCTATGGCCGGTGATGTCTTCGGACAGAGACGTGACGGTCTGATGGCTCCCGGTCTTGACTTTGCCTTCGGACTGACCGATGACAGTTATATCAACAAGGCAGTAGAGAACGATTGGCTCTTGATAGACGACGGCATCTCTACGCCTGCCACGATGAACAAGACATCGGATCTGCAGATCCGCATGACTTTAGAACCGATGAAGAATTTCCGTATCGATCTGAATGCTAACCGTACAGAGACACGTGCCAAAAGTATACACTATATGTTTGCCGGCATGCCGATGACGCAGAGTGGAACATTCACCATGACAACACTCTCGATGAAGAGTGCTCTTGAGGGGATGGGTAATGCCAATAACGGCTATTATTCGGCCTCCTTCGAGAAATTCTGCCGATCTCTTGACCATTATCAGGCAAGGGTTCAAGCACAATACGAAGGAGCTGTTTATCCGGTAGGCACAAGTATGGCCGGACAGACATACAATGCAGAGAATGGCATGGTAAAGAAATATAGTGCCGATGTGATGGTGCCTGCATTCCTGGCGAACTACACCAGTTCGGGAGGCAGTAAACTGGATATCTTCCCATCTATAGCCCGAATGCTGCCTAACTGGTCCTTCCGTTACAGTGGGTTAGGGCAGTTGCCTTGGTTCCGCGATCATTTCAAGAGTGTGAATATCAACCATTCCTATAAGAGTATCTTTGCTGTGGGCTCTTATTCCAGCTACAGCACTTTCATGGAATATATGAACGGTTTAGGGTTTGTTACCGATGCTACAACGGGTAATCCTACACCATCGTCGATGTTTAATATCTCTACCGTGAGTATTAATGAGGCGTTCTCACCACTGCTCGGCGTGGATGTAACTCTACAGAATAACCTCACCTGTAAACTGGAGTATCGTACTACCAGAGTATTGAACCTGTCGATGACGAGTGTGCAGATCAACGAGTCGAGCAGTCACGACTGGGTGGTGGGCTTCTCTTATAAGATCAATGATTTCAAGTTGTTCTCTCAGAAGAGTAAGAAGAGCAACTCTCGTACGGCGAACAACCGCGGTAATGGTAACCGTCAGAATAATAATGCTCAACAACAGCGACAGTCACAGACGAGCAGGGGAAGGAGTAACTTCAACCATGACCTTAATCTGCGACTGGATCTGAGTCTGCGGCAACAGGCAGCCATCGTGAGGGATATTGCTTCCATGACAAGTAATGCGAGCAGTGGTAACAATGCATTCAAACTGTCATTCTCTGCTGACTATACCTTATCCCGTCTGTTGACGATGAGTTTCTACTATGATCGTCAGACAAACACACCGTTGCTCAGTAGTAGTTCGTATCCTACCACGATACGTGACTTCGGTCTGAGCATGAAATTCTCTCTGACGAGATAAAAGAAATGGAGAATTGATAATTGATAATTGAAAAATTATAGTTAAGGTAAATAGTTTATCTAAAATAATAGTTACAATGAAGAAGTTCTTTTTATTATTAATGCTTGCTATGGTCTCATTGACAACCATGGCTCAGGAGCGACCGAAACTCGTCGTCGGCATTGCCGTTGACCAGATGCGCTGGGATTATCTCTATCGTTATTACGATGAGTATGTTGAAGGAGGATTCAAAAGGATGATGAATGAGGGTTACAACTTCGAGAACTGCATGATCAACTACATCCCCTCAGTTACTGCTATTGGACATACCTCTTTGTTCACTGGTAGCGTGCCCTCTATTCATGGAATAGCGGGAAACAGTTTCTATATAAAAGGAAAGAGTGTGTATTGCTGTGAAGATTCTGACGTTCAGACGGTGGGCAGTGAAACGAAAGCAGGACTGCGCTCTCCCCGGAACCTGTTGGTGACAACGATAGGAGATGAGTTAAGGACTGCCACCAATTGGCAGGCGAAGTTGTTCGGTGTCTCTTATAAAGACAGGGCTGCTATCTTTCCTTCCGGACACAGTTCGAATGCTGCCTATTGGTTTGATGAGAAGGCAAACGGTTTTATCACCAGTACATATTATATGAGTGAACTGCCTGACTGGGTGAAGAAATACAATAGCGGAATAAAAAAGTTGCCGTTGGATGATATACAGTACACTCCTTATGGGAATGAGATCGTGGTGGAGATGGCCAAGGCTATTATCCTCAATGAACAGTTAGGTAAAAACAAGGTAACGGATATGCTCACGATCAGTTTCTCTTGTCCTGATAAGGTAGGTCATAAGTTCGGTACCCATGATCCGAAGACCCATGACCAGTATGTAGAGTTAGACAAACAACTGGCATCGTTCTTCAGTTTCCTGGATAAGCAGATTGGGAAGGGGCAATATCTCGTATTCCTCTCTGCAGACCATGGAGCAGCCAATAGTGTGCAACTGAACCTGGATCATCGTCTTCCAACCGGTATCTTCCATTCTAGACAAATACTGGAGGAGATGAACAAGCATTTGGCAACGATCTTCGGAAAAGAGATGAAGTATGGTAACGCCATTCAGGATTACAGGGTTGTCCTCAATCATAATGGTATCAAGGAGGCAGGTCTTGAGGAGTGCAAGGTACGTGAAGAGATGGTTAACTTTCTCGAGGAGAAGGATTGCTTCTCGTATGTCGTTGATCTGGAGAAGGTGATGGCTGCTCCTATTCCTGCCGTTGTCAAAGAGAAGATCGTCAATGGTTTTAACCGTGAGCGTTCCGGTGAGATACAACTGATACTCAAGCCGGGGTACCTTGGAAGTGGAGGTTACGGAACTTCACATGGCTTGTGGAATCCATACGACTGTCATCTTCCTTTCTTGCTCTATGGATGGGGTGTGAAACCAGGTACCTCACAGCGTGCCTGTTATATCACTGACATAGCACCTACCGTATGTGCGCTGATACATATCCAAATGCCGAGCGGCTGCATCGGTAATCCCTTGGATCTGAAATAAAAGGATAACGGGAACGTTAACGATAACTAATTGCCCCGAAGATTTACACATCTTCGGGGCAACTTATAACTAATAAACAAAACTAACGAACTCATTAACTCATTAGCTTCTTCTAAACGAATCAACTATTTGTCATATCCGTGAGCAGCGTAGTCAATCGTATAGTGTAGTCCACGGCACTCCTTACGTTCGAGTGCCTGTCGGGTGATCAGATAACCTACATTGATCATGTTACGCAATTCGCAGATATCCTTGCTGGCCTTTACACGTTTGAAGAGTCGTTCAGTCTCCTCATAAAGCATATCCAGACGGTCCCAGGCACGTTGCAGACGAAGGTTACTGCGCACAATACCTACATAGTTGGACATAATCTCACCCACTTCTTTTACACTCTGTGTGATGAGCACCTTTTCCTCGTTACTCATCGTTCCCTCATCATTCCACTCGGGAATCTGCTCGTTGAAATCATACAGATCGAGATGTTCCAGGGAATGACGGGCAGCAGTCTCTGCATATACAACGGCTTCTATCAGTGAGTTGCTGGCCAAGCGGTTGCCTCCGTGTAACCCTGTACAGGAGCATTCACCAAGCGCATATAACCGTTCGATGCTGGAACAGCCGTTAAGATCCACCTTGATACCGCCGCACATATAGTGAGCAGCAGGGCGAACAGGGATATAATCCTTGGTGATATCTATACCCAATGTCTTACACTTTAGGTAGATATTGGGAAAGTGATGTTTCGTCTCTTCAGGATCTTTGTGGGTAACGTCGAGACAGACATGACTCAGTCCGTGTACCTTCATCTCTTTATCGATGGCGCGTGCCACGATATCTCGTGGGGCTAATGAGAGACGCTCATCGTATTTCTCCATGAAACTTTCACCATTGGGTAACCGGAGGATTCCTCCATAGCCACGCATGGCCTCCGTGATGAGGAAGGCAGGATGAGTCTCGCCAGGTGAATAGAGCGCTGTGGGATGGAACTGCACAAACTCCATATCCTGTACGGTACCCTTAGCACGGTATACCATAGCCTCACCGTCACCAGTGGCGATAATGGGGTTGGTTGTTGTCTGATAAACGGCTCCGCAACCACCAGTACACATCACCGTCACCTTACTCAGATAGGTATCCACTTTCTGTGTGTCGGGATTCAGCACGTAAGCGCCATAACAGTTGATGTAGGGTGTGCGTCGGGTAACTCGTGCTCCCAGATGATGCTGTGTGATGATTTCCACTGCGAAATGGTTCTCCTTGATGGTGATATCTGGATTGTTTCTCACGGCCTCCATCAGTCCGCGCTGTATCTCAGCACCTGTATCATCGGCATGATGCAGGATACGGAACTCACTATGTCCACCCTCACGATGCAGATCAAACGAGCCATCTTCTTTCTTATCGAAGTTTACACCCCACTGCACCAGTTCTTTAATCTGTTCGGGTGCCATCCTTACCACCTGCTCAACAGCAGCACGGTCACTGATATAGTCACCGGCAATGATCGTATCTTCGATATGCTTATCGAAATTGTCCACTAAGGTGTTGGTGACAGATGCTACACCACCTTGTGCGAAAGAAGTGTTTGCTTCGTCAAGGTTGGTCTTGCAGATCATACAGATCTTACCCTTCTTTGCCTTTGCTACTTTCAAGGCATAACTCATACCAGCCACTCCGGCGCCGATAATGAGAAAGTCGTATTTATATACCATAGGTTAATATTAAGTTTTCTACTCTTTTCTGGTAACCAACCATGCGCCGAGCAATACCAGCACGGCTGCCACGGGCTTGTCCCAGGTAAATACATCTTGTCCGATGGCGATAGCTACCAGTGAGGCAACTACCGGTTGGATGTTTGTATATATACTCACCGTGGTGGCCTTCAGATACTGCATGGCATAGGGGATGAGGAAGTACCCGAGTACCGTGGCGAAGATCACGATAAAGAGCATGGCTGCTGCTCCATCCCATCCGAACTGTCCTCCGTAGAGGGCTGTCTGCGGGAACTCATGCCAAGAGAAGGGTAGTACGGCGATGGTAGAGACCAGGAAGATCCATTTCATCTGTGTCACAGCAGTATATTTCTGTGATACCTTACGGGTGATAAGCAGATAAACCACCCATGTCAGCACGCTTAGAATTGCCAGGAAGATACCCAGCAAGTCATTACTGCCGGCTCCTGCCTGCCAGCCTACAAATACCATCAGAGCCGCTCCGATGATTGCCAAGTTTACACCTAAGGACTTTTCTCGTGTGATGCGTTCCCCTAAGAACATCGCAGCCATGAGCATGGTGGCGATAGGTGTAAGAGTGGAGATCAGTGAGAAATATACGGGTGTGGTGAACTTCAACGACCATGCCGTGAGGGTCTGTGAGATAACGAAGCCCAGCAAACCGCCCGCCATGATAACCAGCAGGTCGCGTTTCTCTACCTTCTCTTTCGGTAGGAACATGCTGATAACCCAGAAGATAAGCGTGGCACCGATACAACGTGAGGCCATATAGGTCATGGGCGTCACCCAGTCTTCCAACAGAAACTTGGTCACGGGAACACCGAGTCCGAAGATGGTGTTTGCCAGGATGATGGCCGTATGGCCCCGAAATTGATTCTTGTTCATAGATGCAAAAGTAGTGTTTTTATTTGAAACCGACAACTTTTCACTATCATATTATTGATCCTTGAATGAATGTTTTTTACATGTTTTTTACATTACTCGAGTTTATATTGCCTTTTTTTATGTATATTTGTGGCATGAAAACAGTTTATCAAATAGTATTACTCCTCGTTTTGGCATTTTTCTTTGTGCCGTACGGCAAGGCACAGGAGTTATCCCCCGATCAATATGCCCATATTCAGAGCAGTGGAAAATATGTGATGCTGGCCAATAATAATAACCAGTTGGGACAGGGCGAGGAGGTAGTGATTTCGTCAGACTACTATATGGCTAAATATGCGGTAACCAATCAGCAGTGGTCATCGTTTATCCAATCAGCAGGATTATCTGCCCCAAAACATTGGGCTGAGGGTAGGATTCCGGAAGGGAAAGAGTCGCATCCTGTGGTGTGGGTATCCGCTGAAGAAGCGGAAACGTATTGTACATGGTTAGGACAGCAATATCCCGGTTATACTTTCCGTTTGCCGACACAAGGTGAGTGGGAGTATGCTGCCTGTGGCGACCGGCGTACCGTATATCCTTGGGGCGATCAGGCAGAGGTAAGCTATGAGGATGGCGTCTTGTCATCCAAGTTTAATTTTAACGCGGTGGTAGGTGCTTATATCCTACAGGATCCAGAGCAACTGGCAACCTTTAACAACAGCAAATCCTCTCGTTATGGTGAACAGGAGAAGGTATCTGATATTTTCTCAATAGGAAAGAATGGGAGCGTGAGCGGATGGATTGACCATAATAACTATACGGGATTTGTATATACAGATCTTTTCACCAAGATTAATGACACAGGAGGATATACCTGTTCTGTAAGCGACTACGAGGAAGGGGTGAGTCCGTGGGGTTGCTATAACATGTCGGGAAACTGTTGGGAGTGGACGTCAACGATAGAAGAGGCTACCAACGGTGCTGAGCAGGGGCAGATGGTAAATATCATCAAGGGTGGATCATGGTATGCCACGATGGCAAGCTGCCGTATCTGCTATCGTGGTGAGGGACGTAAAGGTTCCGGGCGTTATGCCACGGTGGGTCTCCGTGTGGTGGCTGAAAAGAAGTCATCTGCCGGTATCTCTGTCGTATCAGACCGGAATATACATCATGATATCTATTCCCTCCAGGGTATCAAACGGCTGTCTCCGCAGCGTGGAGTCAATATCATTGACCACAAAAAGGTGATATATAACAGATAATCATACTATCTGTTTTTCTTCTCAGGATATGGTAATAATCCCGTTGCTAAATGTGATGGTTACGATGTCCAAATCATTTAAACGCTTAAGAATCTTCTCTATAGGTTCATCTCGTTCTGCTACGATGTGAAGCTGTCGTTGCATGTCTGAAGGATTCTCGAAAACAACACTTACGTTATACCAGCGACCCAGTTCTTGCATGATGTTTAACAAGGGCATGTTGTTGAAATAGAAAAATCCATCTTTCCATTGTATGATGGGATAGGTGTCGACAGTGGAAATGTCAAATCCTGTCTCTTTGTCCCATATAATTTGCTCATTGGGATGCAGAATATGATGTTCCTTATTCTCTTTGTCACTAATATCCACGCTGCCACTTACCAATGTCAGTGATGCGTCGCGCTGACTGTGGGCACGGATATTAAACACCGTTCCTAAAACAGTAGTGGTGAAATAGTCTGTATTTACCACAAATGGATGCTGCTTATCGGGGGTTACTTCCATGAATACCTCACCGGATACAGTAATATTACGTTTCTCTCCGGTAAACCTTTCGGGGAAGACAATCTTACTGTCGGCATTCATATATACTTGCGTGCCATCAGGAAGGGTGGCCTTAATAGTTTTCCCCCTGGGAGTGGAGAGGGTTACCATTTTGATATGCTTGCCTTTGTTCTTTTGATTACCGGGAATGGGAGTAAAGGCCAATGACTTGTCGCTAACTACTTGCATCTCACCATTGTCGGTGGAGAGCATGACATCCTTACTGTTGGGATTAGCAGTAAATACTTCATTGGGTGATAAGGTGGCGGGAGAGTTGATGCCGCGAATGACAAAGAACAATGCTGCGACGGCAGCGGCAGCAATAACGACGCGTGCCAGTCTTATGAAAGAGGCTTTCTTCCCGTTAATGTCAGTCTCTGTGTTTTCGTCCATCATTTCAGCATGCTTGATATTATCCATCCACTTGCTCCACTCCTTGTCTACGTCAGGCATGGCAAGGCGAGAGCGGTTGATGGCGCGCCGCACCTCCAACAGCTCGTAATCAGAAGGCATCTGTTCTTGCAGGGTGGCATCATCGTATGTCTCCCCGAATCCTTCTACTTCAATATCGTCAATCCTATTTTCCATACCAAATGTTATTATTAATACCCTTTTCGACTATTGCTGGGTACTCTTTTATTCCTTTTTTAACAACCTATTATTTATTTTGTCTATTCACATGGAAATGCTCCCGTAGTTGTGCAAAAGCCTTGACGATGTGCTTCTTCACTCCGCTGGTACTGATCTGTAGTATCTCTGCCACCTCCTTGTAGGTACGCTCATTGTAACAGCATTCTTCGACTACAAAACGTGTACGTGCAGGCAGTTGTTCCAAAACCCTCTGCATCTCTTCTATACGTTCGTCAATACTACTGAATGAATGCTCATCTTCTTCTTTCATGGAGGCCAGGCAATAGGCCATATATTTGTCACTGCTCTTTTTCTTACGCAAATATTTGATACAGTCATTGCGAACGGTGATGAACAGCAGTCCCTCTATTCTGTCGTTATTCAAAGTCTCACGCACTTTCCACAGTCGGGTGAATGCCTCACTGACGATGTCCTTGCTCGTCTCGATATCACCTACAAAATCGTATGCGAAACAATACAGCCGTGTGTAATGACGGCGGTACAGCTCCTCAAAGGCTTTGATGTCGAACAGGCTCTCTCCCATGATAATGCTTCTTGCCTGCAAAAGTAGGAAAAAAATCCGACAAAGCCTAATACTATGTATATATTTTCACTAGTGTCTCTTAATATATGTTAATCAAATTTGAAGTCAATATGAAGCTGTCTGTCATCTGCCTCCTCAACCTTTTGTCTGAGAGGCTTGAGCAAGTCTTGGATGCTGTCCGTGGTGAGTGCAGACTTACCAAGGATAC
>JAFZPF010000026.1 GCA_017550455.1 Prevotella sp.
AAGTATCTCTGCGAAGAGTTCTGCTGTGTATTGCTCACTCTGATAATGTCCAATCACAGCAATCTGTATTTCCTGCTCGTGGGCAAAATACTCATGATAATGCATCTCACCGGTAATGAAAGCATCTGCTCCCATGGCGATAGCCTCTGGAAGCAGGAAAGAACCGGCACCTCCACAGATAGCCACCTTACGGATTGGACGCTGTAAAAGTTCGTTACCCATCACACATTGAACACCAAAAACAGTCTTCAGCCGGTCGATGAACGCCTTGGCACCCAATGGTTCGGTAAAGACACCTACTACCCCACTGCCTCCTTGGATATCACCTACCTGTTTCTCACAGAACAACTGGCATTGCTCTAATCCCAGTTTCTCTGCAATCTTATAGTTCACACCTCCGACAGCATTGTCGATATTCGTATGCATGGAGAGGATGGTAATATCATGACGTATCGCCTTACGCACCATCCGCTGCACATCGTTCTTATCTGAAATCTGCTTCAGAGGATGGAAGAGCAAGGGATGATGACTGACGATGAGGTTACATCCTAAGGATACAGCTTCATCAATGACGGCTTCCGTCACGTCCAGACACAATAAAGCCCCTGATACATCCGTCTCTGTCAGTCCTACCTGCAAGCCGGCATTATCAAAACCTTCCTGCAGGGGCAGAGGCGCGAAACGTTCAAGGGCAACGACCACATCTTGTATTTTCACGCTTTAAGTAATTTCTGCAAAGATACCTATTTTTCTGCTATCTTCTACTCTTTCAATTAATTATTTAATAATTTTTTATAATTAGAAATAGCCACGCTCTGCCTCAACCACATTCTCTATCTTATCCTCGAGAGAAGGGAAGAAATCGATACCGGTGAGTCGTTCGATTTCATCTATCGTAGTAGCGTGTGAGAACATCTTATTACTGTTGCGTGAGTTATTGTCATAGATAAAACCGATAGCTTTGGGTTTATCCTGCATGCAAAGGATTACTTTAAAGAAACGTTCAGGCACAACCACCCTGCGCTTTCCTATCGTTCGATGTAATCCTTCGCTCAACAATGGTCCGCAGACGATATAGATATCCCCGTATTTCTGTGCCCAACGGCGGCATGCCATCTCCAAGTCATTCCAAGGACCTTCATTCAAGGCATGTATCTGTGGACAGATATTGGTAAAGAGGAACGTCTCATTCATAGCCTTTTGATCCCACTTATTATCTCCGGCAGGACACATATGACCGCGGTCATAACCGGAATTGTAATAGTCATCATCGGTGACACGTCCCGTTGTCACATCCATATCTTCATGAAAAAGATTGTCATGACGCTGGAGATTACCACGTGTATGACCGCTGGTGAGATGCCATGCTACCCAATTAGGTATCTTTGTGTCCTTATTATAGCTAGTGATATAACTCTTTCTTTTCAGGATCTGCTCAGGAACGCCTTTCATGGGAGCAGGTTGCTCAAGAGGCATCGACTTTTGTCTCAGTTCTTTACGCACCTCACCGGTAACAGGATCAGTTACCGTAGTGTAAAGCCCTTCAACTGACTCCTGATCAATACTATCGTTTGATAATCCATTTGTATTGGTAGACTTTCCACCACAAGCAACAAACAGGCAAATAATTCCTGTAAGCACAAAAAAGGAATATACCGTTTTTTTCATATGTTCAAAATATAGTTACTTAATCGCACCACCAAGGGCGATGTAGAGAGCAATGACAGCTTGTGCACCTTTGTACATGTTCATGGCCTCGTTGAGTTGAGAACTGAGGAGGTTCTCCTGAGCGGTGAGCACCTCGATGTAGCTGGCCTTGCCATTGTCCATCAACTCATGGGTACCTGTGTAGGCATCATAAAGCACTTGTACCTGTCGTTGGTAGTAAGCATTCTTCTCGCGAGCAGCTTGACAATCGGCCATGGCCTCATTTACCTGATTGCCGGCATCAATGACGGTCTGCACATACTTCTTTTGCAGATCTTCCTGCGTCAGCTTATTGATCTTCAGGTTGGCTATCAACCTTCCTCGTGCAAAGATGGGCTGTGTGAGTTGTCCAACGGCACTAAGGAGCAACTTACCTGGATTAAGGACCATACTGCCTGCCGAGTTTGTCCAACCACCAGTACCAGTCAATGTTATGCTGGGGAAGAAGGCGGAACGTGCAGCCTGGGTATTGTAGAAGGCTTCCTCCATAGCGTAGTTGGCCATGCGGATATCAGGACGCTGCTCAAGCATGGTGGCGGGCACGCCTGTCTTCAGGAATCTCGTATCAAACATACGCTGACCCGTATCCCCCTGAGCCTCAGGATGATGTAATGCAGAACTACCCCACTTCTTACGCTCGATATGCTGCGGTGTGGCAGCCATCAGACGACAGAGAGCATTCTCTGTGGCACGAATGTTACGGTGTGTATCTACAATCTGTGTCTTCACATTCAGATACGAGGATTCCAACTGGTTGACAGCCGTGGAATAAGCCTTACCGTTTTCCCAAAGCGTCTTCTGTGTTTCTAATGAAGCATTCCAAAGACTATCGGTCATCGTCAGGATTTCCAGTTGGCGGTCGAGCAACTGCAGCATATAGTATTGTTGGGCAACTGCACTGATCAGATTAGCTCGTACGGCCTTCTCTTGCATCTGTGTCTGAAGGAGCACGGCTTTTGACGCACGTTTCTTATTCGTGATGGAACCGAACACATCGACATCCATAGATAACTGCAGCGGGAGGTTGTAGGTCTTCGACCAAGGGTTATCGTCAAACTTACCCAACGTACCCTGCGGTGAGAAGTAGAGCGACGGTAGATAGGCCATCTTAGCGGCCTTCAGCGATGCCTCGGATTTTTCAACAGCGATGCGGATGGAGTTGAGGTCGGTGTTGTTTGCCAGCACCTGTTCGATAAGATTCTGCAACAACGGGTCGGTGAAGAATTCACGCCACGACATATCTGCTATCGAAAAACCTTCACCCGTACTAATACCGGGTCCGAAAGCATCGACTGGCGCTGTGGTCTTCGTCTCGTCGTATTTATTATATATTCCGCAGCCTGTAAGCATCATACAGACAGCCGCAGCAATGAATATTTTGCTTAGTCTTTTCATGATTTATTCCTCCGTTTTTTCTTCAACACTTATCACTTCCACCTCTTTCCCTTGGAAACGCTCATGCAGTTTCTGGAAAACAATAAAGAAGGTGGGAACTACGAAGAGCAGGGCGATAGTACCTACAGTCATACCGCCAACCACTCCGAAGGCAAGAGCACGGTTTCCATTAGCACCGGCACCGCCCTCAATGATGAGTGGAATCATACCGGCAATCATCGTCACGACCGTCATCAAGATAGGACGCAGACGTTCCTGACAAGCAGCAAAAGCAGCATCACGGATGGTCATGCCTTGAGCACGGCGCTCTGAGGCGAACTCCGTAATCAGGATGGCTGTCTTCGACAAGAGACCTATCAACATGATTACACCTGTCTGCAGGTAAATATTGTTGTCCATGCCCGGCAGATGGAACAGTGAACCGAGATAGGCAAACACAAAAGCACCCATCAGTCCGAAAGGAACTGACAGCAGCACGGCCATCGGTGTGAACCACGAGTTATAGAGTGAGGCGAGGATGAGGTAGATGAGAATGACACATATTATATATATAAGGGCGGTGGCATTGGAACCCGCTGCTTCCTCCAGTTCTCGCGACATACCACTGTATTCATAACCATAACCGTTGGGCATGGTTTCCTTAAACACCTCTGCGATCACCTTATGAGCGTCGCCCTCGGTATAGCCGCTGGCAGCCTGCACAAAACAGGTGATACTCTGGAACAGGTTAAAGTGCTCGACGCTCGATGTTCCGACGATCTCCTTCAAGGTGACGAACTCGGAAATAGGTGCCATCTTGCCGCCACGTACCTTAACGAAGATATTGTTAAGTGAGGACGGGTCGAGACGATACTCAGGCGATGCACTGGCCATGATGCGGTACACCTTACCGAACTGGTTGTAATTGCCGACATATGCACCACCGCAGTAAGACCCTAACGTCTTCAATACGGCAGCAGGTGAGACACCGGCACGGTCACACTGGGCAGGATCAATATCTACCTGATATTTCGGGAAACGCTCAGAATACGATGTCATAGCCATACTGATTTCCTTTCGCTCACCCAACTTGGTGAGGAAGTTGGTAGCCAGCTTGGCAAACTCTGACAGGTCGCCATCACCCAGATCTTGCAACACCAGATTCACGCTGTTGTTCGATCCATATCCTGGTACCTGCGGCAACTGGAAAGGCATCACCTGCACATTCTTGATTTCCTTACAAGCAAAGTACAGACGACCGATGACAAGATCGACATAATGGTTGAAGCCCTCACGCTCCTCCCATGTCTTTAAGCGGATGATCATCGTGGCATAGTTCGATCCCGAACCCGACATCATACCATAGCCACAGGCGGTAGCAAAACTTTCCATCTCGGGAATCTCCTGCACCTTTTCCTCCACTTTCTTCACGATCTCACGAGTCTCATGAAGTGTTGTACCTTCCGGTGCACGAATCTCAGCAAGAATCACTCCCTGATCCTCCTGAGGAACAAGACCAGAAGGAAGGTTTTTCATAAAGAATATGAGCAGGACAGCTGCTATCGCCAACAAGCTCCAGGCCAGCACAGGACGTTTGATAAACTTCTGTACACTCTTGGAGTATTTCTTGTAGATGGCGTTGTAACTCACGGTATAGGCTTTCTTCGTGTAATATGTCAGACTCTTTCGCTCACCTTCTTTTTCCGACACTTTCAACATGATGGCACAGAGAGCAGGACACAATGTCAGTGCAGACACACACGACAGACCGACTGCCGAAGCAATTGTCACACCAAACTGCGTAAAGAACGCACCCGATGTGCCAGGCATGAAGGCCACAGGGATAAACACAGCCATAAAGACCAAAGTACATGAGATGACAGCCACAGATACGTCGCTCATAGCCTCACGGGTAGCTTGACGGGCATCAGATAGTCCATTCTCCATCTTCGCCATCACAGCCTCAACCACTACAATAGCGTCATCCACCACGGTTCCGATGGCCAGCACCAAGGCGAACAGCGTCAGGATGTTGAGTGAGAAACCTGCCAGCGAAACGATGGCGAAGGTACCCAACAGTGAAACGATAATAGAGATGGACGGGATGATGGTGGCCTTGAAGTTCTGCAGGAAGAAGAATACCACCAGGATAACGAGAATAATGGCGATGATAAGTGTCTCAACCACGTTACCGATAGCGGCATAGAGGAAGTCATCAGAGGTCTCCAATATCTCAAACTCCAATCCGGCAGGCATTGTCGGTTTCAGTTCTTCATAAAGCTTGTTGATACGGGCGTTTACCTCGGTAGCATTAGCTCCCGGGGCTTGGAACACCATAAAGATGGTACCTGGTTTTCCGCCAATGTTCGACACGAAGTTATAACTCATAGCACCAATCTCCACATCTGCCACATCGCTCAAGTGCAGCAGATGGCCGCTATCACTGGTTCGAAGGACGATATCATTGAACTCCTCGAGGGTTTTCAGTGTACCTTTGTACTCCATCGTGTACTGGTAGTTGTTCTCCGACTGAGCACCTAAAGAACCTGTGGCTGCGACGAAGCTCTGTCCACCGATAGCAGCAAACACATCATTTGGCTCCAACCCGTACTGAGCCATCACATCCGGTTTCATCCAGATACGAAGAGCATAGGTATTACCGAGGGACATAACATCACCCACACCCGTAATACGCATCAGACGGGGTTTCACGTTGATATCGATGTAGTTGGCCACGAAATCGTCGTCATACTTG
>JAFZPF010000027.1 GCA_017550455.1 Prevotella sp.
GGTGAATGCACAGTTGAACAGCACTTTCGATTTCGGAAAGTATGTCAAGTTGACCACAGGCTTCCGTGCCAACTATGCACATAAGAATATGTACACAGGAAGTCCCAAAGATATGAAACCTTACGTCCGTCTGTACGATGAGCAGGGTAATTACGTCAATGAGTACAGAGGTGTCAACCAACTGTTGAAAGACAATCTCTTCAATAAAGGTTTCCAAGACTGGTCGTATAACCGTATCCAAGACCGTGATATGGTGGATAATGTGACCAACAGTTATAATGTGGCAGCCAACTTAGCATTGGACGTGCAGTTACCTTACGGTTTCAAGTTCACTACCAGCGGAATGTATATCATTGATCATTCCAAACAGGATGTGTATAATGATCAGTACAGCTACTATGTGCGTGACCTGTATAACAAGTTCACGAACATTGACGCAGTCTCAGGTGAGATGATCAACTATCTGGAAGAAGGTGGTATCAAAAATATTTCTCATGCCAACAGTACCAGTTATACCTGGAGAAACGTGCTGAACTATGGTTATCATAACAATGCGTGGGATATCAGTGCGTTAGCCGGTATGGAGATGTTCTCCATTCACACTCGTACAGAGAGTGACACTTTCTATGGTTTCGACCCACAGGGTATGACCTACAGCACCTATATGAATATGGAACTGTTGTGTAGCACTGGTGTTATCGGTTATTCTCCTGCAGCCAGATACCAGACATTGTCATATAATCCTCGTCAGTCAGACAAGGAAGACCGCTATTTCTCCACCTTCGCAACAGCCAGCAGTACTTATCTTGACCGTTATACAGTATTCGCCAGTGTTCGTTTGGATAAGACGAACCTGTACGGACGCAGCAGTCAATACCGTGACCAGCCGACATGGTCTGTCGGTGGACGCTGGGAGATCTCCAAGGAATCTTTCTTCCATGCTCCTAATATTGACCGTCTGGCCTTCAAGGCTTCTTATGGATTAAGTGGAAATGTCGATAAGAGTACATCACCTTACCTGATTGCCGCCAATTCACGTGATATGTTTACTGGGCAGAAGGTGCTTGTCATTCAGAATCCTGAGAATCCTGAGTTGGGATGGGAGAAGGTTTATACCTTCAATATCGGTTTCGATCTGAATATGTTCAAAAACCGCCTGAACCTGTCAGCAGAGTTCTATAACAGGAATACGAAGGATGCTTTGGGTATGTCTCTGCTGGATCCTACTTCCGGATGGGCATCTATCAAGAAGAATGTGGCATCGCTGGTGAATAGAGGTATAGATCTTAGCCTGAACGTGATACCGGTCAAGACACACGATTTTATGTGGAGTTCCACCCTCAACTGGTCTTATAACTATAATAAAGTGACCGATGTGAGTCGCAGTGCTGTTACCGTACAGTCACTTAACCAAGGTGATCCTATCAATGGCAAACCGGTTGACTATGTGTTTGCGTATAAGAGTGCTCCACTGAGTAGTGAGGGTAATGTGCAGATCATCAATGCTGCCGGTGATATTCTGTCAGATCAGGCAGCCAATTCCTTTGGTTTGGAGGATTATCTCTTTGTTGGTCGCAAGTCTCCCAAGTTTTTCGGTGCATGGATTAACAGCATCGCCTATAAGAACCTTACTTTAGACATCATGTTCTCCTATAAGATGGGTCATAAAATGCACATGCCGGCATTCTCCAATGTCGATCTTACAACTCGTGCTTACAAAGATTATGACCAGCGTTGGCGTAAACCGGGTGATGAGGCTAATACCAAGATTCCACGTTCTACCTATGGAGCCAATGGCGGTGTAGGTATTGTTGTGGGTGAGAACCTGGACTGGAAGATTGAAGATGCAGATATTATCCGCTTGAAGTCTGTTGCTCTGACATACGACTTTACCAGTATGCTGAAGAACTCTTTCCTCTCTATGCTCAAGGCGAAGTTATCCATAGAGAATCCTTTCTTCTGGGCAGCCAACAGTGATCATCTCGATTCAGACAGAATGGGATGGAATGGCGCCGGCAGTACCGCTTATCTGGGTGATGCACCTACCTACTACACATTCACATTAAATATCGGATTCTAATAATGACAATAAAACAATGAAAAATATGAAGACGAGAATAAATACAAGGCATTTGATGGGTTCACTCTTCCTCTTGTGCCTGATATCGGTAAGTACAGTTCTCACCTCGTGTGATGATTATGTAGATATTGTTCCCAAGGGTAATACGATACCCCAGACTGTTGATGATTTGGGAGAGATGCTTAGCAATGGTTCTGGTCTGTCAGATCTGAACTTTAATATCATGTTCCTCGATGTCATGAGTGATGACTACACCGCTCCTAAAGACCCACAGAATGTCTATTATATGGTGTTTCAGATGTTGCCCTTCGTAAAAAATCAGATGGAGTGGGCCGATTATATATGGGCAGCCTCGGAAGATGATATGAACTGGAACGGGTTGTATAAGTCAAACTATGTATGTAATTATGTGCTTGACCATATTGCAGATGCCAAGGAGGGTATCAGTTTCAAGAGAGATGAGGTGAAGGGACAGGCTCTGGTGCACCGTGCCATGAACTACTTCCTTTTGGGCAATCTCTATGGCAAGCAATACAAGGTAACTTCTGCTGACAAGGACCTGAGTGTTCCGCTGGTGTTAGAATCGAATATTAACAAGCAGTATCCTCGCGCTACCGTCAAGGAGGTGTACGACCAGATGATTGCCGACCTGACAGAGGCTGTCAGTTTGTTGAAGACCCCGGTAACAAAGTTTAATAATATTCCTGGTCTGGCAGCTGCTTATGCTATCCGTGCCCGTTACTATCTCTGGATGCAGGATTACGACAATGCCTATGCTGATGCTTCGAAGGCCCTCACTATGAAAAGTGAGATCTTGGATTACAATACCTTATCTCCTATTATGCCAGGTATTCCTGCTTATGGTGTTAATGGCTATGACAGTAATCTTCAGACCAATCCCGAAATCCTCTATTCTCGTTTCCTGACTGAGACTTTAGGTAGTGTATTCTCAGACAAGATGCAGGCTATCATCGACAAGGAGAACGACCTGCGATATAAGATTTTTATCGGTGATTTTGCCATGTCGGGTATTACCGAACCGATGATTTGGACGCGAAAGCATCACTCCGGTATTGATGTCGCTGAGGTTTGGCTAATCAAGGCCGAGGCAGCTGCCCGTAAGTCATCCCCCAATCTGAGCGAGGCTAACCAAGCGCTGGAGTATGTGCGCAAGCACCGTTATGCCGCAGCCGCTTATCAGCCCTACAATATCTCTGACCGGAAACAGCTCGTTGAAGAGATTCTAAGGGAGCGTCGCCGTGAGATTATGTACACAGAGATGAATTTCTTGGATAACAAGCGTCAGAATGCTGATCCTTCGACAGCCCGTCCGATGGAGCGTACTATCGAAGGAAAGATGTACACCATGCCTGTGGATGACCCGCACTGGCAGTTGGCTATCCCACTTAATGTAATGGCCCTGAATCCCTTGTTAGTACAAAACGAAAGATAATATTACACGATGAAGACAAGACGATATTTATTTGTGTTCCTCCTACTGCTGATGGCTTATCCCATCTTAGCACAGAAGAGAATTCATATTAGAGTACTTTATGTCGGTGGCGCAACCGGCTACGAAGGCAACAGGAAAGTGGATGAGGCTACCCGGATGCAACAGGTCCAGCAGCGCACAGCCAGCTGGAAACAGATGCTGGAGCAGTACTTTACGGAGGTTACGGCTGTGAATGCCAGCGAGTGGACCGAAGAGATGTCGTCGAGATACGACGTGACGGTGATGGACGGGCTTCCCCGTCCCATCACCCCTGGTGTTCAGGATATCGCCAAACAGATCTACCTGCGACCTGGATACATCTCAGAGGATTTTTCCTGTCCAATGATTACCATAGGAGAGATGAGTAGCAGATTGGGTACCCGTATCGGCAGCAAGAACGACTGGTATTGCCTCTGTTTGGAGAACTATGCTCACAGTTGGAAAAAAGATCATCCCATTTTCAATGGCCCTTTCAAGGTGAAGATGAAGGTTGAGCAGCGGGCAACACCCTCTCATGCTTTCCATTTCCAGTATGAGGATGATGAAAAACTGCCCGAGACTATGCCGATGTGGCAGGCTCAGACGCGTGGTTATAAGGACACGCCCGACTACTCACCAGGATTAGTTTCACGCCATTGGGGATATGAGGATTCGCCTGAGACGGAGATCATCAGTGGTGGTGTCTCTTCAAAGTCCATCCATGCCGTAGCCATCGGCCGTCATGGTAACTATTTCCATTGGGGATTCTCCGCCTCGCCCATGGATATGACAGAGCAGGCCAAGCAGGTGTTTGCCAATGCGGTGGTCTATATCTCAAAGTTTAAGGGACAAGGTATCATTGCCCGGAAATACAATGAGGCTATTGCCACACGTGCTGATGTCAAGGCAGCCATATACATGGCTTCTGACGAGGGCTATCAGGAGATCATCAAGATGAATGATGAGGCGATGGAGGAGATGCAGCGCCAGGCAGAGGTGGCTAAACAGAAGAAAGCGAAGGGTGAAACGCTGACAGAAACGGAGCAGTATCTCCTCAACTTCAAACCGGCACCCCCTCCCAGTCATGAAACCTTCGTCAAGCAGTATGCCGGTGATTATTTTGATCAGTTCGGCATGGATTTCGCTGCCTATAAGAAGTTCTTCACTGAGAATATGGATTATCTGTATGGCGGTGACGGCAGACTTCATTTAGTGCTTGACGAGGATGTGAAAAGCCTCGGCATCCCCAATAACGACATTCGTCTGCTGGATACAGCCATTAGCATGCTGGAGCAGGGAAAGGATATCGGGAAGGCCCGCCGCATCCTGAGTCGTTATACCCAGAAGGACTTCTCCACGGCCAAGGCGTGGCGCCAGTGGTTTGTTGAGAACAAAGACAAGCTTTTCTTCACCGAGTCGGGTGGTTGGGTATGGCTGGTGAACAGTCGTGAACCGGGCGCCAACGACTATGCCGGTTGGCTGGCCCGCAAAAAGGTGCGCCATATAGAGACGGGCACGGTGACTGCCCAGAATCCCGTTGCCGTTTCCGCGGAGCGTGAGTATGCCGACAATAACGACCAGTATGTATATGTGAAATTTACTATCTACCGTGGTTTCCATATCTATGGTCATGTCAGCAGCGAAGACCCGTTTATTCCCACCAAGGTGAACATCGTATTGCCAAAGGGTGTATCGGCTGTTGAACCGTTGGAGTTGCCGGCAGCCAGGGTACTGAGCAAGAACGGTACCACTATTTATGAAGACACAGCTGTCTTCCGCCAGAAGATCAGTGGCAAGGTCGGCGGTGACATCACCTGTGAGGTGGAATATCAGTGCTGCGACGACAACGTCTGTCTGCCCCCGGCAACCATCACGGTTAAGGCAAAGTGAAGTAATGAAGTTACCCATAAACACAATTAAAAACATAACAAATGAAAAAGATTCTTTTGGCAGCCATGATGCTGCTGGGCGCTGTGGCCGTTAATGCTCAGAAAGCGGTGATAACCGGTAAGGTGAAAGGACTGAACGAGAACAGTCATGTGTTCCTGATGAACATTGCAGACCCCGGGAACCTGCAGCCCGTTACGGTGGGTGCCGATGGCAGCTACCGCTTAGAGCTCGATGCCCCCGACGGCTATGCTCGTTTCCTGATTGTAGATGCCCCTGAGGGTGGCGTGAAGTTCTATGTGCAGAACGGCATGAAAGCCAATATCGATCTGGAGATCATCCAGAAGAATGAGGCAGAGACCGAGTCGAAGGTGAACTACACCGGCGACTACAAAGACTGCTATGAGTTTATCAACAAAGAGGAGTATTACCAGACCATCCAGACACCGATGCTCGAGAAGTATTACGGTAGGGGCGAGAACCTCACGTTTGCCCAGTGGCGCCAGGAGATGGAGATGCTGCGCGACCGTCAGTTCGCTAAGCTGAACAAGATCAGCAACCCTGTCTTCCGTAAGTTCATGCGCGAGGATATCAACACGAAGCTCGAGAAGGGCGGACTCTCTTGGTTTGCCGAGGTAGGTAGCAAGGCCGACGACAGCTACCTGGCTTGGCTGGATGCCCTCGACCGTGACAACAATGTGCAGGAGGCGATGATGTATGTCAGAGGCTACAAGAAGATCCTGGTGTCCGAGGGACAAGATAAGTCGATCACTCTCTTGAACAACCTGAACACCTTGTTCACCAATAAGGAGATTGCCAATGCCATTGCCGACAATGAGGTGTCGGGGCTTTTCAAGCAGGCTCCTGCCAACATCAACGATATCTATACCGCTTATTGCAATGCCACATCTGGGCGCGAGATCCCCGCACAGATTCAGGCACTCTACGACCATTACAAGACCATGGTGCCCGGGGCTAAGGCCGTGAACTTCGACTTCTACGACATGAACGGGAAGAAGCTCACCCTCGCCAACCTGAAGGGCAAGGCAGTATATATCGACTGCTGGGCAACGTGGTGCGGACCGTGCATGGCCGAGACGCCCAACATGGTGAAGCTCTACAACCACTTCAAGAACGACAAGCGCATCCAGCTGGTGAGCATCTCTTTGGATAAGAACCAGGCAGCCTGGAAGTCGATGGTGAAGAAAGAGAACCTCAGTTGGCCGCAGTATATCGTCAAGGGTGAGTTCGACTGTATGCTCTGCAAGGAGTATGGCGTCACCGGTATCCCCCGCTTTATGATGTTCGACAAGAAGGGCAACATCATCTCATTAGATGCCTCACGTCCCTCTGCACCCAACATCATCGAGTGGATTGAGAGTAATTTGAAATAATCCTAAAGCAATACAAAATAAGAGCGTGTGTGTCATATCGGCCACACGCTTTTTGTTGTCTTAAGACTTTCTTCCAACAGCGTATCTTTTTCATTCGTTTTAAACTATACCACTAAGCTATTTGCAGTTGTGATTACCCTTTGCAGATTCCCTTTGCTAAACCATTTCATTTTTTTAGCATACGGCATAATATATTTGTACATTTCAAAAATCCGTTATACATTTGCAACGGGAATCACTAGGGCTTTACACAACCCTATTAAATCATTTCACTATGGCAAACAGCAAAAAAATCATTCATTTATTTGGAAAATGTTTACTAATTAGTTACCTTTGCAATACCATCCATTATGACCAAGAATGAATACAAAAGGAATATAGTGGTATATAAACACTATTTCATTGAGTTCAAGAAGACGCTGTCATTAGGTACACTGAAAAAGATCTATCAGATATTTCTCTATATCATGACCATAGACTATATACCGGCTAACTATATGAAAGCCATCAATGGTGTACCGGGACTTTATGAGATCAGAATAGAGGAAAATGGTAACATATATCGTATCTTCTGTTGCTTTGACGAAGGTAATCTGGTGGTTCTCTTTAATGCTTTTCAGAAGAAAACGCAGAAGACACCACGTAATGAGATTGACAAGGCAAGAATGATAATGAAAGACTATTTTGAAAACAAGAAAAGACTGCAGGTATGATAGATAATCATCTGAAACAACTATCCCTGACGCCGGTGGAACAACTTATTGACGAGGATTTCGGCGCTGAGGGCACACCGGTAAGAATAGCTTTCGATGCCGAGGTGGACGCTTTCATCTTAGGAGAAAGACTCCGGGAAGAACGGCTGAAAGCCGGATTAACCCAGCAACAACTGGCAGAAAAAATCGGGACAAAGAAGAGTTATATCTCACGTGTAGAGAATGGTCATGCTGACATCCAACTGTCTACCCTCTTCAAAATATTCCAGGGATTAGGACATAAAGTATGCCTTACCATCTTGTAATATACCGTTCATCGGGATTAGTGGCTCTCGAAGAGACATGTGTACTTGGGGTAGGGTTCATCCCTATCCGATAAAAGCGGGCGCACATAAAGTACGTCCCTACAATTGGGTGAGAAACCATGCGATGCGAATCGAGCGCCTCGCCCCATGCCTGTTGGATTTGGTCACTACGGAGGGTAGCTATAGTGCTCTTTTCAACTGGTTTTAATAACCTTTTCCAATAGAAATGGTGGTGTTTTGTTTAAGGTTTGAACCCTTCATCCGTGCCTGTCTGTGAAGAGCCGATAATTATTTCACGGTTCTCTTAAATACCGGGATGTGTGCCTTGTCTATGGCGGTGGTGACATACTGTCCACCGTCGTAATGCTGGCCTGAACGGATGTCTGTCCATCCACCTTTCTGCTTTGGCAGATAGGTCTTCCATTCCGTGACACCTGGCTCTGTGACAGGACTGATGAGCAGTTCCGGGCCGAACATATACTCGTATGGTTGTCTGAGGGCTTCTTCATCGTCAGCAAAGTCAAAGATGAGGGGGCGCATGAGCGTATAGCCTTCTTTTGATACCCGCTCAGCACATGCCTCGATATAGGGGCGCAACTGTTCCCGCTCCTTCAGGCAGCCGGCAATGATCTGCTTTGCCTCCTCGCCGTAATTCCAGGGCTCGGTACTGCTGGTATAGCCATGCACACGCATCAGTGGCAGATACACGCTCGTCTCTATCCAGCGCAGCATCCTTTCGATATAGTCTTGATTGGTATATTGGTCGCTGGGGCGGAAGAATCCCCCTGCATCGTACGTCCACCAGGGAATGCCAGCTGCCTGCATGCCCAGACCTGCTACGATCTGGCGACGGAAAGTATCCCAGTCGTTGCCAACGTCGCCACTCCACATGGCAGAGCCATAGCGCTGGATGCCGGGAAAACCGCAACGGGTGAGAATCATCGGTTCTTTACCTGCAGCCACCAGTCCTTCATACACCGTTTTGTTCACAAGCAGCGGATATACGTTTCTCACCTGTTCACCACTCCACAGGCCGTTGTTTACTCTTCTGCCAACGAGGTCATCATTCTCCGGTTCCGTGGCGTCCAGCCACCAGGCATCGATGCCTGTGGGTACCAGTCGTTTGTTAAAATTTTTCCAATAGGATGCTGCAGCATCGGGGTTGAAAAAATCTATCCAGTCGGTACCGGGGATATAATAGCAGTTGCGCTCCATCTGTTTGCCCAATGCTGAATTCTTATCAATCTTCGACCACACACTGAGCATCAGTTTGATGTCCATCTTGTGCAGACTGTCCGTCAGTGCTATGGGGTCGGGATAGTGGTCCTCGTCAAACTGCATGGCGTTCCAACCGTGTTTGCCCCACCACTGCCAGTCTTGTACAATCATGCTTAAGGGCATA
>JAFZPF010000179.1 GCA_017550455.1 Prevotella sp.
AAGAGAGAGCTCGTTGCACGCTTCGAGTCAGAACAGATTACGATTCTGAAAAACTGTGCTGCGGGACTCGCTTCGCTCAAACAGGTCCTCGCACTGCCTTCGTCACCGTTTTTCAATCATCGTATCTGTGTACCTGACTCTTTGACTTACGTCGAACTCGCTCACGCTCGGCATAGCTCATGCAAGCATGACTCTGCTCTCGCTTAATCGCGACTTTCGCTATCGCAACAATTATCAATTATCAATTATCAATTTCCCATTGGCATGGGGTGGGATGTTCGGTTCGTATCGCAACTGCCTTTCTCGCTATTACAACCAATATTGAGTAGACGAGTTGACAAGTTATTAGCCTGTACACTTGTAGCCTGTACACTTGAAGGGGTAGGGTTTATCCCTACCCGGTAAGCGGGCAGACATGAAGTCTGCCTCTACTAGTTGACAGCGAGTTGTCGAGAAAGATGCGTTACGCTACGATCGCCTCGCTCTATGCCTATGGGGAGAGGTTGGGAGAGGGACAAAGTTCCTGAGCAACAAATGGATAATGAATATAGTTACGTCTCGCTCTTTATTGTTGCCACCGCCTGTCGGCGACGTAGCAACGAGCGAGCCATGACCGTTGGTTGCGATAGCGAGAAAGTCGCGATTGAGCGAGAGCAGAGACATGCTTGCATGGGCTATGCCGAGCGTGAGCGAGTTCGACGAAGTCAAATGCAGTTACAAAATGAGGTGACTGAGCATGGCATCGAAGATGGGGCGAGGACTTGTTTGAGCGAAGCGAAATAAAAAAATACCACGCCCGCATAAGGGTGTGGTACCTTAGTGTAAGAGCGACGAGAAGGAGCGGTTACATCCCTCTCCTGGAGAGGAGAGGGCGTGGAAGAGGTTGAGTCCCCTCCTTAGGCAAGGAGGGGTTGGGGAGGTTGTGAAAATCTTTATATAATACCATAACTTTTTTGTGTTTAGAAAATAACACAAAAAGTTTGTTGGTCTCAGATTATCTTCGTACATTTGCGCATTAAAATTAATGATTTAATTATGAAAGCAATCAGTACAGAAAAAGCGCCTGCAGCTATTGGACCATATAGCCAGGCCATCGAAGCAAATGGATTTGTATATGCAAGTGGACAGTTACCAATAGACCCGGCAACGGGTGAGTTCCCAGAGGGTATCAAGGCACAGACCCGTCAGAGTCTGACTAATGCCAAGGCTATCCTTGAGGCTGCCGGACTGTCGATGAAGAATGTGGTGAAGACAACGGTGCTTTTGGCCGACATCGCCGACTTCGGTGCTATGAACGAGGTTTACAGCGAGTTCTTCAGTGAGCCGTTCCCCGCAAGAAGTGCTTTTGCCGTGAAGTCTGTTCCCAAGGGTGCATTGGTAGAGATCGAGTGCATTGCGGCGAGATAATTGATGAAGGACAGTATATTAATCGTCAGTGGTGGTATGGACAGCATCACGATGTTGTACGATTACAAAGATCGTATCGCATTGGGTGTGAGTTTCAGTTATGGCAGTAAGCATAACGCGAAAGAGATTCCTTTCGCGGAGTATCATTGTCATCAGCTGAAGATCCCCCATATCGTTATTGACCTGTCGTTCATGCCCAAGTATTTCCGTAGCAGTCTGTTGGAGGGCGGTGATGACATTCCCGAAGGGCATTATGCCGATGAGAATATGAAATCGACGGTTGTCCCTTTCCGCAACGGCATCATGTTGTCGATAGCTGCCGGTCTTGCTGAGAGTAACGGACTGAAGTATGTGATGATGGCCAACCATGGTGGAGACCATGCTATCTATCCCGACTGTCGCCCGTCGTTCGTGGAAGCAATGAGTCTGGCCACACAGGAAGGTACCTATCCGGGAATCAAGGTGGTGGCTCCCTATACGAATATCACGAAAGGGGACATTGCCATGAAAGGAAAGGCGTTGGGCATCGACTATAGCAAGACGTGGAGCTGTTATAAAGGTGGCGAACACCATTGCGGGGTTTGTGGCACATGCATTGAACGTAAGGAAGCGTTAGCCGCTGCCGGTATCATAGATAACACGATTTACGAGCATCAGGAGTAGTTTTTATTATTATACTCATATGTATAGTTGCAATCTGTCATAATGATGCATCGAATAGTTTTAAAGTAAAAGATATGGTGAAAATATTATTAAAATACACCATATCTTTTTCTGTTTCTCAGAGAAAACAAGTAACTTTGCAGGCAAAAGAAATATAGGATATCATGGGTGGTTTTTTCGGAACAGTATCGGTAGGCAGTTGTGTAAACGATTTGTTTTACGGAACCGACTATCATTCTCATCTCGGAACCAAGCGTGCCGGCTTGGTTACCTTTGACCAGGATAAGGGTTTTACAAGAAGCATACATAGTCTGGAACGCGACTATTTCCGCAGTCGTTTTGAGGGTGAACTGGAGGGTTTTCATGGTTCATCCGGACTTGGTATCATCAGTGATACCGATCCACAGCCTATACTGATCAACTCACATCTCGGACGATATGCCGTGGTAACGGTTGCCAAGGTTAACAACCTCAGGGAGATTGCTCAGGAGTTGTTAGACAAAAGGATGCATCTCAGTGAGCTGAGCGCCAACAATATCAATCAGACTGAGTTACTTGCCCTGCTCGTCAATATGGGAGACACCTTCGTAGATGGTATCAATCTTGTTTATCAGAAGGTGAAAGGTTCCTGCTCGATGCTGATCCTCACGGAGGATGGTATCATTGCTGCCCGTGATGCGTTGGGACGTACACCTATCATCATTGGTCAGAAAGAAGGCTCTTTTGCCGTGGCCAGTGAGACAGCGGCATTACCCAACCTCAATTATCAGCCTATCCGTGATGTGGGTCCCGGTGAGATCGTGAAGATCAAAGCCGACTCCTATGAGGTGTTGCAGCCTGCTTTCGAACGTGAGCAGATCTGTGCTTTCCTGTGGGTGTACTATGGATTCCCTGCCAGTGATTATGAGAATGTCAACACGGAATATGTACGGGAAGAGATCGGTAAGGCATTAGGTAAGGAAGACGATACTCCTGCCGACTGTGTCTGTGGTATTCCCGACAGTGGTATCGGTACTGCATTGGGATATGCTGAAGGGAAGGGCATCCCATACAAACGTGCTGTCTTGAAATATACGCCCACATGGCCCCGTTCGTTTACCCCCAGCAAACAAAGCCGACGTGATCTCGTGGCAAGGATGAAGCTGATACCTAACCGTGCCATCCTGGAGGACCAAAGGGTGGTGTTCTGCGATGACTCCATCGTACGAGGTACACAGTTGCGTGATAATGTCAAGACATTCTTTGACTATGGAGCCAAAGAGGTGCATGCCCGCATCTCCTGTCCACCGTTGGTATATAGTTGTCCCTTCATCGGTTTTACTGCTTCGAAGTCAGACTTGGAGTTGATCACCCGCAGGATTATCAACGACTTTGAGGGTGATCCCAATGCGAAGTTGAAGGAATATGCCACTACAGACAGTCCGGAATACAAGCGTATGGTGGAGGAAATCGGTAAGCGTCTGGGACTTACGAGTGTACGTTTCAATAAGATTGAGACCCTCTTGCGTGCTATCGGCTTACCTAAGTGTAAGGTTTGTACACACTGTTTCGACGGATCCGGTTATAATTTTTCCGATAAAGAGAAATGATTTCTTTTGAAAGCGACTACAACAATGGTGTTCATCCGGAAGTTCTCCAACATCTGGTAGAGACCAACCGTGAGCTTACCTCCGGTTACGGTTTTGATCAGTTCAGTGAGGCTGCCCGTAAAAAGATCATCCATGCCTGTGGATGTGATGATGCCGAGGTGTTCTTCCTGACGGGTGGTACCCAGACGAATATGGTGGTCATCGATGCGATGCTGCAGGTCTATGAGGGTGTGCTGGCGGCAGAGACCGCACATATCAATGTGCATGAGTCTGGTGCTGTGGAGATGACCGGTCATAAGGTGCTCACCCTTCCCGAATATCAGGGAAAGATCAAGGTGGAGGATCTGCGTAACTGGTTGATAACCTTTCATGCGGATGAGAACAAAGACCATTGTGTGTTCCCTGGACTCGTCTATATCACCTTCCCTACGGAATACGGTACGCTTTATACTGCACAGGAACTGAGTAATATCTATGATGTATGCAAGGAATATGAGTTGCCCCTCTTTATCGATGGCGCACGACTGGGCTATGGGTTGATGGCGCCTGATAACGATATCTCTTTACCATTCCTAGCTCATCATTGTGATGTCTTCTATATCGGTGGAACTAAGGTGGGAGCACT
>JAFZPF010000180.1 GCA_017550455.1 Prevotella sp.
CAGGAGGAGTTCTATACCGCAGACACGAAATATGTCTTCGACCTCCGCGCCGACCGCTCCAACCGCTCAGACCTCTGTCCGGTGGGTGGACAGCTCAAACGGGAGGAGACACGTAACAACAACTGGATGGCACGTCTGCAGGCTAACTTCATGAAGAACTTCGGTGCTAACAACCAGCACCTGCTCACGGCCAGTGCCGGTATAGAGGCCACATCCACAGAGTATAAGGGATTCGCCATCACTCGTCGCGGCTTCTTCCGTGAATACGGCGGTTATTTCGACTATGTACCGACGGATTACTCCATGTACTACCAGCAGTTCATGGCATCCGATGAGGGTAAGGGCAAGCGCAACCGTAACCTGACAAACGAGCTGGCATACTACGGTACCGTGGGCTACGGCTTCCGTGACACCTATATCTTTAATGTACACATGCGCGCAGAGCGAAGCAACCTCTTCGGTACACGCGCCAATGATGAGTTCTCTCCGATCTGGTCTATCTCAGGACGTTGGAACATGAAGAAAGACATCCTCAAGAAGGTGGACTGGGTGACAGACGTGGCGCTCCGCGCCTCATGGGGTTATCAGGGAAACATGATCCCCGGACAGACCTCACAGATGATTATCCGGCAGAGTACACTGACAGACTATATCTTCCAGAAACCCTACGCAAACATCAGCAACTATCCGAACCCGAACCTCAAATGGGAGAAGACATCATCCTCTAACGTAGGACTCGACTTCGCACTCTTCAACAATAAGGTGCGCGGTACGGTATCTTACTTCTACAAACATACCAGCGATGCCTTCCTGACAAAGAAGATCTCAGAGATCAACGGTATCACACAGTATGTGGTCAATGCCGGAACACTCAACAACCAGGGTGTGGAGCTCTCCTTCTCATTCACCCCGATCGATCAGGCAAACATCGGTGGAAACAAGCGTGGCTTCGTATGGCGTATCGACCCGCAGATCGGTGAGGTGATCAACAAGGTGGTCAACCGTGCCATCAACAACAAGACAAACGTGCTCCGCGATGAGCTGACGTATAATGACTTCCTCAACGGTAACCTCGACGTGGCAGGAAAACCCGTCGGAACATTCTATAGCTATAAGTTCAAGGGACTCGATCATGAAACAGGTGCTCCCGTCTTCTACGGAACGGAAGATGAGAAGAAGGAAGAGTATCAGGCAGAGTACGCTAACCTCACCCGCGAGGAGGTCTTCCTGAAGGTGATGGAGGAGTCAGGATGCCGCGAGCCGTATATCCAGGGTGGTATCTCCAACTATTTCGGTTACGGCAACTGGGGACTTTCCTTCAACCTGACCTATTCTCTGGGTAACAAGATACGTCTCTCAAAGATCACCTCCGGTTATGCTACCAACGTGGCTTACCCGCAGCAGAACCTCCGCAAGGAGTTCGTCAAACGCTGGCGCCGTCCGGGTGATGAGGCTTATACGAATATCCCGGGACTCTCTACCGAGGCTACCACGAACTACTCGATGTGGTGGAACAACTATCCCGCTACCGCCTATTCTTTCGCCGGTACGATCTATGATATGTATGACAACTCAGATCTCCGTGTCGTATCAGGAAACTATCTGAAGTTGCAGACACTCTCACTGAGATATAACGTGGATGAGAAATTCACCAAGCTCCTGGGCATCCAGGCTGCTTATATCAATCTCGTCGGAACAAACCTGTTTACACTCTGCAGCTCAAAACTCAAAGGACAAGATCCTTCACAGAGTGGTTCTGCTCCTGCGCTTAATCTCTCTGTACGTCCGTCGTACAGTCTGAATATCAGTCTCACATTCTAATAAGTTACAAGAAGAACCATATAGGAGCAAAGAATTTTTAAAGATAAAGACAATGAAGACAATATATAATTCTATCAGATATCTGCTGTGTGCCACACTTGCTGTCATGGGCGTAGCAACCCTCAGTTCCTGTGGGGATTTCCTGGAAGAGTATTCCACCGACCAGCGCTATTGTGAGAATGCACAAGACCTGGAGGATCTCATGATCGGTGAGGCTTTCCTTCAGACCAATAACCTCAGCACTTACTCGCCCGGATCTCTCTCTCCGGAGAATATGAATACCTATAACATGGCGTATGTCCATGTGCTCGATGATGACGCCGACGTGCTCATGCTTAACAACTATGTTCAGACATCCAGCACCTGTTCGCCGCTCCATGTGCTCGGAGCGATGTACCGCTGGGCCGCTGACCCGAACATGGATGACCTGAATAAGAAATGGACCGACGGCTCCTGGGCAAATATCTACAAGCGTATAGGTGCCATCAATGCCATCATCTTCCAGACGGAGAAGATAGAGCCTAAGAATGCAGATGACGAGAAGCTCATGGCTCATGTCGCCGGTGAGGCGCATTTCCTGCGCGCCTTCTATTACACCCAATTGGCAAATGTGTATGGCATGCCATACGCCAAGGCAACGGCAAACACCGACTTCTGTGTGCCTCTGAAGATCAGTGAGACCATCGAAGACCGTTATTTCACCCGTAATACCAATGCTGAGGTGTGGGGACAGATCGCAAAGGATCTGGACATCGCTGCCGAGTTGCTGAAAGGATATAATCCGGAGACGAAGCTGCGCGCCGGATACTATGCCGTCAAAGCGCTACAGTCACGTGTGGCACTCTATATGGAAGACTATGAGAAAGTGGTGGAGTGTGCTGCCGCCTTCGACAGTTCTCCATACGCACTTACCGACCTGAATACGCATGCCATGGGAACGAACGTGCTCTGTAAGTCATCCAAGGATGTGATCTTCACCATGAGTCAGAATGAGATTCCCTGTATCTTTGCCGACGAGGGTACTGCCTACGACAGTAACTGGATGCCGTATTCTGTGGCTTCCTGCTTCAGAGCCTCTGATGATCTGATGGAGAAATACGAGAACAGCGACCTCCGTCTGACTCATTACTTCCGTCATACCTCTACCACCAACGCTACCATGCCGGACAAGTACAAGACATGGTCAACCTACAATGACAAAGAGGGTGTTTCGGCTATGTTCCTGCTCAGACTCGCTGAGGTGGTACTCAACAAGGCTGAGGCACAACTGATGCTCGGAAAGAGCAGTGAGGCCGCACAGACCATCAACAGCCTGAGGGCAAAGCGTTTCGCTGCTGCCAGCGCAGCACCCACCGACGGTAACCAGCTCATGAACTTCATCCGTGACGAGCGTCGCCGTGAGCTGTGCATCGAGGGACATCGTTGGTTCGACCTCCGTCGCTATGCGGTGAACAGCAATTACCCGCTCTCCGCCGACTATACCATCACACACCCGGCATATGCCTACAACGAGTCGAAGGGAACTGCCGAGCAGGTGGGCTACTATGTGCTCGAATCCTATCAGAAAGACCAGGCAGCATGGGTGGTACCCGTTCCTGATGAGACCATCAACTTCAACAGAGGTGAGATACAGAACCTAGTGCGTAAGACAAGAGAAATGAAACACTAATCCCAATAAGCAATGAAAAAGATGAAAAATATATCCAGAACAGTATATCATGTACTGATGGTGCTCCCGCTGTTTGCCATCGCACTCCTTACCGCATGCAGCGAGGAAGAGACAACCTTCGAAGACTATGAGCAGGACTGGTTCCAGCTGACAGACAGTTCAGATCCCGCACAGCATGCTGCCTATGAGTTCTTTAAGCAGTATGGGATACCAATCTTCTTCAACGACACCATCGGCACACAGCAGCGCGTGGATGTCTTCGGAAATGAATACACCTTCTACAAGACACTCACACTCAATGCGGCTATCGGTGGAGGACAGTCATCCTACGGCGATGCTTTCTACAATACCTTCATCTATGCCAACAGGGCAGACCTGCCGGGGGCCATCAACTATCTCAAGACACAGTTGATGCCGCAGATACCTTCCTTCCTCCATATCCACAGTATCCTGCTGGTGGAAGCCATCAACGGCTCCTCAGATGATGTGTATGTGGGACTGAACACCCTGGTGATCACCAAGGCATCGATGTTGGCTAACTACCAGGCAGAGCAGACAAAGAAACTGCGTGCCGTCGTGCTCCGTTCATATATCGGAAAGAAGTTGACCAGCGACGTCAACTACGAAGAGGGACTGAAGCGTTTCTATGGCGTCTCACGTGCCATCTATGACGCACGCGACGTGTATAACTACTCCACCTGGTATTTCAATGCGAATAATATGCCGGGATGTCCCTTCGACCCATACGACTGGTCGGTACAGGCTAAGGATAAGATGCTATGGGCCGGATTCCTCGATGCAGCACCACCTTATTACAACATGTCTCCGACAGAGCAGGATGACGTGAATATGTTTACAGAAGCATATTTCACCTATACCGATGCGGAGTTCCGTGACATGTACGGCGCTTATCCACGTGTCATTGAGAAATGGGAGATTATCAAGCCGATGCTTGACGACTGTATGAAATAATTATTATATATAGAAATGAAACGATTGAAATTTTTATCACTGTCACTGTTGCTCATGTCAGCAACGGTGACTTTTGCCCAGACCACAACGATCAGGGGCTCATTCAAAAAGGCCGGTGTCCAGAATATCATGGCTAATGAGATCTATGTCGGTAAGGCTGAAAACGGCAACTTCAAACAGGTGCTGGCTAATATCCTCAAACCGGAAGATTACGCTTTCCAGTTCGGTGTGGACAATACCACAGGTATTTTTGATCAGATAGTATTCATCGGAGCACAAGGCGAACTGTATCCGCTCTATGTGGGGAAGAATGAAAACATTGAGATCAATGTGGAGCGTGGTAAAGGCGTGCTGAGCGGAAAGATCGGCAAGGAGAATGAGGTGCTGGCAAAATGGATCACCATCATGACACCCCTGCGTCAACTCGTCTATACGACGGAAGGTCGTGGCAAACCCGCGGAGCAGTTCCATCAGGCCATCACGAAAGCAACAGCAGAGGCCGATGCGCTCCTGAAAAATGTCAATACGGGTAATCGTCAGTTTGATAAGGATGTCAAGCAGGTTCTCCGTTATATGACCATGCTGGATGTCCTCCACATGTTTGATCAGGGTATAAGTTTCAACACCCATGAAGATTATCCCCAATACATCCAGAACCTTTTTTCCAGTGATGTGTTCAAGGATATGAGTGTGATGGAATACTCTCCCTTGGCCTTTGATCTGTTGATGCTCTATGGATTCGGCAAACATATCATCTATGACCATAAGATGGGCAGCTCCGCTGATTTCGTCACGGAGGATATCTCCAGTCCGGAGTTGCGCTCAGCGTTCATCATCAACGCCATCGAGCATGGTATGATATGGGATCTGAAAACCTTCGATGAGCAGCACGGCGCAGAGGTGCTCCCGGCACAGCGTGAGAAATACGAACTGCTGAAGCGTCGTACACTGGTTAACAATGAGGGGGAGGATTGGATAGACTTCACCTATCCCGATGCCAAAGGAAAGATGCATTCCTTATCTGACTATAAAGGTAAGGTCGTGGTCGTTGACGTATGGGCTACCTGGTGTGCTCCCTGTAAAGCGGAGATTCCACATCTGGAAACCCTGGAAAAGGAGATGAAGGGAAAGGATGTGGTGTTCATCAGTGTGTCTATCGATACCGATCAAGCGAAATGGGAGCAGTTCGTCAAGGAGAAAGGTCTCGGTGGCGTACAACTGATTTCCTATAACAAGGGTGTTATTGTTGATGATTACATGTTAGACGGTGTGCCGCGTTTCATGGTCTTCTCCAAACAGGGTAAGACCGTCTCTACGAATGCTCCCCGTCCTTCGACACCGGAGCTGAAGGCAATGATTGAGAAGGTAATTGATAATTGATAATTGAAAATTGATAATGAAAAATATTGTTATTGCATTCTTGATGATTTTCATCCTGCCCATGCAAGGGATGGCAGCGGATGGTGTGGTTTTCCGCAACCTGAAATTCAACGAGGCACTGAAAGCTGCCAAGAAAGAGAAGAAGAAAGTGTTCCTGGATTGCTACACGTCATGGTGCATCCCCTGTGCCATGATGGCCAAAGAGATATTTCCCCAGAAAGAATGTGGCGATGCGATGAACGATCAGTTCGTGAGTATCAAGATCGACATGGAGAAAGGGGAGGGCGTCGAACTGGCTAAGAAGCTGGCTATCAAGTCGTACCCCACCTTCATCATTTTCAATGCCGACGGTACGGAGGTAAACCGTATCGTGGGAGGATCGACAACCGCTAAGGAATTCGTCAGTAAGTTAGCGGCGGCGATGGATCCGGAAAACTCACTGCCTGCCTTACAGGCTGCCTATGCCGAGAAACATGACTTCAAAACGGGTATGAAACTGGTGGAGACGATGATGGCCAATGGTGTGGATGCGCGTGCCACCCTTCGTGAGGTGTTCGACAACGGTCAAGAGTTTGAGCGCTATCAGGATAATGTCCTTCTGTATGCACTCGCCATGGGCGACTATCGTGATCCGCTCTTTGACCATCTGATGGAATATAAACCGTTCTTCGACCGTAATTGTGGCAGTGAACGAGTGAATCGAATGATTCTTGACAACTATCGTAAGGGTATGTACCTTGTATGTGCGGGTCGTAAGCATGATTATACTGTTGAGGATGTCAAGAAAGCTGTTATGCTGAGCAGTCTTTTAAATATGCCTATCGATAATCCACAAGTCCATCTTGTTCATATTGCTTATTTCGTCATACAAAAAGACTGGGACGGCATGCTGGATTATTATAACCGTTTTGTAGCAGTTCTTCAATCTAATGATGCGTTTCGTGGAATCATTGACGGATTTATCCTTACTCATTCAAAGGAGATGTCTCAGGAACAACGTGACAAGGCAAAGAATTACTTTGAGACTCGTGCCAAGAGCTACCAATTTGAGAGTAAGCAGGCTGAGAATTATTCAAAAATAATAAATGATATGAAATGATGAGAACACTATTATCCCTTTTATTTGTTATCTGCAGCATGAACCTGTGTGCGCAGGATAATGATCGTCTGCTTCAGACCCTGAAGGATGAGATGAACCGTGAATATCAGCAGTTGAGACAGCAGCCCGTGAAACCTTATTTCATGTCACTGCGTGTCAATGACTTCTATCGGGTGAGCATCCAGAGCAACATGGGTGTCACGGTTACCGAAGACGTTCAGGAGGGTAGGACACTGACACCGCAGATACGAGTAGGGAATCCACGACTCGATAATTTCAAACTGAATACGCAGGGTGCTGCCAATGCGCAGGGACGGGATATCGCTCCCTGGGTGCTGCCCACGAACGACAATGATGTGGAGGGCATAAGGGCTGGTATCTGGAGTGAGGTGCGCCGCCGTTATGACTTTGCTGTCAATGTCTATCGTGAGACACAGGCAAAAGTCTCCACGAATGTGGCAGATGAGGATACGGCAGCTTGTTTCTCCAAAGCACCCGTAGAACAGTATTATGAACAACCGTTATCTGCTGCACAGAAGAATATCGACATGGCGTCATGGCGTGACCGTCTGAATAAGGTGAGTGCGGTGATGGCTGCAACCCCGGAGCTGCAGGGGGGAACGGCAACGTTGAACTTTGAGGTAAGCCGTCAGTATATCATCAACACAGAGGGTACCTGCGTGGTACAGAACAGGATTGCGGCACGTGTGATGCTTACCGCTCAGGGAATGGCTTCCGACGGTATGGTGCTGCCGGTATCTTTCGACTACTATGCCACCAGTCTGGACAAGTTGCCGGATACAGAGGTGATGATGGCCAAGGCAAAAGAACTCGTCCAGCGTGTCACAGCACTGATGAAAGCTCCCGTTGCTAATCCCTATACGGGTCCGGCAATACTCTCCGGTCCTGCCAGTGGTGTGTTCTTCCATGAGATCTTCGGTCATCGTCTGGAGGCTCATCGTCTGAAGTCGGGAGGTGAGACCTTCCGTAACATGGTGGGCAAAAATGTCTTACCTGCAGATTTCAGTGTCTATTGTGATCCCAGTCTTACGGACTATCAGGGTAAGGAACTCAACGGTCATTACCGTTATGACGCTGAGGGTGTCCGTTCCCGTCGTGTGGATAATATCAAGAACGGTGTGCTCAACGAGTTCTTGCTGAGTAGGGTGCCGATGGATGGTTTCCCGCAGAGCAACGGACATGGACGGGCTTCCGATGGGCATGATGCCGTATCACGCCAGTCGAGTCTGATCGTGGAGACGACGGCTCCCCAGACAGAAGAAGCTTTGCGTGAGATGCTCCGTGCGGAGGCAAAGAAACAAGGTAAGGAATATGGTTATTATTTCCTGACGGTGACCGGTGGTTACACCACGACAGGACAGGGAAATACGATGAACTCATTCAATGTGTCACCCGTGGAGGTGTTCCGTGTGTATGTGGATGGCCGTCCCGACGAGTTGGTACGTGGCGTGGATCTGATCGGCACACCCTTGTCGATGTTCTCACATATCGCAGCAGCAGGCAACGAACCGACACTCTTCACCGGTTCTTGCGGGGCTGAGTCAGGATGGGTGCCCGTGGCCTGTGTGTCTCCACAGATCTATGTCACTCAGATAGAGACACAGCGCCGGAAGAAAGCACAGCAGACACCGCAGTTACTTCCGGCTCCGCAGAACGGTCAGTCGGGAACGGATCTGAAGGAGGCTATGAAGCAAGAGGTGAACCGTGCTGCCGACAAACTGAATATCCGTGGTGCCATGCAGCCGTTGATGGTTTCATCTATTGCCAACACCTCCCGTACGGCACGTATCGTAGGAGAACTGGGTGGTATCTCGATGAATTATCTTTCTCCATGGACCACAACCATCGGATCGGAAGTCACCGTGGGTGATATCCAGCAGTCCAGTAAGGTGGAAGCAGACCGTTACTTCAGTCAGGTGGCTTGTGTCGGAAATAATGCAGATGTGAATGCTGTGAGACGCGCGGTGTGGAACACAACGGATAATTCGTATAAGGATGCACTCAATGTGTATGCTCAGAAACAGAATTATCTCTCCCAGCATCCGCTGCCCCTCGAATATGCCAACATCAACGACCTGACACTTCCGAAAGCATCTTCTGTAAAGGAGAGTATCGTAGCAGATATGCAAGATATTGACATGCCACAGCTGGAGAGCCTTGTCGTGGAATTGTCATCGGTATTCAAGAACTATCCCCGTCTTTTTGATACCTCGGTATCTTTCGATGTGGCACAGATGAACACGATGCGTATCACCAATACAGGTCTTGAGGTGAATTCCTCACAGCAGGTGCTGACCATGACTGTGGAGGCATCTACGCAGAGTGAAGACGGTACGCCCTGGAATGATAAACTGGTGTTGTCATACCAGTTGCCCGACTTCTTAAAGAATATGAACGGTTTGAAAGAACGTATTAATACGTTTGCTGCCGATCTGATGGCCCTCCGTGATGCTCCGGTGCTCGATGAGGAATACAACGGACCGGTGATGTTCGAGGAGATGGCGTCTGTCTATTCGTTGAGTGATCCTGTCATTGCGGCAGTGAATGCGAGTCATGCGCTGCAGCCTGCCGATGATGACTTTGGGAAGAAAATAGGGCAGGATATTATCGACAAACGGATCAGTGCTGTCAACTACAGTGACCGCAGGGAATACAAAGGTGTTCCGCTGATGGGAGCTTATAGTGTTGATGCTGATGGTATCGTGCCGGAAAAAGAACTCCTACTTGTTGAGAACGGTATTCTCCGTGCACAACTCAATAATCTGCGTCCTACGCCATTTACCAAAAACAGTACGGGTAGTTATCGTTTCACCATCAATCCCAGTGTGCCGACACCGGAAATCTCTTTCGGGTCGTTACATATCAAAGCCGTTGATACCACGGCTGATGAGAAGATGGAGAAGATCCTGCTCAAGAATGCCAAGAAGGCAGGATTGAAGAATACTTATGTCGTCTCTCTGCCGGAAGGTTATTCTCTGATACGACTCTATCGTATAGATACGAAGACAGGACAGCGCACCCTCTTGCGCACAGACAATATGGTGCAATCCAAACAGTCACAGTTGAAAGAACTTGTTGCAGTTTCGGCTGCTGAGAAGGTGGTCAATGCAGCTAATTCGACACAGAGCAGCATCATTGCTCCCCGAGCTTTCATCGTCGGAGAGAGTAAGATAGCAAAGCCTGTCCTGCGGGCAGCCGCTATCCCGGCAGTGACTTATCCGCTGGAATAAGTGAAAAGTGAAGAGTGAAGAGTTAAGAGTGAAGAATCTTGTGTGAAGAGATCTTCACTCTTAATTGTTTACTCTAAACTCACAAACTCAAAAGCTAATAACTCGTTTACTTGTTTACTCGTTTACTCGTTTACTTGTCTACTTGTTTACTCGTTTACTCGTTTACTTGTTTACTCGTCTACTCGTCAACTGTGGTAACCCGGTAACTTGGTAACTCGGTAACTCGGTAACTCATTTTGTACAAATACACACGTAATTGTACAATTTTACATGTTTCTAAAGGGTTATAGGTATATCTTTGCATCAAATAACAAAAAAATCATTATGCAAAAATCGCTTATCACCTTTCTGGTGCTTGCCCTTCTTGGCTTAGCCGCTTCTTCAGAAGCTCAAGAACGAGAGAATGTACTGTTCAACTTCGGCTGGCGCTTCCATTTGGGAGAAGTTGCTGCTGGTGAAACCCCTAACCTTGACGATGCTGACTGGAAAAACCTCGACTTGCCCTACGATTATCAACTCAATCAACCTTGGGTAGAGACGGCAAACCGCGCACGTGGATTCAAGGAACAGGCTTCCGGCTGGTTCCGCAAGACTTTTGATGCTCCTGAAGTATGGCGTGGCAAGCAGGTACTGATAGACTTCGAAGGTCTGATGTACTATGGAGATGTATGGTTCAACGGCATCAAGGTAGGTAGTACCGAATATGGTTACTGTGGCTTCGAGTGTGACGTTACCAAACTGCTGAATTATGGTGGCAGCAATACACTGGCGGTCTATACCAATACGGGTGTCGATGGCGGTTCACGCTGGTACACGGGCGGCGGCATCAACCGTGACGTACACATTATAATAAAAGATGAAGTATCTCCTGCACGTCATGGCCTCTACGTTATAGCTCAGCCCAAGGAGAAAGGAATCCTAAACCGATGGGAAGTGAAGGTGCAGGCAGAGTTTCGTGGTGAGACACTCTCAAAGGGGGCACTCAGCATCGAAGCCAGAATCCTCGATGTCAACGGACAGGAGGTGGCTCGAAGTCAGCGTACCCATTGCCCGGCATCATCACGTCTGCAACTAATCGAGGTGCCCATCGATGCCATAGAAGTAGAGAATCCACAACTGTGGAGCACTGAGCATCCCAACCTCTACACTATCGAACTGCTCACCTTCTGCAACGACCGTCAGACCGACGTGATGCGTACTCGTTTCGGGTTCCGAACCATCGAGTATGGCAAGGACTACGGCTTCAAGCTCAACGGCGAGAAGGTGTTCCTCCAGGGTATTGCCAACCATGCGGATTTCGGAGGAGTGGGGGTCGCAGCCTTCCGCACCTCCATCGAACGTCAACTGAGGCAACTCAAGGCCTTCGGATTTAATGCCGTCCGCTGTTCACACAATCCCTATCCCCCGGTCTTCTATGATCTTTGTGACGAGATGGGCATATTGGTGGTCGATGAGTTTGTCGACAAATGGAGCAACGATGGAAACTGCTGGGGTGGGCGCGAGTCGTTCATGAATATTTGGCCAGAACTCCTGACAGAATGGGTGAAGCGCGACCGCAACCATCCATGTGTCATCTTGTGGAGCCTGGGCAACGAGATGCAGCATCGTGAGAATGCTTCAGGTTATATGACAGGCGACTGGGGTGTCACCACATTCCGAATACTTGACATAATGCTCAAACGTTACGATAACACACGTCCTTCTACCGCTGCCATGTACCCTGCACGTGCCAACGGCATTCGACGTGCAGATCCCGGCTTCCGCGATAGGGAGAATATCATTCCTCCAGAATTGTCGTGCATCACGCAAGTGGCTTCCTACAACTATGAATATGCCGATTATCGTCGCTACAAGGCTTATAATCCAGAACTTATCATTTTCCAAAGCGAGGCATCGGTCAACGACCTTGTAACCCCTTACCTTCGGATGGATAAGGCTTCGACCGTCGGCCTATGCTACTGGGGGGCCATCGAATACTGGGGTGAGAGTGACGGATGGCCCAAGAAGGGATGGAACTACTCATTCTTCGACCATACACTCCGACCATATCCCCGCGCATGGCTGCTGCGTTCGTGTTATGTGGATGAGCCGCAGGTACATATCGGCGTGCTCGACAGCGAACAGAAGAGCATCATCTGGAATGACATCCTTTCGGGCCGAGCCGAGATGAGCCACTTCTATTGGAAACCTAATTGTGGCGACAGTATCACTCTCGAAGTCAGCACCAATTGCGACGAGGTTGAACTGCTACAAAACGGCAAGAGCTTGGGCATCCAACAGAACAATCGCAACGACGACAAGGCACAGAATAAGCTGCTGTGGCGCAACATCGAGTGGCAGCCAGGCAAGGTGGAGGCCATTGCCCGCAATAATGGCCAAGTGGTGGCTCGCCACGAACTGCAGTCGCCCAACAAGGCTTCACGCCTCATGGTCACCACCGAAACCCCTGCAACAGAAAAGGCCACCCAATGGCAAGCCGATGGCATGTCGCTGCAATATTTGCGACTACAAGTGGTCGATAGCAAAGGACGAGAGGTGAGCAACTATGAGGGAGAACTGACGATCGAGGTCGATGGAGAAGCTACCTTGTTGGCGCTTGACAATGGTGACCACTTCACCAATGGCCGACTCGACCTTCCCGTCTGCAGCCTCTATCGTGGTGGTGCTTTGGTGATCTTGCGATCCACGCCTAACGCTGGCCGAGTCAGGCTCCGAGCTACAGTCGACGGACTAAAGCCCATCGTTGTAAATATGAGAACCAAATAAACATCATTAGAAAGTGTAGAGTGTAGAGTGAAGAGTTTAATGGTTATTATAATGTAGGAGGGTGTGTCAAAATAGGCACATCCCCTTTATTTTATCGCAAAGCCCCGACTTTCTCAAGCCAGGGCTTTGTTATGTTGTAAAAATGTTGTAACTTTACAACATCACAAATAAAGTTATGCAAAAGTATCATTTTCGC
>JAFZPF010000181.1 GCA_017550455.1 Prevotella sp.
GGCAGTATCACGAATATCAAGAATCCACGAACCGGAAAGATCGTTGCTGATCATATCGGTAGTGTGACTATCGACGAGAATATCTTACAGCCGGCCGATTGTGTGATTATCCAACGGCAATAATAATCTGAACATTTAATAGTTTGTGGCGATGAAATACAATTTCGATGAGGTGATTGCTCGCAGAGGAACCAACTCTGTGAAGTGGGATGAGGCTACGGAGATGGATATCATTCCCCTCTGGGTGGCTGATATGGATTTTCGTGTTTATCCGGAAATTATCACTGCTTTGCAGAAAAGGGTGGAGCATGGCATCTTCGGATATACGCATGTGCCGCAAAGCTATTATGAGTCGGTCATCAACTGGTTTGCCAAATTCCACCATTGGGAAGGCATCCTGCCCCAAGAGATTATTTACACATCAGGTGTGGTTCCTGCCATCAGCGCAATTATCAAAGCACTCACCTTGCCGGGAGATAAGGTGTTGATGATGACTCCCGTATTCAACTGCTTCTTCTCCAGCATCCGTAATCAGGGATGTGTCGTAGAGGCATCACCGCTGAAATATGAGAATCAGACTTATACGGTTGACTGGGAGGATTTTGAGGCAAAATGTGCGGATTCCCGTGTGAGGCTGTTCCTTCTATGTAATCCGCATAATCCTGCCGGCAGGGTGTGGACACGTGAAGAACTCAAACGTATGGGGGAGATTTGCCGCAAACATCATGTTTTCGTGGTTTCCGACGAGATTCATGGGGAAGTGGTGATGCCAGGATATCATTACACGCCATTTGCCGCTATCGATGATTTCGCTTCTTTCTGCGCTGTTTGCGTGGCTCCTACAAAAGGCTTTAACATGGCTGGACTGCAGATTGCGAACATTATCGTCAAAGACGAGGAAAAACGGGAGCGGATAGACCGGGCTATCAACATTCATGAGAATTGTGATGTTAACCCGTTTGGGGTAATTGCCACAGAGGCAGCATATACCGAAGGAGGCTGGAAGTGGCTTAACCAGATGAATGCATATGTTTTTGAGAATTATCAGTTCTTAAAAGATTATCTCCAGGAACACCTGCCACAACTGCCAGTGGTAAAACTGGAGGGTACATATCTGGCATGGATAGATTGCGCTGCTTTAGGTGGTTTTTCAAAAGAGATAACAGAGAAACTGTACACATACGGGGTATGGGTGAACGATGGTGAGATGTACGGCGATCCCATGAACCGTTTTATCAGGATCAATCTCGCTTGTCCGAGATCGATACTCACAGAAGGCCTCCGTCGTATGGTAGACTGCCTAAAATAATAATAGACATATCTTCAGTACATTCTGTCATTAGAAAGGGTAATAAAGCTACCCTTTTTCGGAACGTGGCTACAAGCAGTATACCTTGCGCTTGTAAGCAGGAGATCTTGTGCTTGTGAGTTGTAGCCCTTTCGCTTATAAGCAAAAACCTGTCAAAGTTTTTTTCCTTATTTTTTTGTTATTACAGAAAAAATATTTATCTTCGCATCTGAAACATTTGTTTTGGTATATATTATATTAGGATTATGGGGAAACGTTTCTTATACCTTATTATATTTTGTAGTCTGTTGTTGATGGAGTCATGTGTCTCTAAGCCCAAGTACCACATCACCGTGTTACAATGCTCGATAGGTAATTGGCGTTTTAAGCTGAACAACGAACTGATGGCCGCTCAACATCTGTTTGAGAAGGATGTGGAGGTAGAGATACTGAACTGCTATGACCGTTCAGACGTGCAGGTGAGACAGATAGACAGTCTGATTAATAGTGATGTTGACCTTCTGGTCGTGGCTCCTAACGAGTATGCTGAGGTTGCTCCAGCCCTGCGACGTGCTAAGGAGCGTGGTAAACCAGTAATCTTATTCGACCGGCGGGCAGACACGGATGAATATACAGCCTTCATTGGTGGGGACAATGTAGCGGTAGGTCGTCTGGCTGCTACCTATGCCGCACAGTTGGCAGCCCAAAGTGAACATCACAATGTGTTGGAAATAACAGCTTTGCAGAGCACGTCTCCCTCACGTGACCGACATAAGGGATTCGAGGAGGGAATAAAACAGTATCCAAACGTGAACTACCAATGTGTGTACGGTGATTGGGACGACCACCACACCGATAGCATAGTGAGACAGGCACTGAAGAGTGAAAAGCGTCCAGACGTTGTGTTCTGCCACAGTGATTTCATGGCCCGGGGTGCCTCATGGGCAGTGAAAGACGCTGGGTTGGAGAAACAGGTGAAAATCATCGGTGTGGACGGCTTGCCCGGTCCTGGCGAGGGTATTGAGGGTGTCGAACAGGGGTGGCTGGCGGCCACATGCATCTATCCCACTCATGGTGAAAGAATCGTGCGGCTGGCACTTGACATATTGGAGGGTAAACCTTACAAACGTGATAATTTCTTGGAGAGCATGGTCATCACACCGGAGAATGTGGGCATGGTGTCTCTCTATAGTAATGAGTTGCAACGGCAAAGCTCGGACCTGGTAACCATTCAAGGCAAGCTGGAGGAGTATTTCGGGTTGTACAATGCACAGAACAAGATTATATGGGCTGCTGTGGCCGTTATTGCACTGCTCATTGCTGCCGTGTTGCTGGCGTGGCGTGGTGTTGTACAGATTCGTGCTGCGCACCGCCGCCAAAAGACGCTGAATAAAGAACAGAAGCTCTTTTATACCAATGCCAGCCATCAGTTGAAAACACCGCTGACGCTGATTGCAGGGCCGGTAAACCAATTGCTGCAGCGAAAGACCTTGAAGGGGGACGATCTGGAACTGTTGGAGATAACCAGCCGGAATATCAGCCAGATGGAGAACGTGCTGTCTGACGTGCTTAATTTCGGTAAGGATAACAGCATGCCGACGGTTGACGACCAATCTGTCCAGGACATGATGCAGGAGTCGGCAACCATCGTTGAGAAGGAGCACCTGAGTATGCTGAAACAGGAAGATACCGACGAATTGTCGAACATCCTGATTGTAGATGATAATGCCGACATGCGACGCTATCTGCGTACGCTGCTGGCATCGCGTTTCTACGTCCTGGAAGCACCTGACGGACAAAGTGGTTTGAAGTTGGCACGCGAGAGTGTGCCCGACATTATCATTTCGGATGTCATGATGCCTGTTATGGACGGTCTTCAGTTCTGCAAGCAACTGAAGGAGGATTTTATGACCAGTCATATTCCTGTCATCCTGCTTACGGCGCGCAGTACAGAGGTACAACAGATGGAGGGATACGAGCATGGTGCAGACGCATACATGACCAAGCCTTTCCGTGCCGACCTGCTTATCAGTCGTATAGACAACCTGTTACGCAGCCGTCAGCAACTACAGGACGTCTTTAAGAGTGGGCAGGTGGACGAAAAGGAGGTGAAGATGACCACGCAGGATAAACTCTTCATGGATCAGCTGCGTGACGTCGTAAGGGAGAAGATGGGTAACCCGAAACTGAAGATGGACGACATTGGCGATGAGTTAGGTATCAGTCGCGTTCAACTCTATAGAAAGGTAAAGGTTCTCACCGGATTATCTCCAGTGGAATTGTTACGGCTGATGCGTTTGGAGCGTGCCAAAATTATGCTGAACAGTACCACGAAGACCGTTGCAGAGATAGCATACGAGGTGGGGTTTGCCACCCCCAGTTACTTCACGACTTGCTTTAAAAAGCAGTATGGTAAGTTGCCCATGGATTTTCGGGCATGATATTAATAATCATAAAGACCATCTCAATATTGTTACATGTATCATTTTTTTTAGTTATCGAACGATAAATATCAGCATTTTGCGTTTTTGGTTACTATTTTTGCGGTAGGTTTTAAAGCATCTATTAACTAAAAACGCAAAAGTACATGGAAAATCTGAAGAGATTCCTCATGAGCATTATGCTCATCTTTGCGGGTACAATATTTATGTACGCGCAAACGGAAATTACGGGAACGGTGGTTGATGAGACCGGAGAGGGTGTTATCGGTGCCACTGTGAAGGAAAAGGGAACCAGTAATGGTACCGTGACCGACTTTGATGGCAATTTCAAACTCAAAGTTGCAGAAGGTACCATCTTGGTGGTAAGCTACATCGGTTATGACAACGTGGAGGTTGCCGCAACTCCAGACATGAAGATTCAGCTGAAGGAAACTGCAGCTGAATTGGCTGAAGTGGTTGTGACCGGTTATCAGACACAGCGTAAGGCCGACCTGACCGGTTCGGTATCTGTGGTGAAGACTGATGATCTGAAGACCAGCAGCGACACCGATCCTATGCGAGCCTTGCAGGGTAAAGTGCCTGGTATGACGATTACCAGTGATGGTTCGCCTGTCGGTGCCGGTACGGTACGAATCCGTGGTATCGGTTCGTTCGCCTCATCGAATGACCCTCTTTTTATCATTGACGGTGTGCCAACCACTACCAACCTGAACACGCTGAACATGAATGATATCGAGTCGATGCAGGTGTTGAAGGATGCTGCCTCGGCTTCTATCTATGGTAGCCGTGCTGCCAATGGCGTGATCATTATCACCACCCGTTCAGGAAAGAAGGGTGACAAGGTGAAGGTTGATTTCTCTGCCAACCTCTCTGCTCAGTTCTACAACTCGCAGACAATGATGAAACTGTCTAATTCAGAAGAGTATGCCACCGCTATGGCACAGGCTGCCATGAACGCCGGACCGGATCCTGTGGCTTATGCTTCTAATTACGGTCTGAACCTGAATGCTCCGGTGGGCACACACATCCGTGCCTTCAATCCTGCTACAGGCCAGTACAACGAATATACCGTTAACGGACTGTATGACGGATACCTGAACTCAAAGCGTACCATGCGCTACAGCAATACCGACTGGTTGGACGCTATCTCACGCACCGGTTTTAAGCAGAACTACGACATCTCGCTGTCGGGAGGTACTGAAAAGTTCACCGCGCTCTTCTCTGCTGGTTATAAGAAGAACGAGGGTATCTTGAAATATACTGACTTTGAGAGTATCTCAGCACGTCTGAACACGACATTTAAC
>JAFZPF010000182.1 GCA_017550455.1 Prevotella sp.
GGAACGTGTGACCATCTACCAGGTACGCAGTGCTACAAAAGATAAACTGGAAACCTTATCTGCCTTGTTACGCACAGTGGGGGATGAGAGTAGTGTGGTGTTCCTGAACTACCGTGAGAGCGTGGAGCGTACCGCCTCTTTCCTGAAAGACAATGGTTTTACCGTCAGTGTTTTCCATGGCGGATTAGAGCAGAAAGAGCGTGAGGATGCGCTCTATAAGTTCTCCAATGGTTCTGCTAATATCCTGGTATGCACTGACTTAGCCTCCCGTGGCTTGGATATTCCCGATATCCGTCATATCATCCATTACCAACTGCCGTTGGGAGAAGACGGATATGTGCATAGGGTAGGTAGGACGGCCCGTTGGGATGCTACCGGTAATTCCTACTTTATCTTAGGGCCCGGAGAGGATTTGCCGGAATATGTTGTGGGTGATCCTGCCGAGTATCAGTTACCCCCGGAAGAACAACTGCCGTTACCGGTGCCTCCACGTATGGTGACGCTGTATATCGGCAAGGGTAAACAGGATAAGATTTCCAAGGGTGATATCGTGGGATTTCTCTGTAAGATCGGTGGTGCCTCAAAAGAGGATATCGGAAGAATTGATGTGAAAGAACGTTATTCCTACGTGGCCGTCAGAAAGGAGATTGTCAGACAAGTGTTGCGGCAAACAAACGGAGAAAAGATAAAAAAGGTTAAAACGGTCGTTGAAATTGTCAAATAGTAAGCTACGGCTTTCTAAAATTCATTAAAACCCTATTATTCTTGATAAAATATTTGGTGCTCTCGAACATTTTGACTAAGTTTGCAAACGTAATAGAATATAAATTCACATTATTTAAATAACAGTTTTTAATAATTTAACAAACATGAAAAAGTATAATTTTAATGCTGGCCCATGTATTCTCGACCGTTCAGTGATTGAGAAAACAGCACAGGCTATTTTAGATTTCAATGGTATCGGTCTGTCATTGGCAGAGATCAGTCACCGTTCAAAGGATTTCCAGCCTGTTATCGATGAGGCTGAGGCTTTGGTTAAGGAGTTGCTCCAGGTGCCCGAAGGTTATTCTGTTCTCTTCCTTGGTGGTGGTGCTTCTCTCGAATTCTGCATGATTCCTTACAACTTCCTGAAGAAAAAGGCTGCTTACCTGAACACTGGTGTTTGGGCAAAGAAGGCAATGAAAGAGGCTAAGTTGTTTGGTGAGGTTGTAGAAGTGGCTTCTTCAGCAGATGCTAACTATACTTTCATTCCAAAGGATTGGACATGTCCTACAGACGTAGACTATCTGCATATTACCACTAACAACACTATCTACGGTACAGAAATCCGTAAGGATCTGGATGTTCCCGTACGCATGATCGCTGATATGTCATCAGATATCTTCAGCCGTCCTGTTGACGTTGCCAAGTATGATGCTATCTATGCCGGTGCCCAGAAGAACCTCTCTATGGCTGGTGTTACCATCGTGATTGTCAAGAACGATGCACTGGGACAGGTAGAGCGTCAGATTCCTACCATGCTCGACTATCGTACACATGTGGAGAAGGGTTCAATGTTCAATACTCCTCCAGTGGTTCCTATCTACACCGCATTGGAGAACCTCCGTTGGATGAAGGCTCAGGGTGGTGTTGAGGCTATGGACAAGCTGGCACAGCAGCGTGCTGAGATCATCTATGGTGAGATCGACCGCAACAAACTGTTCCGTGGTACAGTAGCTGAGGAAGACCGTTCAGTGATGAACCTCTGCTTCGTGATGAATGATGAGTATAAGGATCTGGAGAAGGACTTCATGGAGTTTGCTACTTCCAAGGGTATGGTAGGTGTGAAGGGTCATCGTTCTGTAGGTGGCTTCCGTGCATCTTGCTACAATGCACAGACCATCGAAGGCTGTGAGGCTCTCGTTGCTTGCATGAAGGAGTTTGAGGCTAATCATTAATCCTTTTATATAGAAAAGTATGAAAGTTTTAGTTGCAACAGAAAAACCATTTGCAGCAGCAGCTGTCAATGGTATCCGCGCAGAGGTGGAAGGTGCCGGTCATGAGCTGGTACTTCTCGAGAAATACACAGAGAAAGCACAGTTGTTGGAGGCTGTCAAGGATGTTGACGCTATGATTATCCGTTCGGATAAGGTGGATGCAGAGGTGCTCGACGCAGCCAAGCAGTTGAAGATCGTGGTACGTGCAGGTGCCGGTTATGACAATATCGACCTGGCAGCAGCTACCGCTCACAATGTCGTTGCTGAGAATACTCCCGGACAGAATGCCAATGCTGTGGCAGAGTTGGTCTGCGGACTGCTCGTTTACGGTGTACGTAACTTCTACAACGGTAAGGCAGGTACCGAGCTGATGGGTAAGAAGTTAGGTCTTCTGGCTTTCGGTAATGTAGGTCGTAACGTTGCACGCATCGCCAAGGGCGGTTTCGGCATGGATGTATATGCTTACGATGCTTACTGTCCGAAAGAGGTGATCGAGGCTGCCGGTGTACACGCCGTTGACAGTCAGGATGCCCTCTTCGAGACTTGCGATGTTGTCTCTCTGCATATCCCTGCTACTCCTGAGACCAAGCAGAGCATCAACTATGCACTGGTGAACAAGATGCGCAAGGGTGGTATCCTCCTGAATACCGCTCGTAAAGAGGTGATCAACGAACCGGAACTGCTCAAGCTGATGGCTGAGCGTGAGGATCTGAAGTATATCACGGATATCAAGCCCGATGCAGACGCTGACTTTGCTGCTTTCGAAGGTCGCTATTTCGCTACACCTAAGAAGATGGGTGCTCAGACCGCTGAGGCTAATACCAATGCAGGTATCGCCGCTGCCAAGCAGATCAACGCCTATTTCAAGGATGGTTGTACTAAGTTCCAGGTAAACAAGTAATTATCAATTAACATTCAACATTTCCATTATGCATAGTGATCCCAAGCAGTGCTTATATTGCACCAATAATCAGACGTTGCACGATCTGATGATCGAGATTTGCGAACTCTCTGTTTCCCGGGCATTCCTGTTCAAGGAACAGACTTACCGCGGACGTTGTCTCGTGGCTTATAAGGACCATGTCAACGATCTCAATGAGTTGTCAGACGAAGACCGTAATGCCTTCATGGCTGATGTGGCACGTGTAACACGCGCCATGCAGAAAGCCTTTAACCCTGAGAAAATCAACTATGGCGCATACAGCGATAAACTGTCGCATCTGCACTTCCACTTGGCTCCTAAGTATGTGGATGGTCCTGACTACGGCGGCACATTCCAGATGAATCCCGGTAAGGTGTATCTTACGGATGCCGAGTATCAGGAGTTGATCGACCAAATTAAAGCAAACTTGTAATTATGGCTATCGTAAAACCATTTAAGGGTGTTCGTCCACCGAAGGAATTGGTGGAGAAGGTGGAGTCAAGACCCTACGATGTGCTCGACTCTGAAGAGGCTCGCGCTGAGGCTGGTGACAATGAGATGAGTCTGTATCATATCATCAAACCGGAGATCGACTTCCCGGTGGGTACCAGTGAGTATGATCCCCGTGTGTATGAGAAGGCTGCTGAGAACTTCCAGAAGTTCCAGGATAAGGGCTGGCTTGTACAGGATGATAAGGAGCATTATTATATCTATGCACAGACGATGAACGGCAAGACCCAGTATGGTATCGTGGTGGGTGCTTACGTGAACGACTATATGACGGGTGTCATCAAGAAGCATGAGCTGACACGTCGTGACAAGGAAGAAGACCGTATGAAGCATGTCCGTGTGAACAATGCCAATATCGAACCGGTATTCTTCGCTTATCCCGACAATGCTGTGCTCGACGCCCTCATCAAGAGATATGCTGCTACTACTCCGGAGTATGACTTTATCGCTCCTATCGACGGTTTCCGCCATCAGTTGTGGATCATTGCCGACGACAATGACATCCAGACAGTGACAGAGGCTTTCAAGGCTATGCCGAGTATGTATATCGCTGACGGTCACCACCGTAGTGCTGCTGCCGCCCTCGTAGGTGCTGAGAAACAGAAGCAGAACCCGAATCACAAGGGTGATGAGGAGTACAACTACTTCATGGCTGTTTGCTTCCAGGCTTCTGAGTTGACCATCCTCGACTACAACCGTGTCGTCAAGGATCTCAACGGTCTTACCTCTGAGGAGTTCCTCAAGGCTTTGAGCAAGAACTTCACCGTAGAGGAGAAGGGCACAGAGATCTACAAGCCAGCCCGTCTGCATGAGTTCTCTCTCTACCTCGACGGTAAGTGGTATGCACTCAATGCCAAGGAGGGTACTTACGACAATACCGATCCTATCGGTGTGCTCGACGTGGATATCTCCAGTCGTCTGATCCTCGATGAGATCCTGAATATCAAGGACCTGCGTTCTTCCAACAGAATCGACTTCGTGGGTGGACTCCGCGGTCTCGGTGAGTTGAAACGCCGCGTGGACAGCGGTGAGATGCGCGCTGCCCTGGCCCTCTACCCGGTAAGCATGCAGCAGATCATGGATATTGCCGACTCTGGTAAGATCATGCCGCCGAAGGCTACCTGGTTTGAGCCGAAACTGCGCAGCGGTCTGATTATTCACAAACTGTCTTAATCATCTCCTAATCATTTTTGATGGAAGATACCTATAAGACGATATCAACAACAGGCGAGGGATATTACACCGAGAAACGGAGTAAGTTCCTCGCCTTTGCGCATCATGTGGAGACGGCAGAGGAGGTGAAAACGATCATCGACAGCTACCGTAAGAAATACTACGATGCGCGCCACGTCTGTTATGCTTATATGATAGGGGCTGACAGACAAACCTTCCGTGCCAATGATGACGGAGAACCGTCGAGCACGGCAGGAAAACCGATCCTCGGGCAGATCAACTCCAACGAACTGACAGACATCCTTATCGTAGTGGTGCGTTACTATGGAGGTGTTAACTTAGGAACCAGCGGACTGATCGTGGCTTACCGTGAGGCTGCCGCCGATGCCATCCGTCATACCACGATAGAGAACCGTTTCGTGGAGGAAGAGATCGTGTATGACTTCCCCTACGTGATGATGAACCAGGTGATGAAGGTCATCAAGGATATGAATCCCCGTATCATCTCCCAGCAATACGACAATACCTGTCAGATACGCATGAGAATCAGACAGTCATTGGCCGGGCAATTGCAGAAACGTCTTGATAATCTGACGTTTGCATAATCCAGTTTATCGATTAGGTGTTCGTGTCTAGCGTATGAAGGATTAGCGATAGGGGCATAAGCAGATAAGAACTGGTATCATATTCATTCTCAGTACTTTATAAATACCCTTTTATAGCTCTAGGGAAGCACAAAGTGTGACATTGTTACATTGTTACATGTGACATATAGTGTTTTCACATTGTTGGCTTTTCTACTCATCAGTTTTTTAGTTTTTTATCGGAAAATATTTTTGTAAAAAATTATTTATATATAATA
>JAFZPF010000183.1 GCA_017550455.1 Prevotella sp.
AAAGATAATGATTTTTCCATAAAATGGAAATCATAAAATGGAAAAAGTATGTGGCATTAGCATTTTTTTAGTTTAATTTCATTGTGAATAGGTGCCTTAGCTCTGGATGGTTCGTGCCTCGCTGAGATTCTGCAGATACTGCAATAGCGTACTCAGAACTTAATAATATTTAACTTTCACAAGTTTGTGATTCACAAGTTGACTTTTCCTGATTTTCTAGACACTTTTTCTTTGTATATCACCTTTTTAAGAGGAACGGGTAAACAATGCAACAGGTTCAAACGGAGGGATGGCATCGAGAAGGGCTGGCAGCTGGGGCGTGATGAAACGACGATAGACCACCCTGGAAGAGATCTCAGCAGGGTACTCCCGGATATTATCCGCAAGATCTTCCCATCCATAGGCATGGCGATAAGCCTCGAGTGATCCGTAAGGAACATAGATGAGCACATTGGATGGCATCACGGCAAACCGTCCTCCTTCATAGTCGTAACGTGGTGGAACGGGGGATTCAAGATAGACGGCGTCCGAGATAAATGCTCCGGCAAACGTCCAGGAGCCGATGGTCATCAGACTGGCAGGAATAAAAAGGTTCTTCCATGAGGTTCCATAGAATGAGATATTGCCGGTGGTTACTATGTTATTGGGAATCACGCACTCACTGCCGCCCGACAACAGATGATTGTCGGCCGTATGGATAAGACAGTTGCAATCATCACGACTGTCATAGACAGGATTTCCCGGACTTACCTTGATACTCCTTAAACCGGTACAGAGCTGGATGGCATCAAAAGCCCAGTCATACACACTTTGCGGAATAAAGAGGGAGTCTAACTGCGTACAGTTCTGGAAAGCGAAGTGCCCGACTTTCTCTAATCTATAGGGCAGATCCAGATGTCGTAACAAACGACAGCCGTTGAATGCCGACTGGTCGATCACCTTGATGGTCTGCGGCAACTGTATCTTCTCCAAACGGTAACAGTCAATGAAGGCATTGGTGGGAATCTCGCGTAACCCCGTGAAATATTTCAGTTCCTCAAACGATGTGATATTAGGATTACCGGAGAAGGCATTACCTAAGTTGTTGACGGCCATTGCCTCATCCACCGACAGTTCTCCATCCTGATTGGTATCCCACCGTACTACACAGATCTTCTTCACTTCGGGATCCTCGAAGCGGATGCTCTCACGGATAATATCCTTCCAATCACTCCACATATAAATAAAATCACCATCCGTAATAAACGATGAGGACCGGAATCTTGGAACAAATAATGCAGAGAGGTTGGGGCAGTTTTGGAACAGCCGTGTTCCATCGTTCGTAGTCTGTGGGAACACAGCCTGATCGATGACTGTCTCCAGATGGGGACAGTCGTCAAGGATACAATCGCCAAAGGTGATTGTCTGCTGGGGGATGACGAAGGTGTAGATGCCCGTACCACGGAAAGCATTCTGTCGAATCTTGGTGATCGTAGGAGGTAATTTCACTGACAACAGGTTGGCACAGCCATTGAAAGCATCTACGTCAATCTCCGTCAAACCCGTAAAATATTCCAGTTCATCGAAGGTGTTGATAAGGAGATCCTGAGTAAACGTATTTCCGAGGTGTTCCACAGCCGCTGCCTCCTGATAACTCAGTTCTCCGTCGCCGTTGGTATCCCAATGCTGTACACAGAGGGCTTTTACCTGCGGGTCTTCGAACTCGATATTCTCCTTCTTTAACTCCTTGATCTCCTGGTTCAGGGCGTGAGCATTACGGTTCAGTCGTTCAGTATTCTCCCGGGTATCTCTTACTTGAGTCCACAAGAGGGTTACCGTCAGCAGTAAACCCAGTACCAAGGCAATCATGCCCCACCAGTTCTTCTGCCGTTTACGGATGTCCGCAATCACCAGGTCCATGTTCTGATAGCGGCGATCTATAGGCAACAGGCACTTGCGGATGATGCCCTGATAGAATCGTCCCAGTCGGAGTTCGTCGAGAATAAGTCCATAGCTGTAGATGTCGTTACGACAGTCGGATACCGAAGACTCCATCTGCTCGGGAGCCATATACTGTACGGTGCCTGCCGGTTGTTTGAGGATGGCATGGGCATCGGTATCCGCCAGTCCGAAGTCAATGATCTTGGCATTATGCCCGTTGTGCGTTACCATGATATTCGAGGGCTTCAGATCGCGATGAGCTATCTGCTGGGAGTGGATATAGCTCAATGCCTCTGCTATCTCCAGGGCAATCTTACTGCGTTCCTGCTTGGAAGAATCAGTAGAAAGGAACTCTTTCAGTGTTACGCCGTCGATCCACTCGGTTATCAGGCAGGTCACCTTGCTATTGTCGGGCATGAGAACATCCTCCATGCCGATGACTTGCAATACCGAGGGATGAACCAATGTCATGAGGATCTCAAACTCCTTGCGTAGCATCTGCTGATAGACAGCCTGGTTGCGGTATTCGGGCTTGAGGTATTTCAACAGGAACCAACGACCATACCGTTTGGCTTTCAGCAGACCGCAATAACCGCGTAAGGGCAACTCCTGGAGTTCGGTGAACTCATGATTGATGCCTTCGTATTGGCTGGTCATGTAGCCGGATGCCGAGAGGTCGTTGTCTATATTCATGTTGTCAGTGAATTACTTCATAGGAGATGCCACCCTTCTTTCCGCAGACATATCCGATGGGCGCATGACCTTCTTGGATGAGTTGGTCGAGATACATGGGTTCTCCCTCAATGATTGTAGAACAGGAGAAGGTGTCGCCGGGTTGCAGCCGGGTTTTCTCAGAACTGATAACCTTAAACACGAACTGTCCTTGATACTCCACGACACAGATGCGCAGCGGATCCCAACGAAGGATAATCCGGTCGCCTTCGCTTAATGTCTCGAGAGACAGTCGTGAACCAAGGACCGGAGCACTGGGAGGATCATCGTCGGTGATCTCTGTACAGAATGCTTCGTAATCGGGATATCCCAAGAAATGGGCCAGTACGGTAAGGCTGGAGTCACGCGGAGTGGTATCCTCAGTAAGATACCCCCATATTCGTTTCAGCGTGGTGGAGGATATCAGCACATTCGTCTTACTGAAGATCTGTTCACGCAGAAAATCAAAGTCTTTGGGTGTGCGCATCTTCAGGTTGATATTTTTCTCAACCGCCTCACACAGACTCCTTCTTTTATAATCTAATTTCTCGGTCATGTCGCAATCGTTTATGTCGTATGCAAATATAAGGAAAAACGCGTGAACGACAAAGGAAATCCAACTTTTCTTTTAGAAAAACAAATAATTATACAAGCAACTATACAAAAGGTGAAGTTATAATTTATAAGAAAACAGACATGTGATGATAACGGTTACGACGGTTCTAACGGCAAATATCTTTCAATTCAAAACATTATTTATGTTTGATCATACAAATATTAATTAAGAGGTGTGATTGTTTTATGAATTGATTTATCTTTGCACGCAAAGATACTTGTAAATATTCCGACAATGATGGAAACAAAATATATCTTTATCACGGGTGGTGTTGCCTCTTCATTAGGTAAAGGAATTATCTCCGCCTCACTCGGTAAACTGTTGCAGTCGCGGGGTTATAACATCACGATTCAGAAGTTCGACCCTTATATCAATATCGATCCCGGAACCCTGAATCCTTATGAGCACGGTGAGTGTTATGTCACTGCCGACGGCATGGAGACAGATCTTGACTTAGGGCATTATGAGCGTTTTACCGGTATAGAGACAACCTGTGATAACAGTGTGACAACGGGCCGTATCTACCTCAGTGTGATAGAGCGCGAACGGCGAGGTGACTATCTGGGTAAGACGATACAAGTGGTACCTCATATCACAGATGAGATAAAACGCCGTATACTGCTAAATGCTTCGAAACAACCGTTGGATTTCGTGATAACAGAGATTGGAGGCACAATCGGGGATATCGAAGGACAGCCTTTTCTGGAAGCCATCCGACAATTACGTTGGGAACTGGGCGCATCAAGGGCATTGAACATCCATCTGACCTATGTGCCTTATCTGGCGGCTGCCGGAGAACTGAAGACCAAACCGACACAGACCAGTGTAAAGCAGTTGCAGGGGTTAGGTATACAACCGGAAATACTGGTGTTGAGAACAGAGCATGAGTTAAGTAATGAGCTACGGGCTAAAGTGGCCCATTTCTGTAATGTGGAGGTAGATGCAGTGATACAGAGTCAGGACCTGCCAAGTATCTACGAAGTTCCGATGAACATGAAGCGACAGGGATTGGATGCCATTATCCTGAAGAAGATGGGAATAGCGGATGCTCCGACGCCTGAGTTGGGAGCTTGGCAGAACTTTTTGGAACGACGTCTTCATGCTACAGAGGATGTTCATATCGGATTGGTAGGGAAGTATGATTTACAGGATGCATACAAAAGTATTCTTGAAAGTCTTGCACACGCCGGGACCTATAATAACAGGCGGGTGAAAACCCATTTTATCAACAGTGAGTATCTCTCGAAAGAGAATATTGCCGAACAACTGAACGGTATGGCGGGTGTCGTTATTTGTCCGGGATTCGGTTATCGCGGCATAGCAGGAAAGATCCTTGCCGTTGAATATACCCGCACACATAACATCCCAACCTTTGGCATTTGTCTGGGCATGCAGATGATGGTCATCGAGTTTGCCCGGAATGTTCTCGGATATAAGGATGCTGACAGTAGGGAGTTTATGAATGAAACACTTACAGCGTCTATCGAGTCGGAGCATCACTTTGTCATCGATCTGATGGAGGAGCAGAAGAATATCACGCAGATGGGAGGAACCATGCGGTTGGGGGCTTACGACTGTGAGATCCGTGAAGACAGTAAGACGTATCAAGCTTATGGAAAGGAGACGTTGGTCCGTGAGCGTCATCGACATCGTTATGAGTTCAACAACTATTTCCTGGATGAGTATGAAAGTCATGGCATGCACTGTGTGGGTGTCAATCCGGCATCCGACCTGGTAGAGATTGTTGAGATACCTTCCCACTGTTGGTATATCGGAACACAATTCCATCCCGAATACTCATCCACCGTTCTTCATCCACATCCTTTATTTATGGACTTTGTCAAAGCATGTATATGAATGGAATGAGACATGCACAACTGATACTCGACGATGGCAGTCTGTTCAATGGTTGGTCATTTGGTTATGAACAGAATGTCTCGGGTGAGGTGGTGTTCAACACGGCTATGACCGGTTATCCGGAGAGTCTTTCCGATCCCAGTTATGCCGGACAGATCTTAGTGACTACCTATCCGCTGATCGGCAACTATGGTGTTCCTTCAACGGAGACAGGAGGAAACGGTATTCCAAGATTTTTAGAGAGTGAACGTATCCATGTGTCGGCACTTGTTGTGGCAGACTACAGCAACACTTATTCCCACTGGAATGCCCGTGAGTCATTGGCATCATGGTTGAAAAGGGCCCATATACCCGGCCTTACGGGCTTCGATACCCGGCGTTTGACCATGAAGCTCCGGGAAAAAGGTGTGATGATGGGAAGAATCGTTATGGAGGGTTTTGCTGATACGCTGGTAGCAGAACGATATGAGTCTGTCAACTGGGTTGAGCGGGTAAGTTGTAAGGAGGTTATCACTTATCCGGTAGCCCGTCCCCGATATCGTGTGGTATTGGTTGATTGTGGCGTGAAAGCAAATATTATCCGTTGTCTGTTACAAAGGGATATCGAGGTGATACGTGTACCATGGGATTATGACTTTAACAAGCTTGACTTTGACGGACTGTTTCTCGCCAACGGACCGGGTGATCCTGATCTGTGTAAGAAAACGGTTGAACATATCCGACAGTTCCTGCATGCTGAAAAGATAAGACCCTGCATGGGCATCTGTCTGGGTAATCAGCTGTTGGCTTTAGCGGCAGGGGCGAAGACTTACAAGCTC
>JAFZPF010000184.1 GCA_017550455.1 Prevotella sp.
ACATTCATATCCTGTGCTATCTTATATATCAGACAGTACAAAGATACAAAATCAAATCGGAAAAATTCAAAATTGCTGTATCTCATTGATATTTAAATACTTAATTAACGCTCCGAAAAATTTAACCGGACACTAGTGATAGTTAAATAATAAAATTTTTAATTATTTCTTTTTATTGTGATGATTATTTTCCTATCTTTGCAACGGATAAGTAATTAATTAGTTGGGAGTTATTACCCCCCCTCTTTTTATGTAATCTTTTATTAAAAACGTTTGTACTAATAAAATCAAAATCATTAATTTATAAGCTTATGAAGAAAATCTTTACTCTTATTTGTATGGCATTTGTAACATTGAGTGCTAGTGCTCAGCGTGAGATCTGGGATCCGAATACTGAGGATATACAGGCGCTGATTGAAACGACAAAGGCGAATCCGACAACTCTCTCAGATGATAATTTCGTTAGTGTGTCGGCTTCTACACAGGTTTTTGAAGTCGGTACAAGAGATGCCTGCCAGAAATCTGGTGACTGGTCTGCGATTATCGCTAAGGGCACAAAGATCCAGTTGAAAAGCTGGATCATGGAAACAGGTACTACCAGCGTTAAACTGAAGGTGGTTTCCACTCCTGATTCTGGTGATGCTGCTGATAGTCCGAATAATGGTTTGCAGATGGCCGGTAATGACGGTGGTCAGGCTTTGAAGGGTGTGGAGGGTTTCCCAACCTTCACCAAGTATCTGAAAGCTAAGAATGGTAGTGGTGGCACAGGTTATCTGGAGTTCTACGAATATAATTCAGAGGGAAGTGAGACTTTCCGTGTGGTAGAGACTCCATGGGTGAAAGGTTGTGGCAAAGCTCCTGCCAAAGGTTTCTATTGTCTGTTCACCCCATCCAAGGATGGTTATATCACAGCCGGCATATGGATAAATAAGGATTTGAAAAACAAGACGTTATATGTGGTAGACGGAGCCGACTTAAGTGTCCTTCCTGTAAAGATTCAGGGTTTCCGTAATAACAATACGTATGAGTTCCATGGAGAAGTTGGTGAGGGGGAATCCAAACCAGCTACTTGCATCGAATGGACATTAGATGAAAACAATAAACTTGTTTTTCCAGAGGGCGATACCAATTCCAATCAGGCATTATTTGCTTATGTTACATGGCAGGTAAAGGCAGGTGCTAATTATTATCTGTTAGGTGGAAACAACTCTTTTGGTATTTCCGGTTTCTTCTTCGATGAGACAGATCCAGCAAATATTACCTCTGTGGCTGCAGAGAAGGTGGATGGACCAATCTACAACCTCGCCGGACAGCGCGTGAGTGAGAGCTACAAGGGTGTGGTGATCCAAAATGGCAAGAAAGTAGTTAAGAAGTAATATTTCTTACAATACATCAATACCTATGTGGTGAGTATTGACCATTAGTAGTCGACTAATCGATACCAGATTAGTCGACTACTAGTACATAAAAGTCAACTAATCAATACTTAATTAGTCGAGTATTAGTGATTAAAAGTCGGAGAGTCTATCACCTTTTCCTTGTGCAAAGGCCACCTTTTCCAGAGGGAAACAGCCTTACGGATGCTGTCAAGCCCAAATTCAGCGGGATTGATATCCTCTTTTCGCAACCATAGCAATTCTATGGCATCATCATCCGCATGAATGTCGGTCAATGCAGAAACAGTCCCTTCAAAGAACATGTCGAGGGTAGGGATGGGCAATCCGCTATACATATAACTGTTTGGTAATGAGAAGAGATAGTTGATCTCGGCAAGGGAGATATGCGTCTCCTCCATTACTTCCCTACGTATCGCTTCTTCTACCGTCTCACCGATATCGCAGAAGCCACCGGGTAAATCGAGAGTTCCCTTGGCCGGTTCTTTTGCCCGTCTGCAAACAAGCAACTCCCCTCTTTTGTTGGTGATAAAGGCAGCCACTGCCGCACTGGGGTTCATGAACAGTTCAAAACCGCAATCTTCGCATTGCTTACTCTTTTCTGTTGCCACCAAAAACCTGTCGGAGCCGCAACAAGGACAATATCTGAATTTTTCTAATGGATGCATGGTTATATCAGTATAGGGTACAAAGGTAGCAAAAAAACCAAGTATGCTAAAAGAAATTTCATATAATTATCATCCGCTGTTTGATATATCATTATTTTACTTTATCTTTGTACGCAATAAAAGAAGCTACTATTATGAAAAACGAAATTGAATATATCCAGAATAAGATTTATGTAATGCGTAATCAGCGAGTGATGCTTGATTTTGATCTGGCATCAATGTATGGTGTACAGACAAAGGTCCTTAACCAGGCAGTAAAGAGAAATATAGAGCGTTTTCCTGAAGACTTCATGTTCCAACTAACAAAAGGAGAACTGGAATTGTTAAGAACATCTCTACTGGTGAATAGAGTAAATGGTGAAGATGCTACAGATTGGAAGTCACAATTTGTGACATCCAATTCTATCATTATGGGCCAAGAAGAAAAATCGGGTTTGTTCAAGATGAGGAATAAAAGGGCTTATCTTCGATGACAGATGAAAGATACTCTCGTTCGGAAAAGAAAATAAAACCAGTTTTCTTTTGCATTTCACTCACTTATCTGTATCTTTGCAAGAAAGAAATAATTACAATATGAAAAGATATGCTTGGGTAATGATGCTGATGATTTGTTTCAGCACTGTAGTGATGGCGCAGAAGCCGTTTGATGTTGACTTATGGCCAAAGAAGCCACAGGTGAAGAGTGAAGATCACAGTGATACGGCTCGTGTGAGGGTGTTTCTCCCGAATGCGAAGGAAGCAACGGGCAGGGCTGTGGTGATCTGTCCTGGTGGCGGCTATCAGCATTTAGCGATGGAGCATGAAGGCTACGACTGGGCCACCTTCTTCAATCAGGAAGGTATTGCGGTGATCGTGTTGAAGTATCGTATGCCTCATGGTAATCCCAAAGTCCCCGTGTCGGATGCTGAGGAGGCTATCCGACTGGTGCGCCGCAACTCCGGCAACTGGCATATCAACCCCAATGATGTCGGTATAATGGGTTCTTCTGCCGGTGGACATCTGGCATCTACCATTGCCACGCATGCTGAGAAAGATGCAAAACCGAATTTCCAGATCCTCTTTTATCCGGTGATTACGATGATGCCGGATATCACACATGGAGGATCACATAATAACCTCTTGGGAAAAGAACCGAAGAAGAATCTGGAGCGTGAATACAGCAGTGATTTGCAGGTATCGAGAGTTACCCCACGAGCGTGGATTGCCTTAAGTGATGATGATCACGGTGTGCTGCCTGCCAATGGCGTGAATTATTATTTGGAGTTGTATCGCCATGATGTACCTGCGTCTCTGCATGTATATCCCAAGGGCGGCCATGGCTGGGGCTTCCGCAGCAGTTTCCTATATCATATAGAAATGTTGCTCGACTTGAAATCTTGGTTAAAGAGTTTTTAATACCTTATCTGATACAACTAGGTAATAAAATTAGGCAATAATATAGGAGTTGACCTAATATGAATAGTATTTGCTGTTGCTTAAACCCCGAAGGGGCGTTAAGATTATAGGCAGGCGGTGGAGCGTAGCGAAACCCCTGCAATGATGCATACAATAATTAAACCCTGAAAGGGTGACAGATATTCTGCCATACCTTCGGCATTTATGAATAGCGAACCATTTCGCAGGGGTTCACGCTTCGCTTCACCCCTGCCTATGTTCTATCGCACATTCTGTGCTCTTGGTCAACTGATATATCATTACCTAAAATTATTAGGGACAGGGCCGCGTTGCAGACCTGTCCCTAATTTAAACTTTAAACTTTAAACTCTAAACTCTAAACCTTAAACCATCAACCATCAACCATCAACCATCACAGCAGACTCTGAATCTCTTTGTCGAGATCCTTCATCTGGTCATCGCGCTTATGCAGCACATTGTTGCGGTTGACAAGGAAGAAGGTGGGGATCTTCTGTATGTTGTAAGTTACCATCAACTGAGACTGGACACCCTGAGGATCCCATACACTGATCCAAGGCAGAGCTGCTGTCTGCTGTTTCCAGAAATGCTCATCGGGGTCGAGGGACACCTGATAGATCTCCAAACCTTGTGCATGGTATTTGTTATACACCTCACGCAGTTTCATGATACGTGCGGGGGAGTCTTTGGTTGCAAAGATATGGAAGTCAAGCAAAACCACCTTACCGGCAAGATCTGTTAACTTACGTGTTACACCTTTGTTGTCGGGTAATACAATGTCAAGGATATTGGTGACGTTCACCTTGCTGGCATCGATCTGCATGTTATTACGATAATCGATGATACGTTGGTTTTTCATTCCTTCCAACGCAATATTATGCAGGTTCTCACCACGTACTGCCTCAGGATAATACGTATCCCAACTGGTTGCTACGGCAGCGAACACCTTGATATCATCTTTGTTTGCACGGGGGTTGAAGATCAGTTGGTTACCCAGTGCCTGGAACAGGGCGAAATAAGATGATGCCTTCATCGGCTCCTTGAAGATATAGTTACGCTTGATATCTTCTTTATAGCGTTCCACCACACGGTTGATGCTGTCGCCGGTAGCCTCATAACCCAGGGAGGTGTTCTGCTGAATAGCTATCACCTGCTGCTGCAATGCAATCTGCTTGAGTGCGAGTTCCTTGATCTTGTTACAGTTCTCAGAACCTTCCACGGTATACTGCACAGCCATGGTCGGGTAGGCACCCTTCACGGTGATCGTCTCCGTGGAGTCGACACTCAGGTTGATGATCTGGTTCTCAATGCGCAGACGATAGAACTCCGGTGCTCCGGGTCTTTCTTCTGCAAAGGAGAAAGCACCCTCTTCATTGAGTTTTACAGAGTCAACGATGACAGGACCGTCGAGACTCATGTTTTCAAAATATAATGTCTTTTCATTAGCATTGCTGATAGCTCCGTTGATATGGAACTTCTCTTTGCTGCATGCGCTGAACGTCAGCACAAGAACTGTTACGACAGCAACAGGGAAAATGATGCTTGATAGCTTTTTCATTGTTATTTTCATTATTGTCGTGCAAAGTTACAACTTTTCCCCGAAACATTCCTTCTGTTCAGATAAAAAACTAAAATAAAATGATGATTTATGCAGTTTCCTTCGTTTATTTCTATTTAAATAGGTATCTTTGCACGATTTTTTTTGATGTTATAAGATAACAATAAGATTTTTAGATGAACGTAATTAACAAGACAGTTCAATTGCCTGATGGAAGAACCATCACAATTGAGACCGGGAAAGTGGCAAAGCAGGCCGACGGGTCGGTGATGCTGACAATGAACAATACCGTATTACTCGCTACTGTTTGTGCCGCAAAAGATGCAGTTCCCGGAACAGATTTCATGCCGTTACAGGTGGATTACAGAGAACAGTATGCAGCCGCAGGACGTTTCCCTGGTGGTTTTACCAAGAGAGAAGGCAAGGCTTCCGATAATGAGATCCTTACCTCACGTTTGGTTGACCGCGTATTACGCCCCCTCTTCCCCTCTAACTATCATGCTGAGGTGTATGTGAATGTGATGCTTTTCTCTGCCGACGGTGTTGACCAGCCTGATGCTTTGGCCGGTTTTGCCGCTTCTGCCGCTTTGGCATGCTCTGACATCCCGTTCGAGTGCCCTATCTCTGAGGTTCGCGTGGCACGTATCAACGGTGAGTATGTGATCAATCCGACCTTCGAGCAGATGAAGGATGCAGATATGGATATCATGGTTGGTGCTTCTAAAGACAATATCATGATGGTGGAAGGTGAGATGAATGAAGTATCCGAGCAGGATCTGCTGGGTGCCCTGAAAGCAGCCATGGATGCCATCAAGCCGATGTGTGAGTTACAGGAGGAGTTGTCTAAGGAACTGGGTACTGACGTGAAGCGTGAGTATGACCATGAGGTGAACGACGAGGAGTTGCGTACCTTGGTTAACCAAGAGTGCTACAGCCGTGCTTATGAGGTGACCGGTCAGGCTCTTGAGAAGCAGGCACGTGCCGAGGCTTTCGAGCAGATCGTTGCCGACTTTAAGGAGAAGTATTTCGCTGAGCATGAGATAGCAGACGACTCTGAGATTTCAAAGGAAGAGTATGAGGCGATGATCGACCGTTACTATCATGATGTGGAGCGTGACGCTATGCGTCGTTGTATCCTTGATGAGGGTAAGCGTCTTGATGGTCGTAAGACCGATGAGATCCGTCCTATCTGGTGTGAGGTTTCTCCACTGCCCATGCCTCATGGAAGCAGTATCTTCACCCGTGGCGAGACACAGTCACTGACCACTTGTACACTCGGTACAAAGTTGGATGAGAAACTGGTAGATGATGTATTGGACAAGAGCTACATGCGTTTCTTGCTGCACTATAACTTCCCACCGTTCTGTACCGGTGAGGCAAAAGCTTCACGTGGTGTAGGTCGCCGTGAGATCGGACATGGCCATCTGGCATGGCGTGCTTTGAAAGGACAGATTCCTGCAGAGTTCCCCTATACTGTACGTCTGGTATCTCAGATCTTGGAGAGCAACGGTTCTTCTTCCATGGCTACTGTATGTGCCGGTACTCTGGCACTGATGGATGCCGGTGTACCTATGAAGAAACCGGTCAGCGGTATTGCTATGGGACTGATCAAGAACCCAGGAGAGGATAAGTATGCAGTGTTGAGCGATATCCTTGGTGATGAGGATCACCTGGGTGATATGGACTTCAAGACTACCGGTACAAAGGATGGTCTTACCGCTACACAGATGGATATCAAGTGTGACGGTCTGTCATTCGATATTCTGGAGAAGGCATTGATGCAGGCAAAGGCTGGTCGTGAGCATATCCTTGGTAAACTCACCGAGACCATCGCTGAGCCTCGCGCAGAGCTCAAGCCACAAGTACCACGTATTGAGGCTTTCGATATTCCGAAGGAGTTTATCGGTGCTGTTATTGGTCCTGGTGGAAAGATTATCCAGCAGATGCAGGAGGAGACCGGTGCTACCATTACCATCGATGAGATCGACGGTGTCGGTAAGGTTCAGGTAAGTGCTCCTGACAAGGATAGCATCGAGCAGGCTGTTCGTAAGATCAAGGCTATCGTAGCTATTCCTGAGGTAGGTGAGGTTTACGAGGGTACCATCCGCAGCGTGATGCCTTACGGATGTTTCGTAGAGATCATGCCGGGTAAGGATGGTTTGCTGCATATCTCAGAGATCGACTGGAAACGTCTTGAGACTGTTGAGGATGCCGGTTTGAAGGAAGGTGATAAGATTACCGTGAAGTTGCTGGAGATTGATCCTAAGACGGGTAAGTATAAGCTCTCTCACCGTGTGCTGATACCGAAACCAGAGGGTTATGTGGAGCGTGAGCGTCGTCCACGTCCTGAGCGTCCCGAGAGAGGCGAGCGTGGTGAGCGTCGTAACAACCGCAATGGTAATGAGCGCAACGATCGTAGTGAGCGCGGTGAGCGTCGCAATAATCGTGGTGAGCGTCCAGAGCAGCGTCGTGACCGTGAGGAGTATCACGATCCTGCTGCACAGCGTGAGCCGAAGGGGTTCTCTGATGAACTCGATCGTATGGACTTCTAAGATTTTTTTAGTCTAAACATAAAAGTACCGGGGTGTTGACCGCTGTCAATACCCCGGTTTTTAATTGCCAGTCAGTGGTACCTGGAAACCGTAAGTTAGGCAATTATTTGTTTGAATATCTTCGAAGTTATCCGATGAACTTCAAGATAAGATCCACGATCTCATCCTCAGTCTTGCCGTCAGCAGAGATCACGAGGTCGTAGTTACGTGTGTCGTAACGTGAGGATTTCGTGTAGTATTTTACATAGTTCTCACGCATCTTGTCAACCTTCTCAATCGTTTTCTTAGCCTCTTCTTCGGTCATCTTCTGCTTACGAGACACACGCTCAATGCGGAAAGGCATAGAAGCCTGAATAAGGATGCTCAGATGGTTGGGATGATCACGGAATACGTAGAAGCCGGAACGGCCGGCAATAACGCACGACTCCTCCTCTGTGATACCTTTCAGAATCTCCATTTCTGTATTAAACATATCGTCGGTGGTCAACAGTTCGGGCTCCTCACCAGGTGTTACTTGATAGTATTTGGCAGCATCTCCGATCCAGGCGTCGCTGAGGGATACCTTATGCTTGAATTCAGCCCACCATGAGTGGCTGCGACCTTTCAGCTTCTCTACTTCCTCAACGCTGAGATGATACTTCTCTGTCAGGGCCTTGATAAGTGCTTTATCGTAGAACTCTACGCCCAGCTTTTCTGCCAACTTGCGGCCTACAGTGCGGCCACCACTTCCTAACTCACGATTGATGGTGATGACAAATTTCTCGTTCTTGTTCATATCGATCTTGTTTTTATTGTTAATTATTTTGTTGATATTTACACTTTGTTTATTCCATAAACGGCAGTTTGACAGCCTGTCTCATGATTTTGTCAGCCAGGTGGATGTTATCATCCTTCTCACCGTAGATAGCATCATAATAAGCTTTGATAGCTTTCCGCCCACCACCATTCTTCAGAATATGGACGAGGCAGAGGTTTTGCACTCCTACATACTCGGAGATGATGTCGATGCCAGTGACAGCAAGTCCTGCCACTGCCAACTGATAAGCATCCTCGCTATTATTGCTGATAAAGGTATCTACATCTCCTAATGTCTCCAGTCCGAAGTCCTCGAGGATCTTACAGAAAGGCAACAGTGATACGGGAACGAGCTCTGCCTGATTGACTGCCGCTATGCGTTGATTCAGTCGTTCGAAGGGGTTTGTCTGAAGGTACTCCTCCCATGTCTCGCTGTTGAGTGGCACCTCATCAAGATGTCCTGACTCCACCAACTGTTGTAACCCCTGCCGGTACTTATTCATCGTGGTGCGCAAACGACTGAACTCATCGTCAACAAGTTCCAGCATTCCTGCCAGACGCCCGAACTGCCGTTCATATTCTGCAGGCAAGCGCATCGGACCTTTATAACCGAAATCATGCTTGATGGCAGACCATACGTGTTGCAGGGCCGTACGCATCTGTATCTCAAATGGAATATCCGCCAGGTCACCCTCTCTCAGATAACAGATATAGTGTAGCGAGTTATAGCCGAAGCTATTCACGGAATGACTCTTACGCTTATCGACGGAATCCTTCCAGTCGATGCGGAACAACTGACTGACAAATGCTGCCACCCGGTCCACCTCATCGGTAAAGAATGTCACCAAGCGGAATCCTACCAAGTCGGTAATCTGACTGATGTCCTGATACTTCTGTCCTTTACGCTGCAGCTTGTCAATAAGCGATGACTCTGTCTTGATACGATGCTCAAAGGCATTGAGCATAATATCCTGTTCGCGGAGCATCTTTTCAAGTATCTGCTGGACCTGCTGCTCCAGAACTTCAAGTTGCTGCAGCTGCTCATGATACTGTTCCAAAAGCATCTTACTGTGTCTGTCCAATAGATTACCCATCGTCATTCCTTTATATAATCATTCAGTCGCTCCACAGCCTCTTTCGGGAGCATGAAGCGCAGATCATAGCTTTGTGCATCGATACCCTTCAGGAAGTGAGCCATCTCCTTACTGTATACCTTTCTCATCCGTTGATTCGTGGCATCATTGGAAGCACACGAATGAGAGACGTTAGCCATACGATCGCAGAGTTTGACCAGCGGTGCGTAGGGCGTTTGACGGATACCCTCATAATAGTGCTCACCAGCCCGTTCTTCACGGGTACGTCCCTTGTCGTTGGTCAGTGCATAGACAATCTCCGTAGCCATACGAGCCTGCTCGTCATTCATCCATTGCTTGGCTATCCGAAGTAAATCGTTGAATGTCAGACGGGCATCCTCAATGCTGTCGTGGTAATAACCACTGAAAAACAATGGCAGCACGTCTTCTTCATTGGTCACTACAAGATGAGCATAGCGTCGAAGCTCACTGACAACCATATCCAGATGATGACCGTAGGGCAGCCTGTCGCCATATGTCTGCCCCACACTGTTGTGCAGATCCCAGGCCGACTGCCGTATCTCTTCTATGACCTTGCTGTTGGCAGAAAGGTAGTCTTCAAATGATTGTCGTGTCATCGTCATTTTATACTGTGGCTGAACCAACAGAGTGTAAAGATACGTATTTTTTGTCTAATTAACAAGTACTTTGCGCTTTTTAACGCTCTGATGAGGTTTATTAATCTGAATAATCGGTGGATGGAGCTTATCTCAATGGTATTGTTTTAATATCCCGGATTCTGTGTCCAGGAGGGATTCATCGTCAAGAGGTCGCCTGGAATGGGGAAAACAATGGTGTAACCTTTCTGGTCGTTGGAAGACTGTGGATGGTCTGTATAGGATTGGGTATAGGTACCAAAACGGATCATGTCGTTACGCCGCCACCCTTCCTGTGATAATTCAAGGATCCGTTCTTCCTGGATTGTGGCGAGCGTGGCGATGCGTTGTGGCATTTCCACTCTTCTACGTACGCGGTTCAGTTCCAAATCCCCGTTCTTGCCGTCACGAACAAAAGCCTCTGCCCGCATCAGCAAGACATCAGCGAAGCGGAAGAGTACAATGTCGTTATTACAGTTGCGTCCATCGGCATTGGCATTAGGGTCATTGGCATACTTGTGCAGGCGGGCGCCGGCTGTCTTTTCATAAGGGCTGCCCGTCACATCCAGTGCTACCTCCCAAGGGTGATATACCAAGGGGGTACGCCCATCATCCTCATAGATCTGTTGTCCGTTTTCTTTTACCAATCCTGCATAGAAAGTCATGTCAAAGCGTGGATCTTGGTTTTCCGTACCGTAACCGAAAGCTTTGAGCACTTCAACAGTAGCGCTTGTTCCATTCTCGGAAGCACCTCCCAAAGCAGCACCATGGCAGTAATGACGACTGCGGAAGAAGTAGCAATACCAGTTGTTATAAAGAGTGGGATCCATGGGAATGGTGAAAATATTCTCATTGGAACTCTCATTGGTAGGACAGAAATTGTCACTGAAGTTGTACGACAGGATATAGCCGGCTGCCTCTATCTTATCACAGTATGCGATGACTGTCTGCCATGCATTGAGGGATTGCCCGTCAACGGTAAAGAAGATGGATCCTCCTGTGGGACGGGTGGCATCCGTCCAGTCATCATCCATATACACTTCCGCGTTCAGTGCCAACTTAGCCAAGAGAAAATAGACAACCGGTTGTGTCATCCTTCCATAGTAGGTACCAAAGGAGTTGCTGTGTTCGGCAGAGAGAAGCGGTAATGCATCCTGCAGTTCTTTGATGATATACTGGAAGGTTTTGCTACGTGCGGAAAGAGGTGTCTGGTCGGTTGCTGATCCAGTGCGCTCGATGATAGGCACTCTGCCGAAGAGATCCATCAGGTAGAAATAATACATGGCACGTACCGCCCGCAACTCAGCGGTATAACTGTCGAGGACAGCTTCGGCATGTGTCTTTTGGTAGGTTTCGATCCTTTCCAGATACTCATTACAGAGCATCACTACCTTGAAGAGATAATCCCAAGTATCTTTGAGCGATGCAGTCCCTGCTACCCAGGTATGGCGGAACAGTGTCTGCCAGTAACCACCATCGTACCAGTCGCCTCCCCTCGTGGGCATGATGGCTTCGTCGGTAGTGAGGGTGTTGAGGTCGTAGACACCCCGTTCAGTTCCTTGCAGTCCTTGTGAGGCGGTGTTACCTCCAATGTAGTTGTAGATGGCAAGGACGGTGTTGTTGAACAGGGCATCTTGTGTGTTATATGTCTCTTCTTCGGATAGTGATCCTTTGGGATCCTCCTCCAGGAACTTGTCACAAGAGGTTACTACTGAGATACAACCAATGAGCAGAACCGTGATACATGTCCTTCCGAAATAATATATGGTGTGATTCTTCCTTTTCATAATCATTGATGTTTGACAGTTAATTAGAAAGTGAGAC
>JAFZPF010000185.1 GCA_017550455.1 Prevotella sp.
TCTCATTGACAGACAAGACTCCTTTGAAAGAGTTGTTTGAAAAGACTAAATTCAACGATGTCAAAGAACAATTTGCTCCCCTCATTCCGGGGCTATTTGATTAATATTTAACTCGTCCCAATTTTAACGGGACACTAATGATAATGAATATAAATAATACTGCCAGACGATATGTAGGAGAAGGACTGCTGATTATCATCTTTCTATGGATGGTGAGTATAGCTGCTGCCTGTATGTTCCCGGAAAAGAACCTCATGGCTCCCACCTGGGTAAGTACTGGTTTCTCTCTTGTATTTCTGATTGGCTTTGCTCTCTTATGGAGATGGATTGCCTCATCCAAAAAAGAGTCCCTGACAACACTCTATTCTGTGATGTCTGGTTTCAGGATGATTCTGGCATTATTTACCTTATTTATATGTTATCTGGTTGTTGGTCGCGATGCCATGGCCCCTTATGTAATCATTTTCATGATTTTTTATCTGGTCATGGTTGGCTTCCACTCCATCTTTTTCGCACGACGTACTAATAAAGAATAAACATCTGTTTTACACTATTCCCAAGTAATATAATATTCAAAAAAATTATCAATGAATCGCATCAAGTCAATATTGCTCATTATTGCGGTAACACTGCTACCGTTGAATATCCGTGCTGCAGAAACGGAAGAAGCAATCGATATTCCAGAGATTGTACTTGAGCACTTGTCGGACGCTTACGAATGGCATATTGCATCGGATGTCAGCATTCCTCTGCCAATCATACTAAGGAGCAGTGCTACTGGTAAATGGACCTTCTGTACAGAAAAGTCATTACCACAGAACTACTTCTTTAACCATGAGAAGCATGGAAAGATTTATGAGAATATGCCCGACGGATCTGTAAAACGGCCCCTCGATCTAAGTATAACGAAGGCTGTTTGTCAGATATGGATCGTGGTAATCATTCTCATTGCTGTTTTTCTGAGTTGCGCAAAATGGTATAAAAAACACGATTGCAAGAGTGATGCCCCCAAAGGCTTTGTCGGCATGATGGAGATGATTGTGATGATGATACATGATGATGTAGTGAAAGCATGTGTAGGTGAAAAGCATTATAAGAAATATGCTCCCTATCTGCTCACTGTATTCTTCTTTATCCTTGTCACTAACCTTTTGGGATTGTTGCCAATATTCCCTGGCGGAGCCAATGTTACAGGTAATATCAATATAACTTTCTTCCTTGCCTTGTGTACCATGTTATTGGTAAACGTCTTTGGAAACAAGGAATACTGGAAAGAGATCTTCTGGCCAGAGGTGCCATTGTTCTTGAAGGCTTACCCTGTAGCACTGATCCCCGTTATCGAGGTTGTCGGTATCATCACCAAGCCTTTTGCCTTGATGGTCCGTCTCTTTGCCAATATGATGGCTGGTCACGCTATTATCCTAAGTTTCACCTGTGTGATATTCTTAGGATGGACACTTGGAACAGCCATGGGCGTAGGCCTGAATCTCTTTAGTGCACTGATGCTTTTGTTTATGAACTGTGTGGAACTATTGGTAGCTTTTGTACAAGCATATGTCTTTACATTGCTCTCAGCTGTATTCATCGGTTTAGCTCATCCTGAGCATCATGCAGAATAAAAATAATAAAATAAATAAACATATTAATAACAATTAAAACTTAAAAATTATGATTTCATTATTATTAGCAGAACTCGGCGCTATGGGTTGTGGACTCGGCGCAGGCATCGCAACAATTGGTGCAGGTTTGGGTATTGGTAAGATTGGTGGTAGTGCAATGGACGCAATTGCTCGTCAGCCAGAGGCAACAGGTAAGATTCAGACAAACATGATTCTTACATCTGCATTCGTAGAGGGTGTTGCACTGTTCGCAGTGGTTGCTTGTGCATTCCTTATTAAATAATTCATTCTATAATACAGAGTAAATCTGTGTAAAAGTATTAAACAACAACTATTTGCTAATGGAGAATTTGCCATCCATATTAACCCCCGACTTGGGCCTTCTTTTCTGGATGTTGCTGGCCTTTCTCGTTGTCTTCTTTGTCTTGGCAAAGTATGGATTCCCTGCTATTATTAATATGGTGGAGGGTCGAAATGCTTATATCAACGACAGTCTGAAGAAAGCACACGAAGCGAATGAGCGACTGGCAAACATACAGCAGGAGAGTGAGGCTCTGCTTCAAGAGGCTCGCGAACGTCAGGCACAAATACTTAAAGAAGCTGCACAGACACGTGATGCCATTGTTCAGGGTGCTCAGGATAAAGCGAAGGCAGAGGGTGCTCGTCTCTTGGAAGAAGCCAAAGCAGAGATTGAGAGCGAGAAACGCCAAGCTATCAGCGACATCCGTGCTCAGGTAGCACAGCTATCTGTAGTGGTTGCTGAGAAAGTGCTTCGCAGCAAGTTATCCTCTGACGATGAACAAATGAAGTTAATAGATAGATTGTTGGATGATGTTTCTGCCCCAAACTAATTAGTTATGGATATAGGAGTAATATCGGTACGTTACGCACGTGCACTCCTGAAGAGTGCTACGGAGCAGAAGTTAGCGGATGATGTCTATAAAGATATGCAGACGCTGGCTGAAAGCTATATGCGTGTGCCTCAACTGAGGTTTACGATAGAAAACCCTATGCTCGGCAAGGACAAAAAGAAGCAACTGATGCTGACAGCATGTGGAACTGAGCGTACCAAGCTGACAGACAGATTTGTCGAACTTGTTCTGAACGAAGACAGGGAGAATATCCTGCAATTCATGGCTAATTCGTATATCACTCTGTATAGGCAACAGAAAAATGTCATCCCCGGGCGACTCATCACTGCCACTACGGTATCTCCTGAAACAGAACAGAAGATGCGTAAGATGGTAGAGAGTAGAACTAATGGAACTGTGGAGTTCGTAACTGAGGTGAACCCCGATATTATCGGTGGATTTATTTTGGAATACGACACATATAGAATGGATGCAAGTGTGAAAGCACAACTTAATAACATTCTTAACACACTAAAAAAGTAACATGATATTCCTATCATGATTGATGAATAACGAAATATAAAACAATGTCAGATAAAATAAAACCAAGCGAAGTATCTGAGGTCCTTCTCCAACAACTTCAAGGAATCAATTCTGATGAGAATTTTGATGAGGTAGGTACCGTTCTTACTGTCAGTGACGGTGTGGCACGTATCTATGGTCTGAGAAATGCAGAAGCTAACGAGTTGCTTGAATTTGAGAATGGAACAATGGCTATCGTGATGAACCTTGAGGAAGACAACGTTGGTTGTGTCCTGCTCGGTCCTACATCAGGCATTAAAGAAGGTCAGGTCGTTAAGCGTACCAAGCGTATTGCCTCTATCCGCGTCAATGACAATATGTTAGGACGTGTGATTAATCCGCTGGGTGAAGCTATAGACGGTAAGGGTGATATCGACCTTACAGGAGCTTTCGAAATGCCTCTTGACCGCAAGGCACCTGGTGTTATCTATCGTCAACCGGTTAAAGAACCGCTGCAGACGGGACTGAAAGCTGTTGACTCCATGATCCCTATCGGTCGTGGTCAGCGAGAGCTTATCATTGGTGACCGTCAGACAGGTAAGACAGCGATTGCCGTAGATACCATTATCAACCAAAAGAGTTTCTACAATGCAGGAAAACCTGTTTATTGTATCTATGTGGCTATAGGACAGAAAGCTTCTACGGTAGCAGCCCTTGTTGCCAACTTGAAAGAACACGGTGCTATGCCATATACCATCATCGTTGCAGCTACAGCAGCTGATCCTGCTGCCATGCAGTATTATGCTCCATTTGCCGGAGCTGCCATCGGTGAGTATTTCCGTGACAGAGGAGAGAGTGCACTCGTTGTTTATGATGACTTGTCAAAGCAAGCTGTTGCTTACCGTGAAGTATCACTGATCCTCCGTCGTCCATCAGGACGTGAGGCATATCCCGGTGATGTATTCTATCTTCACTCTCGTCTACTTGAGCGTGCTGCACGTATCAACGACCAGCAGGAGGTAGCAGAGCAGATGAACGACCTTCCCGCATGCATGCAAGGCCATGTGAAGGGTGGTGGTTCTCTTACGGCTCTTCCTATCATTGAGACACAGGCTGGTGACGTTTCTGCGTATATCCCTACCAACGTAATTTCTATTACCGACGGACAGATATATCTCGAAACAGATCTCTTCAATCAGGGATTCCGTCCTGCCATCAATGTAGGTATTTCCGTATCTCGTGTGGGTGGTTCTGCACAAATCAAGTCCATGAAGAAGGTTGCAGGTACGCTGAAGATTGACCAGGCACAGTATCGTGAGCTGGAAGCATTCTCAAAATTCTCTTCTGATATGGATGCCGTGACAGCCATGACACTCGATAGAGGAAGAAAGAATAATCAATTGCTGATACAGCCACAATATAGTCCAATGCCTGTAGGTGAGCAGATTGCCATCCTTTACTGTGGTACACATGGTCTGATGGCAGATGTACCTGTTGAAAAAGTTCGTGAGTGTCAAGATGCTTTCCTTGACAAGTTGCGCTCCAGTCATCCGGAAGTGATCAATACTCTTGGAAGTGGAAAGATAGACGACTCTGTTTCTGCATGTATTGAAGCAACAATGGCTGACATCGCAGGAACCTATAAACAGTAATAGCTTATGCCGTCACTGAAAGAGATAAAAGGTCGAATAGCCAGTGTAAACAGCACCAGAAAGATTACGAGTGCAATGAAGATGGTTGCATCTTCGAAACTTCACCATGCACAGGTTGCCATCGAGAATATGCTTCCTTATTCATCAATGTTGGAACATATCTTGAAAACCTTCCTGGCAAGTGAAGCAGATGCGAATACCGTCTATAATATTGTACGTCCGGTAAAAAGAGTTGCGTTAGTGGTTTATTCCAGCAACTCCTCACTTTGTGGTGGCTTCAACGCTAATGTCATTAAAATGATGCAGCAGGCTATCGATGAATACCAATATCTCGGCAAGGAAAACATTGTTGTTTATCCTATAGGCCGTAAAGTAGCTGAGAAAGTGACGAAACTTGGATTGCAGTCAGGCGGTAACTTTATAGCGTTGGCAGACAAACCCAATGCACAAGGATGTATTGATATTGCTGTCGAATTAGGTAGGAAATTCCGTTTGGGAGAGTTCGACCGTATTGAGTTGATATATCATCATTTCAAAAGTGCGGGATCACAAATCCTAACCAGGAAGACATTCTATCCCATCGACATCCAAAGTGAATTGGAAGCTGATCATGAGCGAGATCTTACATCTATTGCAGCCACAAAAGAATCGGTTGAATATCTACGTCAGCGGGACAAGCAGCAGACACGTCATGAACAAGTAGCTGCAAAGCCATTGAATGACAACTTTATCGTAGAACCCTCTATGGATGAAGTATTAGGTAAGTTAATTCCTAAACTGGCTCATTTAATGTTATATACAGCTCTTCTCGATAGTGTTGCTTCAGAACACGCTGCTCGTATGGTCGCTATGCAAACAGCTACCGATAATGCAGATGAGTTATTGCGTGAGCTCAGACTACAATACAACAAGAGTCGTCAGCAAGCTATTACAAGTGAGTTGCTCGATATTGTTGGAGGAACTGTCAACAATTGATCCTCACAAAGCTCTATTAGATAAGGATGTGGCAAATAAATGCTACATCCTTATTATGTAATAGGGTAACTTAAAAAAACACAAACACAAACGAAAAATATCTTAAATTCAAAGTAGTCTATTTAAACCAATACTTATACTTTCTCGTCAAAAAAGCGATAAAAATAAAAAATAATCAATTAAATAGTATTACAAATGAAGAAATTATTTTTAATGATGATTGCCATTATGACAGTAACCATGGCAAGTGCTCAGGATGAGCAAATGAGAAGACAGCGTCCACAAGGACCGAGAATGGATCGTACAGAGATGATGACAAAAGAGTATAATCTCACCAAGGAACAACAAGAGAAAGTAAAGGCTTTGAACGAAGAGTATTCTTCACTTTTCAGAATGTTTGGACGCGGTGGGCGTAACATGGGTCCTCGCCCAAACAATGGCAACAATGACGGTCAGCAGGCTCGTCCACAGAGAAGGACCGACGGTCAGACAGGTGCTTCAGCACAGAACGGTCAGCGTCCATCCAGAGAGGAAATGCAGAAGATGAGGCAGGAACGTGAGGCTAAGCAGAAAGAATATGACGGAAAGCTGAAGGAGATTCTCACAAAGGATCAGTACAGTGCCTATGAGAAGAGACAGGAAGAGATGCAGAAGATGCGTCAGAATCGTCAGTTCAACGGAAGAAGGAACAATAACTAATTGTTCTTAGATAAAAAAACTAAAAAGCTGCTCTAATTGAGCAGCTTTTTGTTTTGGAGTATATGGTTATTACTACAGTAAAACAAGTTGTTTTACTTCAGAATTAGTACTTATCATTCTATCATTTAATAACCATTTCTAAGGTAAAACAAGTTGTTTTACTATAAGAATACTATACACTTCATAAACTAACTATTGTACTTGTATGTGAAGTTTCTCACTTTCTGAATCCTTGTCGACAACGATGGTCATACCAGGTTTTAACGTCTCATCAATAAGCAACTCACAAACACCATCTTCAATATGTGTTTGTATCGCACGTTTCAACGGACGGGCACCAAACTGTACATCATAGCCTTTAGTGGCTACGAATTCCTTGGCAGAATCAGTAACAGTCAGATGATAACCGAGACTCTCTATTCGTTTGTTCAAATCGCGTAACTCTATATCTACAATCTTCTTAATAGCCTCGAGGTCTAACTGATCGAAAGTGATAATATCATCCATACGGTTCAGGAATTCGGGAGCAAAATGCTTACTCAAACTCTTTTGGATAATAGAACGAGCATACTCCTTGTCTTTATCATCCATAGAGATACCGATTTTTCCAGCTCCGAATCCTATGCCATGTCCAAATTCTTTCAGCTGACGTGTTCCCACATTCGATGTCATGATAATAACCGCATTTCGGAAATCTACCAATCTGCCATTACCGTCAGTGAGTCTACCTTCATCAAGCACCTGTAACAACATATTAAAGACATTACCGTGTGCTTTCTCTATCTCATCCAAAAGAACAATAGAGTAGGGACGACGACGAACACGTTCTGTCAACTGTCCACCCTCTTCATATCCGACATATCCCGGAGGAGCACCCACAAGTCGTGAGGTGTTAAAACTTTCAGAATACTCACTCATATCAATACGGATGAGCGATTCAGCCGTACCAAACATTACCTCAGCCAGTTTCTTGGCAAGATAAGTCTTACCCACACCGGTAGGACCTAAGAACATAAAGGCACCGATAGGATGATTAGGATCACGAAGACCAGCACGATTACGCAAGATGGCTTTGACCAGTTTCTCAATGGCCTTATCCTGTGCAATCACTTCTTTCTTCAGTTCTGAAGCCAAATTCTTCAAACGGATACCTTCTGACTCTGCCATTCTCTGCACGGGAACACCCGACATCATCGAAACGACATCAGCCACCTCCTGTTCTGTCACATTGGCACGTGTTTCTTGATCATCTTTCTGCCAGTTCTCACGTAACTCTGCCAATTCTTTCTCCAATTGTAACTGTCTATCACGATAACCGGCAGCCAATTCAAAATTCTGGTTGTTGACAGCCGCCTTCTTTTTCTCTTTGATAAATGTGATATCTTTTTCCTTGGCAATAATTTCCGGAGGAACATTGGCTGAATGTAAATGTACCTTCGCACCTACCTCATCCAAGGCATCAATAGCTTTATCAGGGAAGAAACGGTCGTTGATATAACGGTCTGTCAATCTGACACATGCCTGTATAGCATCCTCACTGTAATTCACGTGATGATGCTGCTCGTATCTATCCTTGATATTATGGAGGATATTCAGCGTTTCCTCTGCTGTTGTTGGATCAATGATTATTTTCTGGAATCGCCTCTCCAAAGCACCGTCCTTTTCAATAGAATTCCGATACTCATCAAGCGTGGTTGCGCCGATACACTGGATAGTACCGCGTGCCAAAGCTGGTTTCATAATATTAGCAGCATCCATAGATCCCGGTGTACTACCAGCACCTATCAAAGTATGTATCTCATCAATAAACACAATAATATCGGGATTCTGTTCCAATTCCTTCAATAATGCCCTGATACGTTCCTCAAACTGACCACGATATTTGGTTCCAGCCACAATGGCAGTCATATCCAAGTTGACCAATCGCTTATTATATAAAATAGGTGATATCTTATTCTTGGCTATCAACTGTGCCAATCCTTCTACTATTGCACTCTTTCCGACACCTGGTTCACCGATAAGAATAGGATTATTCTTCTTCCTTCTGCACAGGATCTCTGACACTCGAAGAATCTCCTTCTCACGACCGACGACGGGGTCAAGCTTTCCTTCTCTTGCTGCTAAAGTCAGGTCTACACTGAAGTTATCGAGCATAGGAGTCTTCCCGCCGCTCTTCTGAGTCGGCGTTGACACTGACGCGTTGGATCTTGATCTGTTACCCGTGTTATTAGGCTGGACATCTTCATCCTCATCAAAATCTTCAGGAAGACCGATACCGTTGGTAGGTGTAATCGATTCTTTCTTTTGAGAGAAGAAAGACAGTGCGTCCTCATAATTCATATTGTTCTGTTCCAAAATCATTTTTGCTCCATTTTCTACTTGATCATGTAATATTGCTAACAACAGATGTTGTACATCTACCAATGTTTTGGTCTGCAGTCGCGCTTCCAGAACAGCAAGCTTTAAGATATTACTTGCCTTTTCATTCAGGACTAACTCATTGGTAAACAACATGGGTTGCTGTATGTTATCCTCACGAACCTTTTCTTCCAGTTCGCTTTTGATTGCTGCTATGTCAGCATCAAATCGTATAAAGAAATCCCGAACAGGTCCGCTCTTTTCACGCAACAGACTCAACAAAAGATGCTCAGGACCAACCGATCTGCTCGATAGTCTTGATGCTTCTTCTCGACTGAAGGCAAGAATCTGCGATACCTTGGGGGAGAATTGACTAGCCATTTTTTACCTTTCTATTTGCAAATATATAACATTTTCTCAAAATACAAAAACTATGCCAGAAAAAAGCAACGCATAACCTTCATAAAGTAATGCTTTTTTCTCCATCCCAAAGCCTACTTATAAATAATAGATCATAAACGAACAACTCGTCAACTTGTCTACTCGTTTACTTGTCTACTCGTTTACATGTCTACTCGTTTACTAAATAAAAAAGAGGGGAAACCATGCGGTATCCCCTCTGAATAATTCGTAGAAAAACGTATTACTCGCCTTTCTCCAATTTAGCCTTCAACTCTGCCAAAGCATCGATATCACCAAGAGTGGTACCTGCTGCTACATTGTTGATAGCAGGAGTTTCCTCCTTCTTCGGAGCACGCTGTTTGCGAGCGGCTTTCTTAGCCTCTTCCTTAGCATCCTCGAAAGTACGGCTGTGAGAGAGGATGATACGCTTGGTATCCTTCACAAACTCAATCACCTTGAAGCTGAGTTCCTCACCGAGCTGAGCCTGAGTACCATCTTCCTTAACAAGATGTTTCGGAGTAGCAAAGCCCTCACCACCTTCGTTAAGAACGATTACAGCACCCTTGTCCATAATCTCTGTGATCTTACCCTGATGAACGCTACCGGGAGTATAGAGTGTCTCGTAAGCATCCCATGGGTTGTCTTCCAGCTGCTTGTGACCTAATGAAAGACGACGGTTCTCCTTGTCTATCTCCAGAACGATAACCTCAATCTCTGCACCTACCTGAGTAAACTCTGATGGATGCTTAACCTTCTTTGTCCAAGACAGGTCACTGATATGAATCAGTCCGTCAACACCTTCCTCAAGCTCCACGAAAATACCGAAGTTAGTGAAGTTACGTACACGTGCTGTGTGCTTGCTACCGATAGGATACTTGTCTTCGATAGACTCCCATGGATCATCCTTCAGCTGCTTGATACCGAGAGACATCTTACGCTCCTCACGGTCGAGAGTCAGGATCACTGCCTCTACCTCGTCACCAACATGCATAAACTCCTGTGCACTGCGCAGATGCTGACTCCAAGACATCTCTGATACGTGGATAAGTCCTTCCACACCAGGAGCTATTTCAACAAATGCACCGTAATCAGCGATCACAACAACCTTACCTTTCACACGGTCACCAACCTTCAGGTCAGCATCCAGTGCATCCCAAGGATGAGCGGTAAGCTGCTTCAGACCGAGAGCAATACGCTTCTTCTCATCATCAAAGTCAAGAATAACAACATTGATCTTCTGATCAAGTTCAACAACCTCATGTGGATCACTAACACGACCCCAAGAAAGATCTGTAATGTGAATGAGTCCGTCAACACCGCCAAGGTCAACGAATACACCGTAAGAAGTGATGTTCTTAACGGTTCCTTCGAGAATCTGACCTTTCTCCAGTCTGCTGATAATCTCTTTCTTCTGCTGCTCTAACTCAGCCTCAATGAGAGCCTTGTGAGAAACAACAACATTGCGGAACTCCTGATTGATCTTCACAACCTTGAATTCCATTGTCTTTCCTACGAACACGTCGTAGTCACGGATAGGATGAACATCAATCTGGCTACCGGGCAAGAAGGCCTCGATACCAAATACGTCAACGATCATACCACCCTTAGTGCGACACTTGATGTAACCCTGGATAACCTCTTCGTTATCAAGAGCTGCATTAACGCGCTCCCAACTCTTGCTCATGCGAGCTTTCTTGTGAGAAAGAAGAAGCTGACCTTTCTTGTCCTCCTGATTCTCAACATAAACTTCAACGATGTCACCAACCTTCAAGTCTGGGTTGTAACGGAACTCAGAAGCGGGGATAATACCATCGCTCTTGTAACCAATGTTAACGATAACCTCTTTCTTGTCAACAGAAATAACTTTACCGTCAACAACCTGATGCTCAGAAACCTTATTCAAAGTCTCATCATAAGCCTTGGTTAATTCCTCTTTACTAACACCTGCACTACTGTTACTCTCAAATTGTTCCCAATCGAAGTCCTCAAGCGGTTGCACGTTTTTAAAATCTGACATAAATAAAAAAATTGTGGTACACAGTACCTGATTAAAAATTAAACATGTGAATAAACTCTTTGCTTTACCCTTTTTGAATAAAAGCGGGTGCAAAGTTACAACATTTTTATTAAATAAAGGAATTTTATACTGTCTTTTTTATATAAATCATTGAAAAATAATTATTTTTCCTTCTCTTCAGATTCTTTTTTTCTCACTATACCGAATAGATCACGCCAATTATTGAAATCCTTCTTCAAAATCAGTCCGATACCCTGTGTGTTCAGACTGTTTTTGGTAAAGTAACGGTCATTTGTTTGATTATATACCTTGATGGCGAGATTACCGTTGGGGAAGAGGAGATAACGGATATCGAAATCTCCGATAAATGAAGTGGTAGCATTGGCATTATCGCGATATCCGAACTGTCCGTTAATCAACAGTCTGTTGTTCAGCAAACGTCCTGACAACAGTCCTTCATACTCGGCATTGTTGAAACCTTCGTCACCTGTAGAGATATTTGCCCCAAAATTCCAGTTGTTGGAATTGACGAAATTACTGAGCACATTACTGATCTGTTGACTGATAGTACCACTGAGCAACGACTGCATGGCAAGGGATGTCTGGCTCTGTGAATTGTTTTCTCCAGCATTATTCTCTTGCTGATTGTAGAAACGTCCGATGGAAAGGAGGTAAATCACCTGTTGATTCATTTCTTCCTCACTATTAATCAGTGAACGGATCATCTGGTTGGCATCTGCACTTACCGTAGGCATGTCTAAGTCGAAATCTACCCTTGGGGCAGAAGCAGTACCTCCGATATTCATCATACAGTCGACACGGACATTATTCGAGGTAAAAGAACGCCCTAACTGCAGGTCACTCAACGATACACCATTGATAGTATATAATGCCTTCAGGTCAAGTGCTGCCTCATAAGGATCACCACCGAAAACGATAGAACTGCCATCCTGGAACTGGAAATCTTTCTTGATGACATTCTGTATGGTCAGTTTGTATACCCCATGGTCAACCATATAAGTGCCGAACATATTAAAAGAGCCTTTGTTATAATAAGAGGCACGAATAGCCCCGTTGCCATTCAAGGCAATATAATCACCACTCTGGCGGTCCATCAACAATCTTAGAGTAGCATTGGGGTTCGCATTAATCAGGAAGTTAAGATGGATATCCGACACGTCATCATCCATGACGATGGGACGTGCTAGTTCTTCATTTTCAACGGAATCCATGGCCTGACGGTCACGCCATGTGATAAATCCCTGATCTGTGATAGCATCCGGACTGGCCGCATTATACTCGATGAAACTGCCCTTTTCTGGCGTTACATTGATATCGAAGTCTATTCTTCCGTTCCTTCCTTTGATGGCACAGTCACCTGTTCCATATACTGTTCCAAAGAATGTATCATCGCCATAATCATGGAAATCATAACAGAGTAGATTCTGTGCATTGATATCCAGATCGTATGTCAAACGTGTTAGATAAATATGGTGTAACGCTCCGTTAATGATGCCAATATTATTGTGACGGTCGTAAATAGTATCTTGATGGAAGATAATCTCATTGGGTATCAGCCGGATGGTATCCCCCCGTAACCAATAGTGTGTATTGAGTGTCTTGATGTCCAGATCACCATCGGCAACCACCATACCCGTCAGATTGATAAGTTTCAGATCTCCAAAGAGATTCAGGCTTCCATTACATCGAAGATTGATGTTATCCATAAAACTTCCACAGAAGCTTTTCAGGAACTCACCACGGGTATTGTTGGCATCTATATTCAAGTCGATATAATTCTTCGACGGCGACACATATCCTTTGATGATTGTCTGAGCATGGTTTTCATCATCCGCATGAGCATCGATATCTATCTGTTTCTCTTCGGTGTTCCAGGAAGCCTTGGCAAACAGTGTACCCATCCTACCTTCCTGGAATCGGAAATCATCAACGCGTAAGTCAGCATCTGCTTGGAAATTGCTGAATGCAGAACGGATGAGAGCCTTTCCGGTAGCTTTACCGTCGAAGGTTACAGAATGGAAGTTCACCAAATCAAGGATATACCTCACATCTACTCCTTTCATGTCAATCACCAGTGAGTCATCAGGATTTTTGTCAGCTTTGCCATAGACGATGATATGCTGGTCTTGATGCTCTACGGCAAAATAGTCTACAGTCAGATCGTTATCACAGTAAACGATATCTGAAGGTTGTACACGCCATATCGTATCATTGATAAGGATATCTGAGTGATGTACTCGCATATGAGCTGCCTGCTTTCCTTCCGGTGTCTTGAAAAAATCCGTACTGCTACGCAGATTACCTTTCATATGCCATTGACCGTCACCTTCCCATGTCAACACACTCTCCAGACTATTATTACCGGCAAGGGCCTCCAATCCGATGTCCATCATCTCTTTATTGTCCATCACTTTCTTTCCCTTCACACGGAAATTGATATTCTTGTCCTCATCAGTATCTGCCTTCAGTGAGAATGCCTGATAGTTATTGCCATTATAACTGAAGTTGGGTAAAGAGAGGTTCAACTGCAACTGGTTGTTCGCATCATCCACCATGGCATTCATTTTCATGGGGGCATGCAGACTGACAGGTAATCCCGTAAATGCTTGTAGCCAGTCGGTCTTATTGATAGTCGACTGCAGGGTAAAGGCATTGTTATAAGATTTACCTGTTTTTGGCTGTCGTTTGATGATGCCGGGCAGGGTAGGGATGCGGTCGGCCAACATGTTCATCACACTGTTCACAATAGTGGAATAATCGTATCGTCCATTAACTTTCAGTGAACCGAAATCACTGTTTACTTCCAGTTGTCTTCCCGACGCAGTCTCCTCAGAAACGAGTGATAATTGTTTCAGCTCATACTGTTGTTCCGGTGAGAAGAAAGAGAAATCATCTATCAGGATGTTTCCTGTCATATCATTCAGACTGCTTCCTTTCACATCAGCCTCCATGTTCGCGTTAAAGGTAGTATTCTCCCAATCACCTGTGATTTTCATGGCATGGGGATTGAAATTCTGCAACGTAAGATTCATCTTACCATCGATCATTTTCCCATTAATGCCCACGATGCCATCTAAATGCAGCACACCATTGGGATCGTCCATCATCAGCACACCGTCGAAGACTTTATTCCGGAACGTCCCGTCAACATTAATATTTTTATAGGTATAGTTCTGAAAATCCACATGAGGAATATCTCCTTTCACTGTCAGTAATGTCTGAGGATGGAAAAGAGAATTACTGTTTGCCGGCAACAAGCCAGACACTTCAACGTCTGCACTGAGGGTACCCAAACGATTATCGGCAATGATCTTTCCTAAGTCAAGATTGTCAGTCTGTAGTTGTGCCGAAAACTGTTGTTGCTTCTTCACGGCATCCACCGTGGCATTTCCGACAGATGTTGTGAGATTACCGTTCAGGGCATACTGTCGATCAGACAAACGCATGTTTCCCACATATTGTATATCTCCTAACCGACTGAGTGTCTGGAATATAGAATTGTCGGAACGAGGATTGCCTGCCAACGACTGGAGCATACTTCCATTCACCTTCATCTGATCAAAATGCACTTCTAATGCAGGATGCTGGAGCCAGTGGGTGAGCGTTCCGTCTGCCACAACTGCCAACTCATCACCGGAATGAATATTCAATGTGTTGACATTCAAGATATTATTACTGCCCTCAAAGGAGGTGTTCAGATGAAGAGGTTGTGAAAATGAGGATAAGGCAGGAAGGAATCCAGACAGATCGTTTAACAATACTTTAGAGTCAGATATCTTTCCTTTTAACCCAAACTGCTGAAAATTGAATTTTTCCTCTTTATTGGGATTTGTCAATACCAAAGAATCTACATTTAATGCCGTGTTGGGCAACTCTAATGACAGATTACTCAGAAGAATCTTCTCATTTGACCGGTTTAATTTGAAAGCAAGAGATTTAATGACAGTTCCAGACACCTCTTCTTTCATCGCCAGCTTTTTCATGATCAGATCCAAGCCATCATCATTCAACGACGGTATCAAAGCATGCATACTGATGTCTCTTAGATGAAGATGATCAGTGGAGAATTTTCTGTCAGTATTGGGGATATCCCATCGGTCATAATTGATATTTCCATGTCTTATCACCAATGAGTTGATAGAAACCTCCGGAGAGGCTTTTTTCACGCTGTCTTTCGATGCCAAAGCATCCAATGCAAACTGATAATTCGTCGGAGACTGTGCATCTTTCTTGTACAAATCAGCTTGCATACCGAAAAGTTGTGCCGATGAAATGGACACTTTTTTCTTATACAGCAGGTCGTACAAGGATAGTTTCACCGATGCTCTCGAAGCTTTCAGCATGGGTTTCTTCGACTGGTCATAGATCAGCACATCATCGATGATGATACGGTTAAGAAGACCTAAATTGACCTTCTTTACCTGTACCTCAGTATTCAGTTTGTTGCCGACAACCTGAGCTACCTGAGAACCGAGAAAACGTTGTACCGGTGGCAGTTGTACAAGGACAACAGCCAGGAGATACAAGCCCACTATAGCCCATATCACACCAGTAATAATATGTTTAACAGTTCTCATTTCTCAAATTTGCTACAAAAATACATTAAAAAGAGAAAACAACAGATATTTTCAAATATTTTTTATTCCAATAACATGTTTTTTAGATATATTTTTCTATCTTTGCAAATTAGGAAATGCTTATATAACCAAATTTATTATAATAGTTATGCTATGGCAAATGTAATTAAGTTACGAAAGGGCTTAGACATTAACCTTGTTGGCAAACCGAAGAAAGAAAAGATTCCTGTTAAAGGTGGCAGTGAGATCGCCTTGACACCGGAATCCTTCTTAGGTGTAACACCGAAGATCGTTGTCAAAGAGGGTGACTATGTCAAAGCCGGGGATGCCTTGTTTGTTAACAAGAACTATCCCGAGGTTAAGTTTGCATCGCCTGTCAGTGGAAAGGTTTCTGCTGTAGTGCGCGGCGAACGAAGGAAAGTGCTGTGCGTTAAGGTATTAAAGGATGATGTTCAACAGTTTCTTGACTATGGACAGAAAGATCTTCGAACCTTAGATGGCCCAGCTGTCATCAATGCTTTGCTAGAGGCAGGAATCTTCGGTTTCATCGACCAACTGCCGTATGCTGTATCCACCAATCCCTCTGTGATGCCGCGTGCTATCTTTATCAGTGCTTTACGTGACAAACCATTGGCTGCCGACTTCGAATACGAGTTGGAAGGTAATGAGCGCGATTTCCAAAGCGGATTGACAGCGTTGTCAAAGATTGCCAAGACCTATCTGGGCATTGGCAGTAAGCAGTCGGCTGTTGCCCTCACAGCAGCAAAGGATGTGGAAATCAACATCTTTGATGGACCATGTCCTGCTGGTAATGTAGGTGTACAGATCAATCACATTGCCCCTGTCAACAAGGGTGAGGTGGTATGGACGGTAGATCCCTCTGCCGTGATCTTTATCGGACGTCTTTTCAACACCGGTAAGGTGAATCTCTGTCGTACTATCGCCATTGTAGGTAGTGAGGTGAAGAACCCAGCCTATGCCGATGTGATGATAGGGGAGAAGGTCAGTAATATATTGGATGGTCAGTTAAAAGCTGATAGCCATGTACGTATCATCAATGGCAATGTGCTTACTGGCAAACCATGTACGATGGATGATGTGGTAGGTGCCCACACTTCTGAGATCACCGTTATCCCGGAGGGTGACGATGTTGATGAATTGTTGGGATGGATCATGCCACGTGTGAACGATTTCTCTACCAACCGTAGTTATTTCTCCTGGTTACAGCCGAAGAAAGCCTACAAGCTTGATGCCCGTATCAAAGGTGGTGAACGTCATATGATCATGAGTGGAGAGTATGATAAGGTGTTGCCAATGGATATCATGGGTGAGTATTTGGTGAAAGCCATTATCGCCAATGATATCGACCAGATGGAGGCTTTAGGTATTTATGAGATAGCCCCTGAAGACTTTGCCCTGGCAGAGTTTGTGGATTCCTCTAAGTTAGAGTTGCAGAAGATTATCCGTAATGGATTAGATATGTTACGTAAAGAAAATGCATAGGATATGAGCGCACTAAGAAACTATATCAATAAGATCAAGCCCAACTTCCAAGAGGGAGGTAAGCTGCACGCTTTCAGAAGCGTCTTTGATGGCTTCGAGACATTCCTCTATGTGCCTAACGAGACAGCTAAAAGCGGTACAAACATCCATGATGCCATCGACTCGAAGCGTATCATGAGTTTTGTGGTCATCGCCCTGCTGCCGGCGCTCTTATTCGGAATGTATAACATCGGTTATCAGAACTATGCTGCCGCAGGAACCTTGGAAACAGCCGGATTCATCGAGATATTCGTCTATGGATTCCTCGCCGTGTTGCCCAAACTGCTGGTCAGCTATATTGTCGGTCTTGGCATCGAGTTCGTCGTGGCTCAGTGGAAAGGTGAGGAGATACAGGAGGGTTACCTCGTCTCCGGAATGATTATCCCGTTGATCATGCCTATCAACACTCCGTTGTGGATGCTGATCCTCGCCATCGCCTTCTCGGTGATCTTTGTGAAGGAGATCTTCGGAGGTACAGGAATGAATATCTTCAACGTTGCCGTGGCAACACGTATGTTTATCTTCTTCTCTTATCCGTCAACGATGACGGGTGATACCATCTGGGTATGCGACCACAGTATCTTCGGATTAGGAAACAATCTGCCTGATGCATTCACGGCTGCCACGCCATTAGGTGATCTGGCTCAGGGTATTGCTCCTCAAGCCAGTCTGTGTGACATGATAACGGGCTTTATCCCCGGTTCCATCGGAGAAACATCGGTCATCGCCATTGCTATCGGAGCTATTATCTTATTATGGACAGGTGTGGCTTCCTGGAAGATTATGCTCAGCGTTTTCCTCGGTGGAGGACTGATGGCTGCCTTGTTCTCAGGATTGGAGATGACTGCCATTCCTTGGTATGAGCATCTGATATTAGGTGGTTTCTGCTTTGGAGCAGTCTTTATGGCTACCGATCCTGTTACCAGTGCCCGCACGGAGACAGGTAAATGGATTTACGGTCTCTTCATCGGCGCTATGGCTGTCATTGTTCGTGTGATGAACCCGGGATATCCCGAGGGTATGATGCTTGCCATCTTCTTTGGTAATATGATTGCTCCGCTGATCGACTACTGTGTTGTCCAGCGTAATATTTCCCGTCGTGCTAACCGTGTTAAATAAATAAGGAGGAAAAGAATATGAAGACAAATTCAAATACTTATACGGTTATTTACTCGGCAATCATGGTTGTCATTGTGGCATTCCTGCTGGCTTTCGTGTCACAGGCACTGAAGAGTCGTCAGGAGGCCAATGTCGCTCTTGATATCAAGAAGCAGATCCTCAATTCGCTCAATCTCCGCGGACTGAGTGATGCCGATGCAGAAGCAAAATATCAAGAGGTGGTGAAAGAGGAAAAAGATATCGATGGATTGAAAGTCTATGAGTGTAAGATCGACGGCCAAGATATCGTGGTAGCCTACCTGAAGGGTATGGGTCTCTGGGGAGGCATCAGCGGCTATATCTCTATTGATAATGAAGGTAAGGTGTATGGAGCTTATTTCAACCACGACTCTGAGACTGCCGGACTGGGTGCTGAGATCAAGGACTCTCAGGCTTGGCAGGAGAAATTTATAGGCAAGAATATCTGGGATGAAGAAGGTAATGTGGTTCTCTCCGTTGTAAAGAAGGTAGAAGATCCCAATACGCAGGTTGACTGTGTTACCGGAGCCACACTTACTTCCAATGGTGTAGATGCTATGATTAAAGATGGTATGAAGAATGTGAAGAATTATGCCATAGGCCGTCTGATAGAGTCTATCATAAGTAAGGATTCCACTACCGTTGTTGAACCAAAAGCAGAGGAGGAATAGTTATGAGCAAGTTATTTAGTAAAGAGAACAAAGAGGTTTTCATGAACCCGTTGAACATGGAGAACCCGATACTTATTCAGGTTCTTGGAATATGTTCGGCATTAGCGGTGACAGCTCAGCTCAAGCCCGCTATTGTCATGGGATTGGCTGTTACCATCATTACATCCTTCTCGAATGTGATCATCTCACTGATCCGTAAGACCATCCCCAACCGCATACGTATCATCGTGCAGCTGGTGGTTGTCGCTGCTTTGGTTACGATCGTCAGTCAGGTGTTGAAGGCTTTTGCCTATGACGTGAGCGTACAGTTGTCTGTGTATGTCGGATTGATCATCACTAACTGTATTCTGATGGGGCGTCTGGAGGCTTTTGCGATGATGAATAAGCCCTGGCCCTCATTCCTTGACGGTATTGCCAACGGTTTAGGTTATGCGATGATCCTGATCATTGTGGGAGCTGTCCGTGAGCTCTTCGGCTTTGGTACACTCTTAGGATTCAAGATCTTCCCGCAGGCTTTCTATGATGCAGGTTATATGAACAACGGTATGATGACAATGCCGGCAATGGCTCTGATCCTCGTGGGTTGTGTCATCTGGGTACATCGTGCTTATTTTTATAAGGAGAAATAATTATGGAACATATTATCAATTTGTTTTTCAGGTCGATATTCGTCGACAATATGATATTCGCATTCTTCCTTGGAATGTGTTCATATCTTGCCGTCTCAAAGAATGTCAAGACATCGTTAGGACTGGGTATGGCTGTGACCTTCGTGCTGTTGGTTACCGTGCCCGTTGATTATCTGCTCCAGACAAAGGTACTCGGACCCAACTGTATCCTCGAAGGGGTAGATCTCTCATACCTCAGTTTCATACTCTTCATTGCCGTCATCGCCGGTATGGTACAGCTGGTGGAGATGATCGTTGAGAAATACAGTCCTTCACTGTATGCCTCATTAGGTATCTTCCTGCCGCTGATTGCCGTCAACTGTGCTATCATGGGTGCATCACTGTTCATGCAACAGCGTATCAATCTGGATCCGCTGAACACACAGTATATCGGCTCGGTATGGGATGCCATCGTCTATGCTATCGGTAGTGGTATCGGCTGGACACTGGCAATCGTCTCTCTGGGAGCCATCCGCGAGAAGATGGCATATACGGATGTTCCCAAGCCTTTGCAGGGTTTAGGTATCACCTTCATCACCGTGGGTTTGATGGCCATGGCGATGATGTGTTTCTCAGGACTTAAAATATAATAGGAGGATATAGCAATGTTGAATTTCATATTAGCAAGTATTGGTGTATTCCTCGTAATCATCCTGCTGGTGGTTGCCATCCTCTTGGTAGCCAAGAAATACCTGTCACCCAGCGGTAATGTGAACATCGAGATTAACGGTGATAACGTGATCAGTGTGCCGCAAGGCTCGTCACTGATGACTACACTCAATGAAAACGGTATCTTCCTGCCTTCTGCCTGTGGCGGAAAAGCCTCCTGCGGACAGTGTAAGGTACAGGTGCTTGAGGGTGGGGGAGAGATCCTCGATTCCGAGCGCCCACACTTCTCACGTAAGGAAATCAAAGACCACTGGCGCTTAGGTTGTCAGTGTAAGGTGAAGAGCGACATGAAGATCAAGGTGAGCGAGAGCATCCTCGGCGTCAAGGAATGGGAGTGCGAGGTGATCTCCAACAAGAATGTATCTTCATTTATCAAAGAATTCATCGTGGCATTGCCACCGGGTGAGCACATGGATTTCATCCCCGGTTCTTACGCGCAGATCAAGATCCCGGCATACGATTGTATCGACTACGATAAAGACTTCGATAAGAATGATATCGGACCGGACTATCTGCCATCGTGGGAGCGGTTTAATATCTTCTCACTCAAGGCACACAATCCCGAAGACACTATCCGCGCTTATTCTATGGCTAACTATCCGGCAGAGGGTGACCGTATTACACTGACAGTACGTATTGCCACTACGCCGTTTAAGCCCAAACCGGAAGTAGGATTCATGGATGTGCCCACAGGTATCGCTTCATCGTATATCTTCTCACGTAAACCGGGTGATAAAGTGATTATGAGTGGTCCTTATGGTGATTTCCATCCAATCTTCGACTCGAAGAAAGAGATGATATGGGTAGGTGGAGGTGCCGGTATGGCTCCTTTGCGTGCACAGATCATGCACATGACGAAGACACTGAACACCCGTGATCGTGAGATGCATTTCTTCTATGGTGCCCGTGCCTTGGTAGAGGCATTCTTCGTGGAGGACTTTCTTGAACTGGAAAAGGAATTTCCTAATTTCCATTTCCATCTGGCACTTGACCGTCCGGATCCAGCTGCTGATGCTGCCGGTGTGAAATATACTGCTGGCTTCGTTCATCAGGTGATGTACGAGACATACCTGAAAGATCATGAAGCACCCGAGGATATTGAATACTACATGTGTGGACCGGGGCCGATGTCCAAGGCTGTTCAGGGAATGCTTGACTCATTAGGTGTTGATCCTGAAAGCATCATGTTCGACAACTTCGGATAAGATTGGTTTAGAGTTTAGAGTCTAGAGTTTAGAGTTAATAGTATAACAAAAGTGAGGACAGGACGAAATCGTTTCTGTGCTCATTTTTTTTAGGCTATGATATTGAAGATGGCATATTCATGTACATAATAACCGCAGGCGGTTACACTTTATGATTGGTAATGATATATCTGTTGACCTAGAGCACTTAAAGTGCGACAGAACATATGCAAGGGTGAATAAAATCACACTCATGCCAACTTCAATATCATCACCTTTTTTTTATTATATTGTAGATAGGGGACTATATGTTGAATTACTTATATAATATCCTATTTATCATAATGCCGATTATCTTACAATAATATATTTCCCTCTGGTGATGTTCTAAATAATAAATTCAAACTCTCTATTTGTACTTATGTACGATTTGTACTAAACGATGTCTTTTCCTGAAATGGTTGACAGTTTCTTGAGAATACATCATCAAATTCTAAACACTGTTATCCTGGAAAAACAACAGAAAACAATTATTTTTTAATGATTCACTATTATTTATTAATAATTCTTCGTAAATTTGTAGTTTCAAAAGAGACACTATGACGAGAAAAGCAAACGACGCGCAATATATAGAAGTAAAAAATGTACGCGTAAATAATCTCAAAGGAATATCCATCAATATTCCGCGCAACCAGTTCATCACGATCACCGGTGTTTCAGGCAGCGGAAAATCATCATTGGCTTTCGACACACTTTATGCCGAAGGACAACGCCGTTATGTAGAATCTCTCTCAAGTTATTCACGGCAGTTCCTCGGAAGAATGAAAAAACCTGAGTGTGACTACATCAAAGGACTGCCGCCGGCCATTGCCATCGAACAGAAAGTGATTGCACGCAATCCACGCAGTACTGTGGGCACAAGCACCGAGATCTATGAATACATGCGTCTGCTCTTTGCCCGTATCGGACATACCTTCTCACCCGTCAGTGGACAGGAAGTGAAGAAGAACACCACAGAGGACATCTCCAACTGTATGCTACAGTTCGATAACGGCACAAAATTCGTGTTGCTCTCCCCTATCAAAATCCCCTCAGGAAGGACCCTCAAGCGACAACTCGAGATGGAGATACAACAAGGATATGCACGTATCTATTATAAAGGAGAATTCTATAGAATCGACGATTTCATCGAGGATAATTCACTCATTGATGAGAATGAAAAAGCTATTCAGGAGAGCGACGAGACACGCCTGTGGCTGGTCATCGATCGTATGACGGCCAACAATGATAATGAGACCATCTCTCGACTGTTGGATTCGGCTGAGACAGCCCTTGCTGAGGGCGACGGTGAATGCCGTCTGATGGTCCTTCCCAGTCATCTATCATACGACTTCTCCACCCGTTTTGAGGCTGACGGCATCCGTTTTGAAGAGCCCAACGAGAATATGTTCTCTTTCAACTCCCCCGTGGGCGCATGCCCGGTTTGCGAAGGTTTCGGCAGTACGATCGGCATCGATGAGCGACTGGTCATCCCCAACTCATCACTGAGTGTTTACGACGGTTGTGTGCAATGTTGGCATGGTGAGAAGATGAAGATTTGGAAAGATGAGTTCTGCCGTCGCGCAGCCTACGATGATTTTCCCATCTTCACCCCTTATTGTGACCTCACAGCAGAACAGAAAGGATGGTTGTGGCATGGGCTGCCCAGTGATACCAAGGATATCCACGAACAGGCCTCCATCGATGCTTTCTTCAATATGGTGAAGGAAAATCAGTATAAGATACAATACCGCGTGATGATGAGTCGTTACCGTGGAAAGACCATCTGTCCGAAATGTCATGGCACACGACTGAAGGAAGAATCTAACTATGTGAAGATTCAAGGAAAGTCGATCACCAACCTCGTGGAGATGTCTGTGCAGATGCTCTACGAGTGGTTCCAGCAACTACAGTTGGATGAGCACGATGCGCGTATCGCCAAACGTATCCTTGCCGAGATAAACAACCGTCTGCAATTCCTTGTAAATGTGGGACTTGGATATCTTACACTCAACCGTCAGTCGAACACACTTTCGGGTGGTGAGAGTCAACGTATCAACCTCACCACCTCATTAGGATCGAGCCTGATAGGATCGTTATATATTCTCGATGAGCCCAGCATCGGACTCCACAGCCGTGATACCGGCCGACTCATCAAGGTGTTGCGACAGTTGCAGGAGATCGGAAATACGGTCATCGTGGTAGAACACGACGAGGAGATCATGCGTGCTGCCGACTACCTCATAGACATCGGTCCGGATGCGGGTCGTCTGGGCGGTGAGATCGTCTTCAGCGGTGATGTGTCCAAGCTACAGTCCTCTATCGACACCAGCAGGAGTTATACGCTCAAATACCTGTTACATCAGGAACGTATCGACATACCGAAGAGTCGCCGTCCCTGGAACCGTTCGATTCTGCTCAAGGGCTGTCGGATGAACAATCTCAAAGGCATCGACGTGTCCTTCCCACTCAACGTCTTTACCGTCATCACCGGTGTGTCGGGCAGCGGAAAGTCATCCCTCGTCAAAGGCATCCTCTACCCTGCCCTCAAACGTCATCTCAACGAGGTGGCCGAACAGCCTGGCGACTATATAGGACTGGAAGGCGACTGGGAGGCTATCAAGCATGTGGAGATGGTTGATCAGAACCCCATCGGCAAGAGTACACGCTCGAATCCAGCCACTTACGTGAAGGCCTATGATGCTATCCGTCAGCTCTTTGCTGATCAGCCGTTGTCAAAACAGATGGGCTTCACCTCCCAGTATTTCTCTTTCAATGCCGACGGCGGACGATGTGAGGAGTGCAACGGAGCCGGTGTGATCACCGTTGAGATGCAGTTTATGGCCGATCTCGAGTTGGAATGCGAGTCGTGCCACGGCAAACGATTCAAGCGTGATATTCTCGATGTCAACTTCCACGGGAAGAATATCTATGATATTCTCGAGATGACCGTCTCTGAGGCCATTCTCTTCTTTAAGGAATATCATGAGGACCTGATCGTCAGTCGTTTACAACCGCTCGAGGATGTCGGACTCGGTTATATTAAGTTAGGGCAGAGCTCCTCTACCCTCTCCGGTGGTGAGAACCAGCGTGTGAAGCTCGCCTATTTCATCGGACAGGAATATTCCGATCCAACCCTCTTCATTTTTGATGAGCCGACCACCGGTCTCCATTTCCACGATATCCGACGGTTGATGCGTGCTTTCGATGCACTGATCTCACGCGGCCATTCCATCATTGTGATTGAGCATAATATGGACGTCATCAAATGTGCTGACCATATCATCGATTTGGGACCTGAAGGTGGCAATAAAGGCGGTTTCATCGTGTGTCAGGGCACTCCCGAAGAGATCGTCAAATGCAAGGAGAGTATCACCGGCAAGTATCTTGAGGAGTATTTGTTTAGAGGCAATAAACAATAAACAATAAACAAATACCAATTACTATTAACTCGTCTACTTGTCTACTCGTCTACTCATTTTCTTTGATATTCGGCAGGAAATAGGCGGCTATTCCCAACAGGGGCAGGAAGGCCGTCAACTGAAATACATGCTGGATACTTGTCAGATCGGCAATCCAACCGAAGAGTGCCGATCCGATACCACCTAATCCGAAGGACAGGCCGAAGAAAGCCCCTGAGATCATCCCCACATTACCAGGCAGCAGTTCTGTACCATAGACGAGGATGGCAGACATCGCCGACGACATCACCATTCCAACGATGATCGCCAGTATGATCGTCCATGTCTGGTTACAGTAAGGGAGGAGCAGCGCAAAAGGAGACGAACCGAGGATGCTGAACCAGATGACATATTTGCGCCCATAGCGGTCGCCTACCTCCCCACCGATCAGCAGTCCGATGGCGGTAGACACCAGGAAAGCAAACAACACGTACTGTGAGGATGCCACCGACATCCCGAACTTGTCTATCATATAGAATATCAGGTAACTCTGTATGTTGGCCGTGTAGAAATCCTTCGAGAACATCAATACCAGGAGCACGATCAATGCCACGAAAAACTGACGCTTGGTAAGGTGACTGACATTCTCAACGTCAAATTTCGACTTACTACGTCCATAAACCTCTAATTGTCTCCTGTACCAACGACCGATCTTCGCCAATACCCATATGGCCGCCACCGCCAACAACGCAAACCAACGTATGCTGCCCTGACCATGAGGCACCACCACCAAAGCAACGGCAACGGGGCCTATGGCACGCCCGATATTCCCACCTATCTGAAAGATGCTCTGTGCCATGCCTTTAGCACCGCCGGATGCCATCCGTGCAATCTTCGATGACTCAGGATGAAGCACCGACGAGCCTACACCCACTAATGCCACCGACAACAGTACTAATGAGAAACTGTTTGCCAGAGACAGCAGCATAAGACCTGTGAGAGTGAAACACATGCCGACGACAAGGGCATAAGGCCGTGGATACTTGTCAGAAAAATAGCCCACCAATGGTTGTAGCAACGACGATGTGATCTGGTTGGTCAGTGTGATAGCGCCTATCTGCATAAAACTCAGTCCCAACGTTTCCTTGATCATCGGGTAGATGGAGGGTATCACCGACTGGAACATATCATTCAGCAGGTGGCCCATACTCACCATGAGCAGTATCGACAACGTGGCTTTATGTCTCAGATCTCTCATCTTATCATTCTTCTGATAACGTTCATGCAAAAATACACATTTTTATGGAATCTAACAATTCTCATCCCTAATTTCATCATGTATCAACATAATAAATCCACGATGCTATCCTACAAGAAATGACCTCCCATGCCCTCAACGACCGTGATAAGACCGTCTTTTGAACGAACTGACGAACCTTCAAAACGCAAAAGATATCAGATAGTGGCCCCCAAAGGGTACGGGAAAGAGGACCTTTTAGTCCGGTAAAAGGCACCTTTTGGTCCGGCAAAAACCACCTTTGTGCCTGATAATCAGTACCTTTCGCGTTTTGGTTCGATTTAGGTGCACTTGAGCCAGACTGCTTATTTTTAGTAAAGTGAGACATTGTGACATGTGACAGTGTGACATTAAGGTACTCCCAAAGGTGCAAGCCCGGGAAAAGGGACAACAAAAGCAGGAAAGCAGGCAACCTGATCAGAGAGATAAGTCAACAGAATCAGTATAATAATCAGTTATTAACAAAACAGCAACAAATCAAGGCCAAAAGGAGTCAACATTATACAGGGAAAGACAGACCTCATTCCAATACGCAAGAACCAGTTATGGGTGACAGACATTACCTATATCCCCATCTGGCAGCCGGATGGCAGCTACGCCTTCTGTTATCTGTCGATGATTACGGACTGTTATACCAAGGAAATCATTGCCTGGTACGTAGGCGAGACGATGGAACCCTGGTACAGCGTAGAATGCCTTACGAAGGCACTTGACACGCTTGATCCAGATAAGATCATCAACCTCATCCACCATTCAGACCGTGGCATCCAGTACGTCAGTGCAGCATACACTTCGCTACTCATAGAGGCGGGTATCAGAATCAGCATGACGGAGATCGGCGATCCCAAGGACAATGCTGTGGCTGAGCGTCAGAACAACACCATCAAGAACGAGTTGCTGAAGGACATCAAATTTCACTCCATAGGTGAAGTGAGAAGAACTCTGGATAAGGCTATAGCCTTTTATAATAACGAACGCCCGCATATGTCGCTCAACAACATGACACCCCGTCAGGCAGCATCATGCAAGGGCAAAATACATAAAAAATGGACCAGTTACAGAGAAAAGTACCTCGAGAAATTGGAAATTCAAGAAGGAGCATGTACCTTTGCACCGCAAACCCTGAATATGATTGAACGGCTTTCCGCGGAGCCTGTTCAACATAAACAAGGGTTAAGAGAGATTCATTCAACTTCTGCCAGGGATAAGAATTAAGGTACCCAACAGGCATTCAACCTATGGCAGGGTTAAGGTAAAATCCATTCAACTTTTTCTAGGGTAGTACACTCCTTAATGTCACAAAGTCACATGTCACACGGTCACAAAAAAAGTAGCTGTCAGGCAGCTACTTTTAATCTTGGAGCGGTAAACGGGACTCGAACCCGCGACCCTCGGCTTGGGAAGCCAATGCTCTACCAACTGAGCTATTACCGCATAACATGCTTATCACCAATCCTTTCCTAATGATTTCCGTACGAATAAATGTGGGGATTTCAGGAGCCGATACCGGGACTCGAACCCGGGACCTACGCATTACGAATGCGTTGCTCTACCAACTGAGCCATATCGGCGTTCCTTAATTGCCGTGCAAAATTAATACATTCCGACGAAAAAGAGAAGGGTTACTTAAAATTTAACATCTTTCAACAATTACCGCACGGTAATATGGAAACATCCTTGCTTCACTTCGTATTTGATGTAACAACGGCCATTCTTACGGAAATCATTGAGCACCTCACAGAGCACCCACTTCAGGGAGTCGTTGCGCACGGCACGCCGCGGTTCGTCTGCTGTCTGCACGGTAAGATACCTGTTGTAAGAGATATCGAAGGTCGTGCCGTAGAGATGACACGAGTTCTCTGTGGCATTGCCGTTGTAATGACGCAGTTTGTTGACATCCTCCTTCGTGCGGAGCACACTGGTGATGATAAACTGATGAAGAGGAATGCCCTTGATCTGCAGACTGTCATAGTAAGCCCGTCCGATATCGTTGAGGAGAACGGCTGCGCGGGGCACGAGATACGGGATGCTGCGGTACATCTTGTCGATATGGTAATAAGGTGACGACTGCACATACACCAGTTCGTTCTTTCGTTGTTCGGCATCTGAGCGGTTGATGACAGGCTCCACGCCCCAGCGGTTGGCTGCCACGATCTGCACCTGCTGACTGTCGGGGAAAGCATCGGCATAACGTGCCACGCTCCAGATACGGTGTTTCGCCACTGTTCCGTCGCTATTGAAGAAACGTGACGGACGGTTCTTGTCAAACCCCGTCTTCTTCGTGGGATCCGCCTGCTCTTCCGTGGAATCTTGCTTTTTATCCTCAGACACTTGCTCCTGCTGTTGAGAGGCTTTCTCCTGTTTCTCAGCAACCAGTTGTTTTTCCTTTTTCGACTTACTCTTTTCTGTCTTTGGCTGCTCCTGCTGTTGAGCGAGGATCTCCACCTGTGTGTCTTCCTGCATGCTTTCTCCCCTACTCTTGGTGACCGACGGGAAGATCAGTCGTATCAGGAATAGAAGAAATACAATGGCTGCAAAGCCAGCCAGATATCTGTTTTTGGATATTTTCATTGAAAAATTTTTCTCTAATTACGGCACAAAGGTATTAAAAAATATGGGAATGTCGAAAGGTTTTTGTATTTTTGCAGAAAATTTTCTATTTGTGTTAGAGAGACATATTATTTTAGAGGATATCGATCCGGTGGTGTTCTATGGTGTCGGCAATGCCCATCTGCAGATGATCAAGGCCCTGTATCCGAAGTTACGTATTGTGGCACGCGATAATGTATTGCGTGTCATCGGTGATGAGCAGATGTTGGATACCTTTGAGAAACAGGTGGAACAGATGCGTCTTCATGTGTTGAAATACAATAACATCACCGAGCAGGACATCCTGGACATCATCAAGGGTAATCCCACGGAGAACGATGCCGTGAAGGATGTGGTGGTGTATAATATCTCAGGCAAGCCTATCAAGAGCAGAGGTGCTAACCAGCAGCGGCTCGTCGATATGTTTGAAGAGAACGACATGATCTTCGCTGTGGGGCCTGCCGGTACCGGTAAGACCTACCTGAGCATCGCCTTGGCGGTGAAATACTTGAAAGAGAAGCGTGCCAGGAAGATCATCCTGAGTCGCCCCGCCGTGGAAGCCGGCGAGAAGTTGGGATTCCTGCCGGGTGACATGAAAGACAAGATTGACCCTTACCTGCAGCCCCTCTACGATGCCATGGAGGATATGATGCCTACGGTGAAGCTGCAGGACCTGATGGAGAAGCACATCATTCAGATAGCGCCTTTGGCATTCATGCGAGGCCGTACGCTGAGTGATGCCGTGGTGATCCTCGACGAGGCACAGAACACCACAGCGGCCCAGATCAAGATGTTTCTCACCCGCATGGGTTGGAACACGAAGATGATCATCACCGGTGATATGACACAGGTGGACCTGCCACGGGATGTGAAGAGCGGACTCCGTGTGGCGATGCATATCCTGAAGGATATCGAGGGTATCGCATTCGTGGAGTTCAACAAGAAAGATATCGTCAGGAACAAGCTCGTGTCGCGCATCGTGGATGCCTATGAGGAATACGACCGGCTACATCCGGAGATTACGAAGAAATATGGGGTGAGTTGACGAGTAGACGAGTAGACGAGTAGACGAGTAAACGAGTTGACGAGTTATTTGATAGAGAGTTATTAAAACATTGATATATAAAATGAAAGCATTAACGAAAACAGATTTTAAGTTTGAGGGACAGAAGAGTGTGTATCATGGTAAGGTGCGCGACGTTTATGACATCAACGACGACCTGCTCGTGATGGTGGCCACTGACCGTATCTCTGCCTTCGATGTGGTGTTGCCCAAGGGTATCCCCTACAAAGGACAGGTGTTGAATCAGATAGCAGCGAAGTTTCTGGATACCACGACGGACATCTGTCCGAACTGGAAACTGGCTACCCCCGACCCCATGGTGACGATCGGACTGAAATGTGAGGGTTTCCGTGTGGAGATGATTATCCGTTCTATTCTCACAGGCAGTGCCTGGAGAGAGTATAAGAAAGGATGTCGCGAGTTGTGTGGCGTGAAGCTGCCTGATGGCATGCGTGAGAACGAGCGTTTCCCGGAGCCTATCATCACCCCCACCACCAAAGCCGATGAGGGCCATGATATGAATATCTCGAAAGAAGAGATCATCGCACAGGGCATCGTCAGCAAGGAAGACTATGAGGTGATGGAAGACTACACCCGCAAGATCTTCGCCCGCGGTCAGGAGATCGCAGCCAAGCAAGGACTGATCCTCGTGGATACGAAATATGAGTTCGGCAAGCGCGACGGAAAGGTCTATCTCATCGATGAGATCCATACCCCCGACAGCAGCCGTTATTTCTACGCCGACGGCTATGAGGAGAAATTCGAGAAGGGAGAGCCCCAGCGACAGCTGAGTAAGGAGTTTGTGCGCCAGTGGTTGATCGAGCACAACTTCATGAACGAGCCCGGACAGGTGATGCCGGAGATTACCGACGAGTATGCCGAGAGTGTTTCCGAGCGTTATATCGAGCTTTACGAGCATATCGTGGGTGAGCGCTTCGACAGAGCCACGGAAGAGGGCGACATCGCCGAGAGAATAGAAAAGAACGTGAGCAGTTGGTTGAGCGCTTTTAAAAACAAATAATACAATGTATAAGCAAGAGCGGATAACCCCCTACGACCATACCACAGAGAAGGGTAAGCAGGTGGAGCAGATGTTCGACAACATCGCTGATGCCTACGACACCCTGAACCACCGGTTGTCGTGGAACATCGACAAAGGATGGAGGAAGAAAGCCATCAGACAGCTGGCACCCCATCACCCCCTGTCGGTACTCGACGTGGCCACCGGAACGGGGGATTTCGCCCTCCTTGCCGCCAGGATGCTGCAGCCGCAAAAGGTAGTGGGTGCAGACATCTCAGAGGGTATGATGGAGATCGGCAGACAGAAAGTGGCTGCAGCCCAACTGCAGGACATCATCTCCTTCAGGAAGGAAGACTGCATGCAACTGTCGTTCAGCGACAATACCTATAATGCCATCATCGCCGCCTTCGGCATCCGTAACTTCCAGGACCTGGAGAAAGGACTGTCGGAGATGCTGCGGGTGATGAAGGAAGGCGGTCATCTGGTGATCCTCGAACTGAGTCAGCCGGTACGTTTCCCCATGAGACAGTTGTTCTGGCTCTATTCGCATACCCTGCTTCCGCTCTACGGTAAGCTTCTCTCGAAAGACAACAAGGCCTACCGTTATCTCACAGCCTCTATAGAAGCCTTCCCGCAAGGAGAAGAGATGATGACTATCTTCAAGAAGGTTGGTTTCAAGGATCCGCAGTTCAAACGACTCACGTTTGGTATCTGCACGATGTATATAGCCACAAAATAACTTCATAATTTCTGGACATATGAAAAAATACGGCTTAATAGGTTATCCATTAGGACATTCATTCTCGAAGGGGTTCTTCAACGAGAAATTCCAAAATGAGAATATCGATGCTGAATACATCAACTTCGAACTCAGCAACATCGATGATCTGTTGGAGGTGCTCGCCTCCAATCCCGACCTGCAAGGGTTCAACGTGACGATCCCTTACAAGCAGAAAATCATGAGTTTTCTGGATTCCATCGCCCCGGAAGCCCGGAACATCGGAGCAGTGAACGTGGTGAAGGTGGAACACAGGAACAACACGTACCATCTGAAAGGATATAACAGTGATGCCATCGCCTTTACGAAGAGCATCGAGCCCATGCTCGACAGTGATCATAAAGGAGCACTCATACTGGGCACCGGAGGCGCAGCAAAAGCCATCAAGTACAGTCTGAAAGCATTGGGACTCACCACGTTGTTAGTAAGCCGCTATGAGCGCCCTGGCACGATACAGTATCAGCGTATCACTCCGGAGATTATCAAGAATTACAATGTGATCGTGAACTGCACGCCCTGCGGGATGTACCCCCATTTCGATGAGTGTCCCCAACTGCCCTACGAGGCGATGGACAGCAGGACGATCCTCTATGACCTGATCTATAACCCCGACGAGACGATGTTCATGCGCAATGGCAAGAAATACGGAGCTACCGTGAAAAACGGACTGGAGATGCTGTTGTTGCAGGCTTATGTGAGTTGGGACATCTGGAATAGTGAAGAGTGATCACCATCAAGGATTACATAAAACGATTATCCAAAATCATTGAGAATGAACCAGACCAGATTATACTTATTGGCATTTCTGATATTGTTAGGAGCCCTCTTCACACCGGGACTGATTGCCGACGTGGCAGGGAGTGACTTATCGTATTGGGCAGTTTTCGGTATGTTGGTAGCTGTGGTGGCTGTCATCTTCGGCATCTGGGCATTCTATGGTGAGAGCAGGATCCTCCACGGACTCAAAGGAAATACTGAGGGCACCCCACGTTTCAAATTCTATAAACGATGGTTGGGCTGGCTCTTCTGGGCATTTATCGCCTGCTGTATCATCTCATGCGACTATAAGTGGGCCATGGAAGAACCCGTTACCACAGTGACTCCCCCCACCTCCACGGAGGTGTGGAGTGCTGACAATATCCCTCTTCCCCATCTTACCGACGGCAGTCAGTATGTCTCCAATCCCGACGGGGTGATCAGTCAGGCAACCACCGACTCTCTGAATCTCATGCTCCGGCAGTTGGATACCAACTTAGAGGTGGAATCGGCCATCATCATTGTCAACCGTATTTATAATGCCGATGCTTTCCGTATGGCTCAGGATGTAGGTAATAAGGTGGGTGTAGGAACCAAGGAGAGAAACCGCGGACTGGTCGTTGTGGTGTCTTACCTGGATCATAAGTACTTCATTGCTCCGGGCACAGGACTGGAGGCTGACCTGACTGATGCGGAATGTAGTCAGTTGGCGCGTGCCTATCTCACCCCTTCCCTGAAAGCGGAAGATCCCGACCAGGCCATGCTGAAGTTTATCAGCGGCCTCTCGAGTCTGCTGGAAGGAAAAGACATGCCTTCCACCGTCCGTGAGGGTGATGATGCCAGTATGGGTGAAGAGTCGTTCTCCTTCCTGATGCTGATCGTCTGGCTCTTCTTCTACAGTGGTTTGAACAAGAAGTATAGGTGGTTGGAAATCAGAAACAATGGTGGCACTGGTTATACTGGTTTTGGAAGAGACCGTACCGGTATGGGTAACACCTATTGGGGCTCCGGTTGGCCGACCGGTCGTGGCGGTGGCTTCGGCGGTGGTTTCGGAGGAGGCGGCTTCGGTGGCGGCTATGGTGGCGGCAGCTTCGGCGGCGGTGGAGCCGGTGGTGGCTGGTAAACGGGAAGTATGCTTTAACAACAAGATATTATTAATCATTAAAACTATAAGTTTATGAAAGGTTTATTAAAGACAATCATTGGAATCATTATCGTTATTGTTGTCGTATGTTTCGCCTTCAAGGGCTGCTATAACAACATGGTTGTTGAACAGGAAAAGGCTACAACAGCTTTCGCCAATGTACAGAGTGCTTATCAGCGTCGTGCCGATCTGATCCCTAATCTTGTAGAGACAGTGAAAGGTTATGCCAAGCATGAGGAGCAGACCCTCACTGAGGTGGTGAACGCCCGTTCAAAGGCTACACAGATCACCGTTGACCCAGAGAACCTCACCCCCGAGAAACTGCAGGAATTCCAGGCTGCACAGGGAGAACTGTCATCAGCGCTCGGGAAACTGATTGCCATCCAGGAGAACTATCCCGAACTGAAAGCCAATGAGAACTTCAAGGATCTGCAGGTACAGTTGGAAGGCACGGAGAACCGTATCAACGAGGCACGAAACAAGTATAACACTGCCGTTCAGAGCTACAACACACTGATACGTTCATTCCCACAGAACCTCATTGCCGGTTTCTTCAAGTTCGACAAGATGAACAAGTTTGAGGCTGATGCCAGTGCACAGAAAGCACCGGAAGTGAAATTTTAATTAATAATTGACAGTTAATAATTAATAATTCATTAACTATTTTTAGAAGGATATTATTCCGAACTAATTTATGGACAACAGTAACCGTTATATGATGCGTGGCGTGAGCGCTGCGAAGGAAGATGTGCACAATGCCATCAAGAATATCGACAAAGGAATCTTCCCCCACGCATTCTGCAAGATCATCCCCGACATCCTCGGGGGTGATCCTGAGTATTGTAACATCATGCATGCCGACGGAGCCGGCACAAAATCCAGCCTTGCCTATATGTACTGGAAAGAGACCGGTGACCTGAGTGTATGGAAAGGCATTGCACAGGATGCACTGATCATGAACACCGATGACCTTCTCTGTGTGGGAGCAACCGACAATATCTTAGTGTCGAGCACCATCGGAAGAAACAAGTTGTTGGTGCCTGGAGAGGTGATCTCTGCCATTATCAACGGTACTGACGAACTGTTGCAGCAGATGCGCGACATGGGTATCGGCATCTATGCCACCGGAGGGGAGACAGCCGATGTGGGTGATCTGGTGAGAACGATCATCGTTGACTCTACCGTGACATGCCGCATGAGACGGAAAGACGTGATCGATAATGCGAATATCCGTCCGGGTGACTGCATCGTGGGACTGGCTTCTTTCGGGCAAGCCACCTACGAGAAACAATATAACGGTGGTATGGGCAGCAACGGACTTACCTCAGCGCGTCATGATGTCTTTGCGAAATATCTCGCGGAGAAATACCCTGAGAGCTATGACCATGCTGTGCCCGATGAACTGGTATATAGTGGTGGTTACCGATTGGATGATGGCATCGATGAGGTACCTCTCACAGCCGGCCAGCTGGTGCTCTCCCCCACCCGTACCTATGCCCCGGTCATCAAAGTGCTGCTCGACAAGATGCGCCCAGAGATCCATGGAATGGTACATTGCACAGGTGGAGCCCAGACGAAGGTGCTGCATTTCGTGAACGACAACTGCAAGGTTATCAAAGATAACATGTTCCCCATTCCGCCGCTCTTCCGCATGATCCAGGAACAGAGTCATACCGACTGGAAAGAGATGTACAAGGTGTTCAACTGCGGTCACCGCATGGAGATATATGTCTCACCGGATCAGGCAGACAAGGTGATAGAGATAGCCAGACAATTCAATATCGACGCCCAGGTTGTCGGTCATATCGAGGAAGGCCCCAAAAGTCTTACGATCCGGTCAGAGTACGGAGAGTTTAACTATTAAAAGCAACCAAGTATCATGAAACGCTTCGCCCTTTTCATATGTATTGGCAGTATTATACTATTGATACTCGGTCTAATCATGGCATGCCACAACTGGGACCAAGATCAATCCTTATGGAACCAAGACCAAACCTTATGGAGTAATGTCCTTCTATGCATCGCCATGCTTTGCACAGCCTTTTCATCATACATATCATACAAGAAATTAAAATAAATGGATAACAACACTATACTTCAGAAACTCGACGGATTAGAGGCTCGTTTCGAGGAAGTGTCAACCCTCATCACCGACCCGGCCGTGATTGCCGACCAACAGCGTTATGTCAAGTTGACAAAAGAATGGAAAGATCTCGGTGACATCATGAATGCCCGTAAGCGATACATCGCCTGTCTCAACTCCATCAAAGAGGCTAAGGATATCTTAGCTAACGAGACAGATCCGGAGATGAAAGAGATGGCTCATGAAGAGTTGTCTGTCAACGAGGAGTTGCAGCCAAAGATTGAAGAAGAGATAAAGACCCTGCTCATCCCGAAAGATCCCGAGGACGCGAAGAATGTGCAGATGGAGATACGTGCCGGAACAGGTGGCGACGAAGCCTGTCTCTTTGCCGGTGATCTCTTCCAGATGTACAAGCGTTTCTGCGACAGCAAAGGATGGCAGTTGTCAGTTACCGACTTCAACGAGGGTGCTGTAGGTGGATATAAAGAGATTGACTTTGCTGTGAGCGGTGCTGATGTGTATGGCACGCTGAAATACGAATCGGGCGTTCACCGTGTACAACGTGTTCCCGTAACGGAGAGCAACGGGCGTATGCAGACATCCGCTGCCACCGTTGCCGTACTGCCCGAGGCCGATAAGTTTGAGGTGAACATCAACGAGGGCGAGATCAAATGGGATACCTTCCGTTCTTCAGGGGCCGGCGGACAGAATGTCAACAAGGTGGAATCAGGTGTTCGTCTGCGTTATATGTGGAAGAACCCGAATACCGGTGAGACAGAGGAAATACTGATAGAGTGTACGGAGACCCGCGACCAACCGAAGAATAAGGAAAGGGCACTGAGCCGACTCTATACCTTTATCTATGACAAGGAGCATCAGAAATATGTGGATGACATTGCCAGTAGAAGGAAGAGTCTGGTGTCTACCGGTGACCGAAGTGCTAAGATCCGCACCTACAACTTCCCACAGGGTCGTGTCACCGATCACCGTATCGGATATACCACCCATGACCTGCAGGGGTTCCTCGGTGGCAACATCCAGGATATGATTGATGCCTTAACGGTAGCTGAGAATGCTGAACGAATGAAAGAAGCGGAACTGTGAAAAAATTCTTAGGAGTAACATGGGTTGACTGGGTCTGCATTATCGTAGCAGTCATCAGCGCAGAAATGGCTCAGGAGGCTTTCAAACCCAAAGGCTTCTGGAGTTTTGTTGTGTATATTATCGTATGGGCCATAGCCTTTACAATTAGCTTTTTTATCATTAAACAGATACTGGAATGGACAGGAAAGAACTGATACGACAGATACGGGAGAAACGTACTTTTCTCTGCGTAGGATTGGACACCGACATCAATAAGATGCCACAACATCTGCTGGCTGGTGATGATCCGATCTTTGACTTCAACAAGGCAATCATCGATGCCACCGCGCCCTACTGCGTCAGCTACAAGCCAAACCTCGCATTCTACGAGGCTTTCGGCATCAAAGGACTGTCGGCATTCGAGAAGACAGTGAGTTATCTGAAAGCCCACTACCCCAACCATCTGGTTATTGCAGATGCCAAGCGTGGCGATATCGGGAATACCTCTACGATGTATGCCCGCACCTTCTTTGAAGAGTATGATGTGGATGCCCTGACCGTTGCGCCTTACATGGGTGTTGATTCAGTTACTCCTTTCCTGCAGTATGAAGGCAAATGGGTGATCTTGCTGGCACTCACCAGCAATAAGGGAAGCCTTGACTTCCAGTTGACAGCTGATAAGGACGGGAAACGACTCTTCGAGACTGTTTTGGAAAAATCCCAGGAATGGGGAAACGAGGAGAATATGATGTATGTGGTGGGAGCCACGAGAGGTTCTCTCTTTCAGGATATCCGTAAGATTGTCCCGAATCATTTCCTGCTGGTTCCCGGTGTCGGTGCTCAAGGTGGTTCTCTCGATGAAGTGTGCAGATATGGCATGAACAGCGACTGTGGACTTCTCGTCAACTCCTCACGAGGTATTATCTATGCCAGTCAGGATACCGACTTTGCTGAAGCTGCTGCCCGCGAGGCTAAGAAGATTCAGGAACAGATGGCAGAAAAACTGTCGGAACTCTAACGCTCTTGACTATGTATGACGGTAAGATGATCAACGATCCTGTCTTTGGGTTCATCAAAGTACCCCACGGACTGTTGTTGGATATCGTCAATCATCCCTTGATGCAACGTCTCACACGTATCAAACAACTGGGACTTGCATCAGTGGTATACCCTTCGGCACAACACACCCGCTTCCAGCATTCCATCGGAGCATTCCATCTGATGAGTGAGGCGATCCTGTCGTTGCAGCAGAAGGGCATCTTTATCTTTGACTCTGAGGCAGAGGCTGTATGTGCCGCCATCCTGATGCATGATATCGGTCATGGTCCTTTCTCCCATGTCTTGGAAAACACCCTGATACACGGCATCACCCACGAAGAGATCTCCATGATGATGATGGAACAGATCAACGGTGAGATGAACGGGGCACTGAACCTGGCTCTGATGATCTACAAAGATGAATACAACAAGAAATTCCTACATCAGCTGATCAGCAGTCAACTGGATATGGACCGTCTGGATTATCTGCGCAGAGACTCCTTCTTCACCGGTGTACAGGAGGCAAGCATCGGATCGGCAAGAATCATCAAGTTGCTCGATGTGGTAGATGACCGACTTGTTGTCAACGCCAAAGGTATTTATTCTTTAGAGAATTATCTCACCTCCCGCCGACTGATGTACTGGCAGGTGTATCTGCATAAGACAACAGTAGCCTATGAGAAACTCTTGGTGAACTGTCTGCAGCGAGCCCATGATCTCGCACAACAGGGAAAGGAAGTATTCTCTACCCCTGCCCTCCGTTATTTCCTCTATCAGCATGTGGATGCCGCACATTTCATGCAAACGCCTGAAGCACTGCAGCATTACGAGTCATTAGACGACAGTGATATCTGGAGTGCTATTAAGGTTTGGATGCATCATGAGGATAAGATCCTCTCTATATTAGCCTCTGACCTCATCAAGAGAATCCTGTTCAGGGTCGAGATCTATGATGAACCGGTACCCGAAGAACGTATCACGGAGATAAAGAAACAGTTGATGGAGAAGTTAGACATCGATGAAGATGATGTTTCTTATTTTGTCAGTGTCAATGAGATTCATAAAGACATGTACAATATTCATGAGGATCATATCGACATTCTTTACGGAGATGGAACGATAAAAGACATATCAGAATCATCGGATTTGCTCAAGAACGTTCTACAATTCCATAAAAATAGCAAAAATTACCTTTGCTATCACCGAATCTAAAGATTTATTATTACCTTTGCAGTGTTTATTAATATATTTATATGGAATTTACCGCGAAACAAATAGCTGCTTTTGTGCAGGGAACTATAGAAGGTGATGAAAACGCCGTCGTTAATTCCTTCTCAAAGATAGAACAAGGAAAAGCGGGAGCTATTTCCTTCTTGTCAAATCCCAAGTATCTCCATTATATTTACGATACAGAATCCACTATTGTCTTACTCAATGCTGACGTGGTTTTGGAAAAACCGGTAAAGGCTACGCTTATCCGTGTCAAGAATGCTTACGAGAGTGTAGCACGTCTGTTGCAGTTGTACGACAGCATGAAACCGAAGAAGCAGGGTATCGATCCGTTGGCATTCATTGCTGAGAGTGCTAAGATCGGAGAAAACTGTTATATCGGAGCCTTTGCCTATGTGGGTGAGAATGTGGAGATTGGTGACAACACCCAGATTTATCCTCATGTAGTGATAGAAGACCGTGCTAAGATCGGTAATGAGTGTCTGTTGTATCCCAACGTAAGTATTTATCACGACTGTCGTTTGGGTAATCAGGTAACCATCCACTCCGGTAGTGTTATCGGAGCCGACGGTTTCGGATTTGCCCCGCAGGCAGAGGGTTACGAGAAGATTCCTCAGATCGGAAACGTGGTTATCGAAGACTGTGTAGAGATTGGCGCTAACACCTGTGTGGACCGTTCTACGATGGGTAGTACGATCATCCACAAAGGTGTGAAACTGGACAACCTTGTTCAGGTGGCTCACAACTGTGAGGTTGGTGAAAATACGGTGATGTCTGCACAGGTAGGTATTGCAGGCAGTACGAAGGTAGGACAATGGTGTATGTTTGGCGGACAGGCAGGTATTGCCGGTCATATCACTGTTGGTGACAAGACATTCCTCGGTGCTCAGTGTGGCTTAAACAGTGGCACAAAAGGTAATGTACAGCTTATCGGTACTCCTGCCATGGATCCCAAGGGATTCTTCAAGTCCTCTGTCATCTTCAAAAAACTACCCGATATGTACAAGCAGTTGGATCAGTTACAGAAAGAGATAGATCATTTGAAAGAACAGTTTTCTAACGCACAGAGTGAATAACCCACACGGTTATTATTTCACAAGTTTAAAATAATATGATGACGCTGAAACAAAAAACATTAAAAGGCAGTTTCTCACTCTTCGGTAAAGGATTACATACCGGATTGAGTATCACGGTTACCTTTAACCCGGCTCCTGAGAATACTGGATATAAGATTCAACGAATAGATCTTGAGAATGAACCCGTGATAGACGCCGTCGCTGATTATGTGACAGAAACCACACGTGGTACAGTACTCGCTAAAGGTGATGTAAGGGTAAGTACCGTAGAACATGGTATGTCAGCACTTTACGCCTTAGGCATCGACAACTGCCTGATACAGGTGAACGGTCCGGAGTTTCCTATCCTCGACGGCTCAGCCAATCCTTATGTCAAGAAAATTGAGGAAGTGGGTATCGCCGAGCAGAATGCCCCGAAAGACTTCTATATCATCCGGCATAAGATCGAGGTGAAAGACGAAGAGAGTGGTTCCTGCATCACAATACTTCCTGATGAGGATTTCTCCATCACCGCAATGTGCTCTTTCCAATCGAAGTTTATCAGCAGCCAGTTTGCTACACTCGACAATATGGATGACTATGCAAAGGAGATTGCTCCCGCAAGAACCTTTGTGTTTGTCCGTGATATCATCCCCTTGCTGAACGCTAATCTGATCAAGGGTGGTGATATGGATAATGCTATCGTTATCTATGAGCGTCAGTTGTCTCAGGAACAGATGGATAAGTTGACCGATCTGCTGGGGGTTCCCCACATGGATGCCAACAAGATCGGTTATGTACAGCATAAACCGTTGGTATGGGATAATGAGTGTACCCGTCATAAACTGCTGGACATCATCGGTGATATGGCGCTTATCGGCAAACCGATCAAAGGACGTATCATTGCAACCCGACCCGGACATACCATCAACAATAAGTTTGCCCGCTTGATACGTAAGGAGATCCGCAGGCATGAGGTCCAGGCTCCTATCTACGACCCCAACGAGACGCCTGTGATGGATATCAACAGAATTAAGGAGTTGCTCCCCCACCGGTATCCGATGCAGTTTGTAGACAAAGTGATAAAACTCGGTCCTACCTCTATCGTCGGCGTGAAGAATGTTACGGGTAATGAGCCATTCTTCCAAGGCCACTTCCCCGAAGAACCGGTAATGCCCGGCGTGCTGCTCATCGAGGCCATGGCACAATGTGGCGGACTATTGGTATTGAATACCGTTGAAGATCCTGAGCGATGGAGTACATATTTCCTCAAGATCGACAATGTGAAA
>JAFZPF010000186.1 GCA_017550455.1 Prevotella sp.
CTTTCTGCTTGTCAGGTTCTATCGGCCACTGGTTGCAAACCATGGCGAAAGTACCGTCTTGCAGAGTGACAGCATCCAGTCCACTGTTGTTGTTCGGCAGATCGATCAACTGCAGCTTACTCCATGTTGCGCCATTGTCAGAGCTGAAGGTAACACCGACATGACGACTGCGGGTACGACAGAGTGCCTCCAGACGACCGTCAGGTAAAACGATGATTGACGGTTGGATCACCAACACACCGGAGTCGCACTCCACAAAGTCTGTGCGTTTCCAGGTTTTTCCCATATCATCACTGTACTCGAAATATGCCTTCCATCCATGACGCTCATCACTGGTAGGCGCAATCAGACGTCCTTTGTTAAGGATCGGCTTGTTCTTGATCGGACCATAAAGACTATCAGGTAATTGCTCGCGCTTACTCCATGTCTTACCGCCGTCCTTGGAACGTGAAAGCCATCCTTTCCATCCGGCTACATTAACACCAATCTTAAAATAGTTGCGCAACTCGCCATTGGGCACCTGATAGAGAACAGGATTCCAGCATGCCTCACGATAATCCTTCGAGAATACACCGTCGGCAACCATCTGCGGAGCTGTCCATGTATCGGAGCCCTTCGGCTTACGACTCACCCAGATACATACATCCGGGTTACGCTCATGGGTACCACCGAAATAGGTAGCCACAAGATCACCCTTCGTTGTTTCTACGATAGAGGCAGAGTGACATTGTGGGAAGGAAGCCTCCTTATAGAGGAACTCATCCACGATGATGGCTGGGTCACGCATAGGAAGTTTCTCGATAAAATGGTGCTTTCCAGATCCTATCTGGCGCTTTTCTCCATTAGGCAGGTAAAGCTCAGCCGTCGTATTAGCAGGAATCTCCACATCCCAGATGAGCTGACCGTTTTGTTTCTTCCAGCAGCTCCTTATCATACCGTAGATACTCTTGTATGAAGCTTCAATATCGTCCATTTCATCGACGGTAAAGTCGGGTTTAAGAATGATCTTCTTAAATCCCGGTTCACCGGCACGGATACCGGCAACATCCTCATACAACCAAGAGAGCAGGTCGCCCAAAAGCATTACGTGGTTACCACTGTTCATGGCTGGTGATGCTGTATCGCCGTTCCACAGCTCCCAGATGGTTGTAGCACCCTTCTCTGCCATATATCCCCAAGAAGGATAGGTCTTTTGGGTTGCCAGTCGCCAAGCCACATCCGTACGTCCCATCGCAGTGAGTCCGTGCATCAGCCAACCGATGCCGATCACGCCGCAAGACACATGATCACCGTTCAGCGTGATGATATTCTTAATGATGTTCTTCTCGACCTCACCTTTCACATACGGATCATCGATCATACCGAAATACAACGGCAGGATATTCGCTGTCACCGTGTTATTACCGTAGAAAGTACTGTCAGGATAGAGGATATGACCGGGTACGGTCGTCGTACCTTTCTTCACCTGCAGGAATTGTTTATTAAATGCTTCCTTCGTCAAGGCAGCCTCTTTCTTGAAGTAGTTGGCGTCGGCTGTCAGCCCCTGCATCTTGGCAAATTTCTCCATCAGCAGACTGATACGATAGTAATATGCCGAGGAAATCAACGTGCCGTCGGTGATGCGTGCAGGATCCTGACTGTGGATCAGTTCTTCTTTCTCTGGCGGCACACACCAGTCACCGTAACGGTCTTTTGTGATCAGTCCACCTTTCTGATACTGGTATTTCAGATGCTCCATCCAACGTTTCACTGCCGGATAATGCTTTCTCATCGGTGCCTCATCACCATACTGGTTATAAAGCATCTCCAAAGAGAAAGGTAAGGCAGCCGGCCATGTAACATTGTCAGAGTAATAATTCCAATAAGCGGGAGCCACATCAGGGATGAGTCCGTCCTCATACTGTGCCTCCACGATATCACGCATCCACTTCGTGTACAAGGTGTTGTTATCCAAGATGAAAGCCTCTCCGTAACAGCCACGGGTACGGTCGCCTAACCAAGGCTGACGCTCATCACGCTGCGGACAGTCCACCGGCATACCTTTATAATTAGAGCGTACGCCACGGATCGCATTGCCGAAGACGGTGTTCAGTGTTTTGTTACTGGAAACAAAGGTACCTGTCTGCTCCATCTCGTCGGCAACCACCTCAGCGACAAAATCATCCACAGTAGCAGCAGAAAGTCCTGTTACCTCCGCATATCTGAAACCATGGTAAACAAAGGTGGGTTGCCACCATCTGTTCTGTTCTTTACCATTGGCAACATAATAGTCGGTAGAGTTGGCATGACGGAAGTTGGCCCGCCACAGTTCACCATGCTCATCCAACTTCTCCGCAAAGCGTATTCTCACGGTGTCACCCGCTTTGAGGTTGTTCATACGCAGTTTCAGCCATCCTGCCATATTCTGTCCTAAGTCGAGAATCAGGTGATCACCTTTCTTTGTCATCTCCTTCACCGGCACCTGCTCGATCACCTTCATACCGGGAGTCATCTGTCCGCGTAATGTTCCGAGTGGAATAGCTACTCTTTCTGCCGGGCGCCACTGACTGTCATCATAACCGACATCGTTCCAGCCGGTCAGTTCTTTGCGGGCATCATATATCTCACCGTCATATTCGTTATTGGAGCGGATAGCCCCGTCAGCATTCAGTTTCCACTTCTCACCGGTAGAGACCACCTGTTTCTTACCATCTTTATAAACAATGATAAGGGTAGCACGCAGTTTGGGATAACCGAAGTTCGTAATCTTATACGGTTTTTTCTTTTGCTGCATCGTATAATAACGGCCATTTCCCAGCACTACACCGATGGCATTCTTCTCATTCAGCAGGGAGGTTACATCATAGGCATTGTACATCACCGTCTTACGATAATCGGTAGGAACAGGTGCCAATACCTGATCACCAATCTTCTTTCCGTTGATAAATGCCTCGTACATACCCAGTCCACTGATATATAAAGTAGCCTGCTGGATCTCTTTCTCGGCGGTAAACTCCGTACGGAGATAACGGCTCGACAACTGACTGTGCTCTACTTCCTGATCCCAGGGGTTAGCCCGATCCAGTCCGATCCACTGTCCACTCCAATCGGAAGTGTACAACAGTCCGACATTGAACATACCCACATCACTCCATTCCGACTCACCCTTGGTGGTGGTCACCTTCACACGCCAATAGCAGCGGGTATCGGAACGCAACGGTTTACCTGCATAGGTAATCCACTGTGACTGATCGCTATTCTCATTCACATCCCATAAGTCACCTTCCATCTTCATCGCTTTAGCCAAAGAGGAAGAGACGATAAGATGATAGGCCGTCTGCTTGACATCATTCTGTGTGGAGACAATCTGCCAACCCAGACGAGGGGTAGAGGTGTCCACACTCATCGGGTTCACCATGTGTTCTGTACGCAACTCCCCGACAGATACAGCAGGTGACTGTACTTTCTTAGGTTTTGCGCTTACAGTCAGTGCCATGACGAGGCATAGCAGTAACAATATATTTCTTTTTACCATTTCTCTATCAGTTTTGTCTGAGACTTATCGATATAATTCTTTGTAGCATCCACAGCGATGAGCACACGGTCGCTGTTATTCAGGTATGCACCGTCGTAAACGAACTCCGTGATCTTATTATCATATTCACCTAAGTATTTCAAGGTACCGTCGATAGGGTTCATCGTCCACACATTCTTTTTCTTACCGGAAATCTTTGTCAGGTCGATCTGCATGGGTTTGCCGCTATAGTTGTATGCTAACAGGTAGTCATTACCACGGGTAGCTATCACACGGTCGTAACGCTCACCGTTCTGTCCGGCAATCACACTCTGGTCACCGATGCGCTCAGTGAAGGGGAATGCTAAGATCAACCACTTCAGATACTTCATCTGGTTAAGACCGGGGTCATTCATGGCCTCCCACCAGGGCTTCTTCGCAAAGAAAGAGCCACCGACACCGGGGCGCAGGAACTGCATGATAGAGTTATGTCCGTAAGTATGTCCGAAA
>JAFZPF010000028.1 GCA_017550455.1 Prevotella sp.
ACGGTGAACAGTCCTACCAATGGGTTTGCGTACCAAAGCGTGTCCCATTCTGGGAACATGTCTTTTAAAAAAGGAAGGACGATGAACAGCATAAAGGCGATGGTAGATGCCGACAGGATGCTGTATATGACAGTGTTGACAGTCATGGCGGTAAGCAGCGACTTCCAATTGTTCTTCCCTCCGGATGAGGGATGCGCCAAGGTCAGGTGATTCAACCGTCGTATCCATGTTTTAGGCAACTTACGTTCGAGATAACCGTATGCCGGCAGTGAAGCCTTGATCATATACGGAGTGAGGAAGGTCGTGATGACAGAGACAGCCACCACTACAGGATAGAGGAAAACACTGATGACACCCAGTGAGAGTCCCAGTGAGGCGATGATAAAGGAGAACTCTCCGATTTGTGCCATGGAAAAACCACATTGCATGGCACTCTTCAACGATTGTCCGCTGATAAGGAATCCGAAGGTTCCGAAGATGGCTTGTCCGATAAGGATGGTAAGTACCAAGGCAAGTATCGGGATACTGTAGTCCACTAAGATTTTCGGGTCAACGAGCATACCTACAGAAACGAAGAAGATGGCACCGAAGAGATTCTTCACAGGTTCTACCAAACGGATAATCTTCTCCGCTTCTATCGTCTCTGCCAGGATACTACCCATCACGAAGGCACCGAAGGCACTACTGAAACCGGCAGAGGTGGAGAGCACCGCCATGGCGCAGCATAGTCCGAGTGATACGATAAGCAGTGTCTCATTGTTGATCAATTTGCGGGAAGAACGCAGAAACAGTGGTATAATGAAGATACCGACGACAAACCAAAGGATCAACAGGAAGACTATCTTGATGATGCTCTGTAACAACTGTCCGCCATCAGGGTTATTGCCACTGGCGATAGCACCCAGCATTACCATCATTACTATGGCGAGGATATCCTCCAAAATGAGTACGCTCATCACCAGGCCGGCAAACTTTTGCTGCCGGAGTCCCAGATCATCGAAAGCCTTATAGATAATGGTGGTGGAACTCATGGCGAGCATACCTCCCAGGAAGATACAGTCCATCTTTGACCAGTGGAAGAGTTGTCCCATCACGATACCCAGCATCATCATGCAAAAGATGATCGTTACGGTGGCAATGACGGGTGAGATACCCATCTTGAGAATCTTCTTGAATGAAAAATCCAGTCCGAGCGAGAAGAGAAGGAACATCACACCGATGTCAGCCCATATCTTGATGTTGGCCTGATCGACAACGGACATGGTATAGGGCATATGTGGAGAGACAAGGAAACCCGCTACTACATACCCTAATACCAGGGGTTGTTTCAACCTCTTGAATATCAGCGTCACGATTCCCGCCACAACGAGAATCAGCGCAAGATCGGCAATCAGACTGGGTAATTCAGACATATCATGTTTCTGTTAACCTTCCATCAATCGTTATACGCTGCTGTTATCTCGCAGATCTTCACGATTACTTGCATTGCCTTTTCCATGACCTGGATGCTGATAAACTCATACGGTCCATGGAAATTGATACCGCCGGCAAAGATATTTGGACATGGTAATCCCTTGAATGACAACTGTGCACCGTCAGTGCCGCCACGGATAGGACTAACCTTTGGAGGAACGTTAGACTGTTGCATTGCTTGAAGAACGATGTCAATGACATGCATGTTGGGATCAATCATCTCCTTCATGTTGTAATACTGGTCCTTAACCTCTGCCGTAACGGTTCCCTCACCATATTTTTCGTTCATCTTTTCTACTGCTTTCTTAATGAAAGCCTTACGGTCTTCAAAGATATCACGATCGTGGTCACGGATAATATAACTCAGTTTCGCATTTTCAATATTACTGTCGATACCTATGAGATGATAGAATCCTTCATATCCTTCTGTTTCCTCCGGTGTCTCGTCTGCGGGGAGCATAGCAGCAAACTCAGCAGCAAGACGGTTGGCATTTATCATTTTTCCTTTAGCATATCCCGGGTGAACACTTACACCTTTTATATATATCTTGGCACTGGCGGCATTGAAATTCTCAAACTCCAGTTCACCCAGGTCGCCACCATCCATGGTATATGCCCATTCACATCCAAACTTCTCTACATCAAAATGATGTGCACCCATGCCGATTTCTTCATCGGGGTTAAAACCAATGCGGATATCTCCATGCTTAATCTCTTTATGGTCACGCAGGTAACACATTGCCTGTACAATCTCAGCAATACCTGATTTGTCATCGGCTCCTAAAAGAGTCGTGCCATCGGTTACGATCAGGTCTTCTCCCACATGCTTTAACAATTCGGGGAATTTACTTGTCGAACTGATGATACCTGGACTTAACTCGATATCTTTACCATCATAGTTGCGGATGATGCGTGGCTTGACATTCTCACCACTGCAATCAGGGGATGTATCATAATGACTGATAAAACCAATCGTGGGAACTTCTTTTTTCATGTTTGATTTCAGCGTGGCGTAGATATATCCGTTGTCATCCATCTCTACATCGCTGAATCCTTCGTTTTCCAATTCTTCCTTCAAATACTTGGCAAAGATCAGTTGCTTAGCTGTACTTGGCACAGTGTTACTCTCCTCTGAGGATTGTGTGTCGAATTTAACGTAGTTCAAAAATCTTTCGGTAATGTCCATCTTTAGGAAATATTTAAAATTATGATTATTGTTTATGCAACAAAGGTAATAATATTATTCGTAATCTACAAATTATATTTATACTTATTTTTCCCTTTTATTGACGAACACAAAAGGGAAATATCTTATACGGGA
>JAFZPF010000187.1 GCA_017550455.1 Prevotella sp.
GAAGCGGGCAAAGTTCACATGTGTGCAGCCCTGAGGCAGCGTAGCCTTATAAACTGCCAGCTCACCCTCTACGTACTCCAACGGGATCCAAGAGCCCTTCGTGATGTCAAACTCATCACCTTCCCATGCCCATACGGCAAAATGACCGTCGTTAGGTTGCCACTGATCGGCATCCAAGTAGATCGTCTTGCCTTCTGCGAAACTACCGACAACGAACGTCAGTAGCATCGACAATAAAGTAAAGAATTTTTTCATAAGCTGATATATATTAAAAGTGAAAATATCTTCTATTAAAACATATCGAGAGATTTCATTTACAGATTACCCATTAATTCATCTATCAACCTTTCCAGTGCTTCTCCCCTGACATTTCGAGCAATCACATGATTATCACCATCCAAGACCACTGTATGAGGAACCACTTTCACATCATAAAGCGTAACAGCCTCGCACTTCCATTTTTTCAGTTCTGAGACATGCAACCAGGGCAAACCGTCCTTCTTGATGGCATCGGTCCATTTCTGATGATCATCATCTAAGGAAATGCCGATGATCTCCAATCCTTTGTCGTGGTATTTCTCATACAGCCTCACCAACAGCGGATTCTCTTTCCTACAGGGATAACACCAGGAAGCCCAGAAATCGACAATCTTAATCTTTGCAGGAATTTGATATAACTCCAAAGACTTTCCATCAGGTGTTTTCATGGTGAAGTTAGGCGCAAGTGCTCCTTTCTCCAATGCACTCAGTCTTTCTATTCGCTCAAGAATCTTCTTTGCGGATGAATTGTCTCTTCCAGGGCCTGTAAGCAAGTTGTAGATGGAAGTCAACTCCTCCAATCCCTTTTCTTTCAGATTCTGTGTGAAGAAGACAGCTGTAGCGTAACGATCAGGGTATTTCTCCAGCAACCTGTATTGAGCTTCTTTTATCTTTGGTGCCATCTCACTGTCGCGTTCACGGTAAAAACTCCTGATGGAATCATTTCTTCTCTCGTCAAGGGGTCTCAGTCTGAATTCTTCCAATAACTGCACTTGTGCGAGTCGCGACTCCAAATATTGATTCAGAATATCCTGCTCGGGGGTTCCTGTCAGAGAGAGAACGATATTCCCATCCAGCGCCACTTGGAATGTTCCCTCATCCAATATGATGGGAATATAATCCTTCACTCGGTCATTGATGAGCAGATAACCCACCTTTCTCTTGGTGACGGAACCCGTCATCAAGAACTTTCCATTAGAAATAGTACTTCTCCCAATGGTATCCAACCGATTGCTCTCATTATACGCGATCAGCGCAACCTTCCCTTCAGCATGAGTGTCAAGGCATTTCCCCACAATCTTATAATCCTTGGCAGCATTGCCTAATGCCACCAACATCAAACATCCTATCAATAGATATCTTCTCATTTCACAGCCCTCCAACTCATATTCTTTATCTTTGTCAAACCACTCCACGTATTCTTTTTATCGGGAGTGATCGTCACCCTGTTAGGATCCCTATTCACGGTATAGCGCGTCAAGGTGCCTTTGCTGTCACTGTTGTATGTGGCAATATACAACGCATTGGCATCAGGATCTATCTGTGTGTCAAACTTCACCATCGTTATCTCCCCACTCAGGTCGAACGAATAAATCTTCTCATTGCCCGGGTCGTAATCGTAAGCATATAGTTTATTGCCTGAGACATAGAAGAGTACGGTCCTCAATGAAGAGAAGGCATACATCGTGGCATCTGAGAAACCGGTGGCTTTGCCTAAGTTAATCTGATAAGCACTGATCTTCTCAGGTCGGCTGCCATAGGCATATATCTTATAGATAAAGAAATTACCTAGTTGGTCTTTCATCAGCGCAAAAGAGTTACCATCACTCTTTCCTCCGTCTTTATTAAAGGTATTCTCACCATAAACCAGTCGGCGACCGGTGGCTCCCTGATTCCAGGGGAACGGATCACCGGCATTATCCACCAACTCATAAGAAAAAGTACTTGAATTTGTAGCCCTGAGGAACCGGTTATTGGCTGTGTCATACCATACCAATCCGTAGAAATTCCTCAGAGGATAAAACATAAAGGGAAAGGCGGGCAGGAAATCTGTTGACAGACTGTTCAGACGATTCACGGGATCTAAATAATTATCTTTGTTCGTACCCATGCTGGTGGTAAACAACAAACCGTTGCCAGTGACCATCGCACGATAGAAATTATTACCCATTGCTCCATTGATATTGATCACTTGAGGAGCGACATCCACGACACGGAGATCGTCTTTCTCTACAGCACTGCTGTAAATAATCTTTCTGACATGGTTGTCTGTCGTTCCGAGCATCGACTCCCGGTCGAGCCAATAAGAACCCGACTCTGTCATCACCCAAACTTTCACTGCCACATCGTAACTGCTACTGTAGGGTCTTCCGGTATGGATAAAGGCAATGGGTCCTTTCAGGGAAGGTAACCCACAGTTTTTCAAGATATTCCTAATGACAGTGGTGTCAGAACCCATCGAGATCATCTGCGCATCCGCATAACCGCTCTCGTCTTCTCCTATCAACAGAATACCTCGTGTGTATATAGTGCCGACAGTGAGACTGGTATAGGTCATCCACAGCAAATCCGTGACGGTATCTCTCACTTTCAGGTATAACGTATAGGCACCAATAGGAAGGTTTACCACCGTATTGATAGCTCTGGTAGTGGCAAGCTGGTGTTTCTCACCGTTAGGAGCCACACAAACCCATTCATATTTGAAACGGTCGGCATCGGGATTAACCCCTTCGCTCATCTTCAGCACAGGGTCGATGCTCAGCACTGTGGAATTGATCAGCACCGAATATTCCTCATTGATATTCTCAAATATCACCTCATTGACGGGCACATAATCATAATTACCCTTATCATCTGTACAGCCCGAGAGCATCAGACACAGGACAGCAAGCATTATAGATACTTTCCTCATAACTATTTCTTTTTTGTAAAGGATGATGGGATATAAGGTACTCCAACGTAAGATGACCAGGTACAAGTGCCTACCCACATCAGACGACCGTCATCTTCCAGGATCGGATGTCCCTCTTCCAATGCTTTCGTCAAGTATTTCGCCACCGTATTCCTGATCTCGTATTTCAGTAAGGTAATCATGATATTGGCATCACAGAAGTCTTCATAGGTGACGTTACATAGTTCGCACATCAATTCCAACTTCTTTCTCGAGAACTCACCGAATAAGCCTCCTTCCAGTCCGCTGTCACTGGCTTGTCCGCTCCACTGTGACGGTCGTGTCATCACATCATTTACGATCAGTGTATGCAGACTGGCATCAAATGATTCCACCACATCGCCATAATAGAGATCATCCACGGCATGCCATTCTGGGAAGGCAAGCTCAAAGTAGTCGTTCGCCACCAATCTGAGTCCTATAGTGATATCTTTCACCTGCATGTCGGGCGTCCTCTTTAAGGTTATCGGGACAAGTGCGTATGCCATACCTGCCGGGATAAAATAATTACCTGTCAGAGGTTCGTAGTGGACACCCTCGACGGCATTGGTGGAGTCTGGATTGATCTCCATCCTGAACGGGCGGTCTTCGTCAGACAGAGAACCTGTCGCCATCACTTTGATATCCACAGTAACCTTATCCCCCAAAATCTTAAAGAACTCTACATTAGACTTCGGCTGATAGGGCCATATATTCTCATTTCCACCGGCAAACCCATGCTGAACTGCAAAATAGACACCCGGTTTTCCCTGATAATCCATCAATTCCCTTTCGCATCCTTGCATAAGCCATGCGAAGATCAGGGAACAAATGATGTAGATAGGTATCCTTCTCATATAATCATGTTTTTTGTTTTACAACCTATTGTCTATCTCACTGTCAGGTATCGGAACAACATAGTTCTTCAGTAACATATTCATATTGCCAGAAGAAGCGGAACCATTGGGGAGGCTCTGCATGGCGTGCCGCTTATAGAAGAAAAACATCTGTCCTTCACCAATCATCTCCTTACGAAACTCTGACGTGACAGCAGTCATGAGTTCCTCTGGGGTTCCGGGTGAAACATTCGGGCAGTTACGTTTGTTTCTCAGGGTGTTGAGATAAGTAAGCGCCTGACTGAAATCCGTCTCACACTCTGCGGCTATCAGATATAATTCACTTAACCGGATAAGCGGCATCATATAACAATAGTGACTGGTAGAACCATCTTTCAATACCACATCCTCATATTTATTGAAGATCAGGTCGTTGTCACCTTCCGACGATGCTGTCCACATCTTGTATCTCAAGTCGTTTTGGGAATCATACAGTTCGGGGATACGTCCGGAATCCAATGTGCCGGCAAACGACAGGATATTTCTTGTCTCAAGGGTGGAAGCGAAATATTTTCTGTAAACACTGATCCGGTTGGTATTATACAGGGCAAACATCACCTCCGACGAGAACATCCTGTCGGGATAAGCACCTGTGGCCGTAGCACTGGAGGTAAAGGGGAAGATGGGTGCAGCCATAGAGATTGTCGTCTCCGCGATGTTCAGCGCTGCTGTCTTATCACCTTTCCACAGATAAGCCCGTGCAAGAAGCACCTGTACGGCAAAGTAGTTCAGACGATACTGACGATAACAGAAATCGACGTTATCACCCTCCGCGGGAGTATGTTTCACACCATCGGTGAGGATGGGGTCTGCCGACTGCAACATGTCTGATGCTTGAGTGAGATCCTGGATGATTTTCCCAATCACGACATCTGCCGTCAAGAAGTCCTGAATACTCTGATCAGCTACCGTCACATAAGGTATTGCCCGCTCATCAGGTGCCTCCGACATAACAGGTCCGAAGAGACGCAACAGGTCAAGGTGGAACATAGCACGTAAGGCCAAGGCTTCTCCTTTTATCATCTTCTGATATTGAGCTGACAACACATCTGTCTGTTCGCACTTTTCCAAAATGATGTTCACACTCGTGATCAGGGAATACATTTTTGACCACACATTGGCAAAGGTGTTCTTTACCCCCGTGTTCGTATAATCGTATCTGGGATAATAATAGTAGGTGTATGAATTATCCGAACCTCCATCGTAATATTGAGCCAACACATCGATCACACCTACCGACAGATGCCCACCATAGACGCTGGTGTTCATCATCTCTGCATAGACACCGTTGAGTGCCTGTAGGAAACCCTTTTGGGAAGAATAGACCTTGTCTTCAGACAGACGGTCGGTAGGCTCCACATTGATCCACGACTCACAGGAGACGGTAACGAGGAGCAAGCATGCCAACAAACAGCTGTTTATATAGAATAGTATTTTTTTCATCTTCCTACATATTATGTTTAGAAACGTAATCCTAATGAGAATGAGACAGAGCGGGCAAAAGGATAATCGATACCCCGTTCGTTCTTTACAGTAGAGATACGGAAGAAATCGTTCATATAGGCTTTGAAGGTGATGGAGGAGACACCGATGGTCTTCAACCATTTGCCACTGTTCTCATAACCCAGTGAGACAGACTCGCCGGTGAGCACATTATTATCTTCGATGAATCGAGAGGAGATAGGCGTGGTCTCCGTCTGGGAGATGGCTTTGAATTTCGCCTCGTGCCCCACATACTGCCAGCGATCGTATAACGCTCTCTTATCCTGGTTTTCAAGCAGTTTCTCCGTGGTGATATTCTCCACCTTATTATATAGGGTGTTCATGAAGATCTGACCTCCCACGCGGTATCTGAGGTTTACCGATGCTGTAAACCCTTTGTAATAGAAGGATGTACCGATGACACCTTCTACATCAGGCTCTGTATTCCCGCAAACCACCTCATCATTATAGTCATGTTGAAATGTCTGATTGCCGTTTTTATTGACAAATACCTCACGCCCTGTCATGGGATCGATGCCGTTGGAAACGACAGCCCACAGATCGTAGGGACTGCCACCGTCGTAGAAACGGGTGAGGTTGCGGCTTTTATTAGCTTTGTTGTATATCCCTAAAGAATTGCCAATATCCCTGTATTTCGTTGTCATATGTCGCAGATTCAGGTTGACCGACCATAGCAGATCCGTAGTCTTTATGATCGCATAGTTCAGGATCAGTGTCATTCCCTTCGTTTGCTGTGAACCTAAATTCCGGAGCACCGTGGAAGTTCCTGTTGACTCTGGTACACCGATGCTGACGAGCAAGGGATCGGTAATCTTGTTGAAACAATCAAAGAATGCCTTCAGACGGTTATTGAAAAGCATCATGTCGAAACCCACGTTGTAATCCATCGTCTGCTGCCAGTCGAGTCCGCGGTTGCCCAAATTGGTGACATACACCGTAGCCCCGAACGGACTGCTGTAGTTATTATTATAACCATAGATACGCATGGAGATATAATCATCGAAATTTTGGTTGCCGGGATTACCGACAGATGCACGCAGCTTCAGGTAGTTCAGCCATGAAGAACCTTTCAGGAACTGCTCATTATGAATGTTCCATCCCACACCTACCGACCACGTAGTAGAGAAATGGTTGTCGGCACCGAAGACAGATGATCCGTCACGCCGGAAGTTTAAATCCAGGAGATAACGGTTGTCGTAGGAATAACCGGCATTGAAGAAAAGACTGGAACTGCGCTTCTGCGTCTCACGATACTGTGATTTCTCTCCCTCGGGATAACCCATGGCGAAAGAAGGATTGCGGAACTCATCATCGATAAAGCCACGTACGGCATACTGACTGAAACGGATCTTGTCATCGGAGAAACGTAATCCCACGATGGCATTAAGGTTATGTTTCTCCGCCAACAGTTTTGTATACGACAGGGCCACCTCCCCATTGTAGTTCTTATGGGTATTCGACGACTCCGTGTACTGCCCCTTGTTCAGGCGGTCCACCTCCACATAATCAGAGAGGAAGGGTGAGCGGAAGATCTCTCCTTTTTCTGTAGACCATCCGATACCAATCTTTCCACGGGCATGTAAGCCGTCAAGAATCATCCAACTCAGTTCGAGATTATTCGTGAACCCGTGTGTATTTGTCTGATTGTAACTGTTTTGTTCGTAGTCGTATAAGGGATTATAGAATTTCTTGGTGGTTATACGCAACAAGTCTAAATCCTTATAATCGATAGTAGTAAGCAGCATGTCAGGCTGCCCCTGCTCGTTGTATTTTCTGAAATAAGGATTAGCACGGGCATAACGGGAGAAAGGCACCGTCTCACGGTCTGCCTTACTGTAATCCAGATTGAGGTTGTCAGCCAGAGAGAACCGTTTCATTCTGTAGATCAGTTTGACGTTTCCATTCAACAGATCCTTATCAGAACCTTTCATCACACCCTGTGTGTTACCATAACCTACTCCCACGCCATAGAGCATGTCACCACTGCCGCCCTCCAGGAACAGTGAGTGTTTCTGGGAGAAAGCCACACGCAACGGTTCATTGAGCCAGTAGGTGTCCACACCACGTTTAATCTCTGCCAGCGTACTATTGTAACGCATCTGATCACTCTCGTTCGTTACCTGACCATTCTCATCCAGATGACCGAAATATCCCGACATCTTCTCAAACTCTAGTTTCTCCGAGGAACTCATCAGATTATAATCACTCAGGTCTGCGAAGGTGAGAGAGAAATTACCAAAATAGTTAACTCTCAGTTGTCCCGGCTCAGGCTTTTTGGTTTCCACCACGATAACACCGTTAGCCGCTTTGGAACCATAGATGGCTGTAGCCGCGGCATCTTTCAGGATGGTGATGCTTTCCACACGATCCATATCCAGATCGTTGACGGTGGATAACGTTGACTCAAAACCATCGAGAATAAAAAGTGGTTGGTTGGGATTGACAAAATTCTCCTCTGTCAATCCGACGATACTTGTCTTTCCCCTTACTTCCACATCCGGCAGTCTGTTGGGGTCGGAACCAAAAGTCTCATTCTCGATAATCGCAAAAGAGGGGTCGAGGGTTTTAAGGCTTTGCAGAATATTCTGGTTACCAACCATCTTCAGTTCTTCTGCCTGAATGGTTGTTGCAGAACCGGTAAAGCTCTCTTTCTTACGGGTGAAGATACCGGTCACGACCACCCCCTCAAGTGTCTGGGTATCAGATTTCATATGAACCACCATGTTACTCTTAACAGGTAACACGGTGGTCTCCAAGCCAACAAAACTCACTTGTAACTGAGCCTTATCAGGGATAGACTGACTGAAAGAGAATGTACCTTCCGCATCGGTCACTGTCATCAGTTGTGAACCTAAGATTCTTACCTGCGCACCGATCACCGGTTCTTTGTTCTCATCGAGAACTATTCCTGTGACGGCGTGCGAGTCTTTTCTCGGTTTTATCAGTCTGACCACAACAATACCGTTATTCTCCTTGAAATTACAGCCGATACCGGCAAGCACCTTGCTGATAACCTGACGGGTTACTGCATTCTTCTCATGTACGGTGATACGCGGCAGGTTGACCACTTCATCCGACTTATAGAGAAATTCTATCTTCGTCTGGCGTTCCACCTCATCGAGAAATTCTTCTACAGTAACATTCACCATAGACAGAGTGACTCTTGTCTTGTCAAGCGTCTGTGCCGATGATATCAGAACTATCGGCAGAGAAAAAAGAAAGATCAGAAGTCTTTTCATACAATACCATTTATTTCTTAGGGGTGATTATCAATACTGATTATAGAGAAACCATCATTCCTGGATAGTGATCGTATCATCCGACAATTGGATCTTCAGATCACATGCCAACATGATGGCTTCCAAGATACGATCAATGTTCCCATAACGTTTCAAATTACCTGTAAAACAGATTTTACGTAGGCTGTCATTCGCATAGTTCACTTGATGAATCCCATACCATTGAGAAAGGACATCCATGATATATTCCAAAGTGCTATTCTTAAAGACGAAAAGACCTGTATTCCACGCCACATAAGGAGCAGTATCAATAGTTGTAACCAATAGCTGGGTATCCACAGCCGTCAACTCCTGACCAGGCTGCATCACCATCTCTTTGCCGGCAGAAGAAATAAAACTCACGGATCCGTTGACAAGGACCACGCTGACCGCTTCTTCATCCTTACGGGTATTCACATTAAACTCGGTGCCATACACCTTGATATCTCCCTGCGGGGTGTGCACCACGAACTTACGACGCTTATCCTTGGCCACCATGAAATAGGCTTCGCCATCGAGGATCACGTCACGACGGTCACCGAACTTCTCGGGGTATATCAAACGACTATTATAATTAAGGTGTACCAGCGTGCCGTCATCCAGTGTCACCCAGTATTCCTTGTCGTGACGCGTGGTGATACGCTTAGCCTCCTCCAAATGCTCAACAAAATCTTCATCTACATGGTATAAGTCGCACTCTTCCTGACTGATAACCTGCTCACGGGATGTAAAAGAAGAAACGATATCCGCTCCCGCTCTCCCACTCTCCCGACTCTGCACCATGGCCAGCTGCACCTCTTCTGTAATCATCGGCGGGGTGACACGGGTATATTCCCGGTGATACCAGAAAGCACCACCGACAAGTAGTATCAGAATGACGGCTGCAATGCGATAGAAACGGGGAGATAACGGTACGAGGCGTTGCTTTGCATGAATTGTCTGTTGTTCAAACACCTGCCAGGCTTGTTCCTCATCTATCGTCATGTATTGACGAAAAAGATGGCTGAACTCTTTCTTCTTCGCAAATTGGTCGAGAAACTCCTGATGTCTTGGATCTGCCTGAAGCCATTTCTCGAGCTGGGCTGATTCTTCTTCTGAAGATCTCCCCAACAGATAACTACTGATGAGTTGGTTAATATTCTTTTTTGACATAACACCCTTTTTTCGAAGTAACTATTTGACTTCTTAAAAAGATGACAACAAAAAAGAAAATTTTTAATAAAAATTGAATAATAAGGAGATGAGCAACCACGATTCTTGAGTTAAATGATCCTTCAAGAAATCTGTTGCACGTCTTTTCTGGGTCTTAACGGTATTCTCACTGATATGGAGGGCCTCTGCTATCTCACGGTTCGTCTTCCCATCCATCACCATCAAGAAGATCTCACGACGACGAGGAGGCAACTGTTCTATCACCTTAAACAATTCCCGATAAATCTCTTCACTGAATGGTCCTTCCTCTTTATCAGTGTCAATATAAAAATAAGGATAATCTCTCTGCACCTTATCAATATATGCCCTTTCCACATGACAGTGTTTCAGATAATCGAGACAATTATTCCTGACAGAGTTGTAAAGATAGACTCTCAACTGTACCAAATTATCGAATTCCAAATCCTTATGCCAGAAGAGGGAGAACACATCCTGAACGATATCTTCCGAGGCTGCATGGTGATCAGCAAGAATTTTCATGCCATACAAAACCAGTGCTTTATAATAATCCTTATAAAGCTGACGAATAAATGCAGGGTCTTTATGGTTGATCAATGCAGACATGACTTTATTCTCTCCGGTTACTTCTATAGCATGCAAAATTATAAAAAAAAATGAAGGAATTAAAATAATACAATATATTTTTACTAAAAGGCTATAGCAAGAGCTATAAAAATAAGCTGTCAACGAGTAAGTCCCTATTCTATATATGAAGGGGCAGCTCTACTTCAACAGTAACAATATAAAGGGAATTGGAAATAACCATCCAATTCCCTTTATGATCTTTAATAAAAAGATTAAAAAAATAGTTACGATCCGAACAGCTTATCCAACAACTGATAGAAGGCAGGATCTTCACCCGTGAATGATTTCACGATCCTGCCGTCAGGATTTATAACAACCGTTGTGGGGTATCCCAGAACACCATAATCGGTTGTCACACTACTGTCATCAGGGTTGTACACATGCAGCCAAGGGAGCGAATATTTGGCAACGGCATCTTTCCATTTCTGTTGTGTATCCCTGCAGTCAACGCCTATGATCTCAAACTTCCCTTTATACTTTTCGTAGTATTCCTTCATCTTGGGAAAACCTTTGATACATACACCACACCAGCTTCCCCAGAAGTCGAGGACCACATATTTTCCTCGAAGACTGGACAAGGAGAGCACTTTTCCATGGATATCGTTCAGAGTAAAGGCGGGTGCTGCAGCTCCAGCGACCATATTAAGAGTAGCTTTATCCCGTTGTCTTCTATGGTCAAATGATGTTTTTGTCTGCTGGTAAAGAGACTTCAATCTTACAGATAATCTTTCACCATCGATCTGTCGGTCAACGGAATAGAAAGCATCCATCGCCAGTTCGCAGGCAAGCATCACAGCCACATCGCTGTAGGGATGGCTCTTGATATAATCCATCCGGACAGAATCCTTTTCAGCTATCTTTTTATATTCGTCTATATGCTGTCTCACTCGTCCGTATTCCTTATATACCGCAGATCCCTTGATCGTAATGTCAGGAATATCTCCACTGATCACGATATGCTCACCGGGAATAGCTATAAACCGAAACATCAAAGGACGGTATGAGCGTCGGTTCTGGGTAAATTTCATCCCCATCACCACCATCTGCACCGGTTCTGATAGATGGAATTTTGTCTTAGCCTTTCCATGACGGGCAATCAGGAGAGAAGGAGCACTCCATGTGTTCTCCTTCTCCATCATGCGTATCTGCACACTGTCTTCTATACCTGGCAGATGAATCGTCAACCGGAAATTCGGTTTTGTATCTTTCATCCCCGCAGATAGAGTCAGGGACATGGAAAGAATGCAGATAATAAACAGAAACTTTTTGAGCATATCCCGGTGTTATTGGGCACTCACCGGATCATAAGCAACCTCATTCTCCGGAATACCCCATTGTGGATTATATTTCAATATGACATTGTCGATAGGTAGTGACTGGAAGTATGGATCGGTAATGGATTTACTCCAGGTCTTGTCTCCACATTGATGGGTAATAGTAGTCTTACACCATGGTTTTCCCGCATCCAAGGCATAACGCTTCAGATCGAGTGTACGCTGGAAGGTAGCCAGTGGTTGCTCACGTCTACGCTCTGCCAGGATCTCCGTCAGCAACTGATCCTGACTCAAGGAGCTACCATTAGCGAGGTCGGTGCTGCCACCGCCGTAATCATAACGGAAACGACGAAGGAGATTCAGACGGCTCAGCGCATTTGCAGTATTGCCTGTACGTGCCTCTGCCTCTGCTATCATCAAAACCAGCAACGGATACGTGATGGCTTCTGAGGTGGAAAGATTCTTATCACGGAAATATACGATGCGGATACCGTCGGAGTGTAAGACACCACTTACCTTCTTTGAGTAGCCGGCATAACGTAATGCGAACAGTTTCCATCTTAAGTCATGCTCTTTATCGAAGATTGATTTCCAGTCTTCCGACGGATAATACCTGGTAACGCCATTCGATACCGGTGCCTGACGATAGAGCAGATTCTCCCTGTTGCGAGACAAGGCGAAATCAGTATCTGGACCCTTGAAGGTCATCTCTGTCTCCGGTGATGCCCCGTCAGGGTCTGTAAGAGAACTGGATCCTACATAGGAGAAATCCTTGAAGTTGTAGATCAGTTTCTCCACACTACCTTTAGACTGCATAGACAAGTCCAATGCTTTCCTACTGTCGGCCAACATATTCTGCCAGTCACGGAGATACATATAATATTCAGCACGCAGCGCATAGGCACAGGCTAAGCTCACTCTCGTAGGATTCGAAACATTCTGAGGACAGTTCTCACAGGCATAATCCAGATCTTTCTTCACCTGATCGAAGATCTGCTGCGTTGTTGCCAGTTCACCATTACCATCTGTAGGATCGCCTGAGATACGTAGAGGAACCACCTTGGTATCGTTCTTTCCCGACGGATCATACATGGGACCATAGGTAAGCGCCAGGTTCATATATAACCAGGCCCTACCTGCTTTTGCCTCTGCCATCACATTCCTTGCATACTCCGATGTCTCACCAAGATCTTCTATACCATCCACCACATTGTTGAAATACCCGATGGCCTGATAACCATATTGCCAGGTATATGGGGTGCTTGATGGATTCAGTACTGGTGAATAGAACTTATATGCGGCGATAATATCCAGATTTGGGAAGGTTGCATTATACTGATAATCCTTCAGGTTCTCGCTGATCTCCACATTATCACCCATGGCCGCATAGAAACAACTGTTGTTGTTGTCTGTCATGAAATACCTCACCGTGTTGATGTTGTTCATCAGATTCTCATATTCCTCTATCTCCGTAGGGATCATCTTTCCCACTGGTTTGACATCCAGGAAGTCGTCGCAAGACACCAAGGCGACGGATATGAGACATAATAACAATAGATAGATATTCTTTTTCATATTCCTTGTATTTTCTGAAGTTATTTGTTTCATTTTAGAAAGAAATGCTCAACCCTATATAATACTCCGGACTCATAGGCAACAGGCAGTAACCTGCTCCTGTCATGTTTCCAAGTCCGCCACTGAAGTTATTCTCAAAGGTTTCCGGATCAATATCACAGTCAGATGCAGTAAAGCGCATCAGGTTTCTTGCCTGCAGATAGATCTTGGCATCCGAAAGCCCGATCTTCTTGATAAGAGGTTTGTCGAATGTGTAGGTCAACGTGACATCACGTAACTTTGCATAACTGGCATTTCCCAAATTCACATCACAGAAGGGGAAGAAGAACATATCTGTGTTGGCAAACTGATACACAGGATAGATGGTGTGCTCCTCGTCGCCTGCCTGCTTCCATCTCTCCACGAAATGACGATTGGTGAAGTTGGATCCATGGAACATATCCTTACGGTATTTATGTCCTAACTTGGCGATGAACATAAAGGAGAAATCCCAGTTACGATAGGAGAAATGATTGGTCAGAGACATGTCCGTCTTAGGAACGGCAGTACCCTGATACTCGATATCTTCGAGTTTCGCCATGGCTGCCAATGCTACAGAACCGTCTGCTTTGTAAATCTGTGTCTGTCCTTTCTCATTGAGTCCTGCAAACTTATAACCGAAGAATCCATACATAGGATGTCCTTCCGCATGGATAGGAACGGTGTATGCCCAGGATGTTACAGAATTCCTTGCGACATTGTATGTGATGACCTCGTTGTGATTAAAAGCTACATTATAGTTGACATCCCAACGGAAATTCTTTGTGAGGACCGGTGTGGCATGAAGAGCAATTTCATAACCTCTGTTATCTATCTCACCGACATTCTTTTTCATGGTTGTCGCTCCCGTCGTAGGATCCATGGCATCATCAGCAAGAAGATCGGTACTGTGTTTCTTATAATAGTCGAAAGACACGCCGAGCCTGCTGTTCAAGACATCTATGTCAATGCCGAAGTTCGTCGTCCTGGTCTTTTCCCATCTCAACTGATTATTGGGATAGGATGCTATTCCGTAGGAGACACCTTCCGTTGTGCTGTTATAGCTACCAGTGGAGAGAATCAGATCCGGACCTTCCGTCAGGGAGATATTACCATTGATACCGTATGAGGCGCGCAGATAGAGTCTGTTGACCCAATCAACCATAAAGAAAGGCTCGTTGTTGAGTTTCCACGTGCCGCCGACCGACCACAACGGTTTGTGTCTGTATTTGGGATTGGTACCGAAGAAGTTCGTCAGATCTTCCCTGATACTACCACTGACAAGGTATCGGTTGTCGTATTCATAAGAGGCGTTCCCGTACCAGGAGACGAACCTACGGTCTCTGTAGGTCATCTGTCCATACTGAAGACTGCTGCTTATCGGTAAAGTACTGTAGAGCATGTCTGAATTGTATGTTCCACCCTTGAGGTCCTTGAGGTTCACCGGTGTAAAGGAGCCAGCTGTCTGATTGTAGCCGAGACGTGTCTCATACTGGTTATTGTCAAGTGTGATACGACGTATCTCGTTACCTGCCAAGGCAGTTACGCGGTGTTTCCCGAATTCCCGGTTGAAATTGACTTGTGAGCGCAGCGTCCAGTTCTCATTCGTATAACGGTATTCGTTAAGCATGTCACCCTTCGGAATATAGTGGTTGACAGGATTATTCAGAGAGGTACTGTTGTAATACGACATCTGCATGTAATAGCTGTTGGCGGTGACAATGCTCTTGTCGGTAGCATTACCCCGTGACCAGTTACCACCGATCTCAGCTGTCAGTCCCTCAAGGATTTTAAACCGTAGATAACCGCTCAAGCGGGTAGAGAACGACTGTGTGCGTGTATAGTTTTCCTGAGCTTCAAGCAGTGGGTTATAACCGATGGCACTGGCGCCTTTCTGCTCATATTGATCCCTCATGGCATGACTGAGCGAATTGTAGGTTGCCCAGGAGCCATCACTGTTCTTCAAGGCGTAGTAAGGAAGGAAGAACGTGTTTCCGTCAGTGATCGTACGCCATGTCTCATTAGGTGTATGACTGCGTGAGTAATTGATATTGGCAGATACGCCGACCTCCAGGAACTTATACGGTGTCCATGTATTCTTTAGATCTACCAACAGGCGGTTGTCACCTTTATACTGTTGGTTAGACCGGTTATTGGTGTAGTTGATGACAAGATTGAAAAGATTATACTGGTTGCCACCGCTGATACTGATATTATGTGTATGTGTGAATGCCTTACGGAAATAGTATTTCTCCAATTCCCTGAACCCATCGATCTTCCTGTAGTCAGCCACCTGACTATTGAACTCATCTTCACTGATCAGGTTGTTCTTCTTTCCCGTAAGCAGATACTGCATACCTGTGCGATAAGCAGATTTATTGGCTACGTTATATCTCGCATTGGTAGGTTGGAGGTCATACAAGGCAAGCTCCGCATCGATATAGTCGTTAGCACTGATCATGTGCAGATCATCCAGATTTGGTGCATCCTCTATCTTCATCGTTCCTTTATAACTCAGTTTGGTCTTACCGTTATAACCTTTCTTGGTCGTTACAACAATCACACCATTAGCGGCACGTGAACCATAGATAGAGGCGGCTACACCATCCTTCAACACGGTAATATTCTCGATATTGTTAGGATTCAGGTTGCTCAGGGATTCCTCCGTGGGATAACCATCAACGACAATGAGAGGATCCACTTCTGCAATCAGGGTACCTGTACCTCGGATAGAAATATTTCCGTCTTTGTCAAGCACCACACCGGCCACCTGACCCTCTATCAGGTTCTTCAGGTCGGCATTAAGCTTTGATTCCAACAGATTCTCATTGATGATACCATACGAGCCGGTGGCACGCTCCTTGGAGATAGTCTGATAACCTGTCACGATCACCTCGTCCAGCTTATTGTCTGAAAACATCGTCACATGATGGGTGACATCCTTGGTTCCCTTACCTATATTATAGGTCACGTCATTCATTCCAATGTAACTGAACCGCATACGACCGGCATCAGCCGGTATGGCCAGATGGTAGTAACCGTTAGCATCGGTAATGGTGATGCTGCCGGTGGTCTCATCCTTCACCGTAACGCCGATGAGAGGTTCTCCGTTGGAGTCTCTGACATATCCAGACACGACTCTGTTCTTCTGTTCGTTTTTCAATGTAACAGTAACCACATTACCATCGATCTTGTAATCGCAGTTAAGGGTATTGAAAACCTTCTCCAGCACATCCTCAACAGGTTTATTCTCTTCAACGACAGTTATCCGAGGTAAACTGTTGGCCAGGTCCGACTTACAGAAAAAGTTCAAGCCACACTGTCTATTTACCTCATTGAAGAAGTCTTTGACATTGACCGTCCTAAGATTTAATGAGACTCTCATGTTTGCTGTGTTTTGTGCATTGGCTGACAATGCAAAAGCAGAAGTCATACACAACATAGCAATCATCAGGACAAACATCCTCAACAAAGCCTGTCCTTTAGAAAAATGCATTTTAATGTCTTCTCTTCTCATATTACACATATTTAAGGATTAATATTATGTTTATCAATAATAATCGTGTTGTTTTTTATCTCTATACGAAGTCCCGTAACCTGGTGGATGGCATGTATGGCCGGTTCTATGGAAGAATACTTGTTAAGGTTTCCGGTAAATGTTATATGCCTTGTTTCTTCAGAAACAAAATTGATATTCATACCGTACCAGTGCGACAGTATCTTCATCAAATGTTCCAAAGTGCAGTTGTCAAAACAGAAGACACCTCTGTTCCATGCCACATAGGGTTCCACATCCACATTCTTCTCAACGACACAGAGACTGTTAGAGATCCTGCACTGTTCATGGGGTTTCATCATTTGTTCTTTTCCACCGGTGGGTGACACAGATATCGAGCCGTTGACAAGGACAACGGTTGTCTCGTACTTCGAACTTTCTGTTTCCAGGGCACTGCTACGGGTATTCACATTAAACTCCGTGCCATATACCTTGATCTCTCCATCCGGGACATGAACGACAAAAGGACGGCTCCTGTCTTTGGCCACCATGAAATAAGCCTCACCATCGAGGATGACGTTACGGTCACCTCTTCCGAACTTCTCCGGATAAACCAGTCGTGTATTATAATTAAGGTGTACGAGCGTCCCGTCATCCAGTGTGAGCCAGAACTCTTTATCATGCTTGGTGATGATACGTCGAGCCGCGAGCAGCTGGTTCTTTGTCAGTGACTCTTGTAAAGAAGGAACGGGATAATGATCATCCGTAACGCTGTTCTTACTACTTAAGGCATTATCTTTATCACCATTCCCATCCATATCCGACCATGCCTTCTCGTCAGCTTTCAACCGTTCATCCTGCGCTTCCTGTTTTCCCGATTGACGACTCTGCTCCATGGCCAGCTGCACTTCCTGACTGATTTCCGGTGGGGTCACACGGGTATATTCACGGTGATACCAGTAAGCACCGCCGACAATCAACAAGGCAACGACGGCTGCAATGCGATAGAAACGGGGAGTGAAGATCTTTGTCTTAGCATAAGTCTGAGCCATCCGCTTTTGCATCTCACTAAGTGCCTGATCCACATCTGCTTCGGCATAGTATTCGTACCGTTCTGTCAGATCATCGGCATCGACGATTTCCTGAATATCTTCTCTATTGGCACGCTTCTCCAGCTCAGCACGTTCTTCCTCTGAAGCCTTGCCAAGCAAAAGGCGTGTAAGCAATCGGTTAATATTATGTTTCTCCATTTTTCCGTTTTTTATTTCTTAAACAAAAAAAAACAAAAAATGGGTGACTGTGTTGGAGAAAAACTAAGAACTCATCAGCAACAACAGTAAGAGGAAAGCATCGGGTGACAAACGGTTACGGAGTTTATCCATGCCGCTCTGCCTTTGAGTCTTAACCGTGTTTATACTGATGTTCATAGCCTCGGCTATCTCGCTGTTTTTCTTTCCTTTCATGAGTAACAAGAATATCTCACGTTGTTTCGGGGGTAAGGCATCAATAGCTTCAAACATAAGACGGTAAACCTCTTCTTTGTGGAGTGTCAGATCACCATTCTCATCCATCTGCATTTCCTTCAATCGCTTCCCGAAAAGCTTTTTCCTGTCATTTTCTAAACGAAGGCACTTGATGTAATTGATACTCTCATTACGTGTAGCATTATAAAGGTACGTACGCAAGGCTGTCTCTGACTCAAAGATTCCCTGCCGTTTCCAAGTATTGAAGAAAACTTCCTGAACAATGTCTTTCGCAGGCTCTTCATCACCCGTCATCTGACGGGCATAACTGTACAACGCCTTATAATAAGCCTTATAAAGCATCGCAACAGATTGGTTATCCCACCTTTTGACGACAGACAAATCTATTCCCTCCATTCCTCAGATAAAAAATTCTGTGCAAATATAGCGATATTATTTCAAAAACACACATTTTATGGCAAAAAACGATAACACTTATCGTGAGAGAAAAGGAATCCTTCCCGAATGAAAGTTTTTATCCATCCATATAAATATTCTTGGAAAATTGTTTGATATTGTAAAGTTTTATATAAATTTGCATCCTATTTTAAGATTGAAATTATTGTACAACTAATTATCATATACAAATGAAAAAGACAGTATTAGTGACAGGAGCCAACAAAGGAATTGGATTTGGTATTGCCAAACATCTCGGACTCTCCGGATGGAGTGTTATCATTGGAGCACGTCATCAGGAACGTGCAGAGAAAGCTATTGAAGAACTGAAAGCCTTAGGCGTAGATGTCAAGGGATGGGTGAATATCGAACTGGCAGATAGCGACACAATAGGAAAAGCAGCTAAAGAGATAAGTATGAAATATCCTGACCTTTTCCTTTTGGTAAACAACGCAGGAATCCCTGGTGATATGAGCGTAGATGGTGAGCATACCAAGCTTGAAGACATCCGGAAGACTATCGACATTAACTTCATCGGAACCTTTATGCTCACTCAGTCGTTAATGCCTCTGCTGGAGAAAAACGGCGGAAGGATCGTCAACATTACGGTGCCTTCTGAGATCAGTCCTTACTGGCATCCCTTGGCATACGTCACGAGTAAAGCCGCTCAGAATGCCATGATGGGTGTTTTGGCGATGGAATTCCAACAGCAAGGAAGAGCGTTAGAGATATTCTCCGTTCATCCAGGACCTACCACCACTGATCTGAACGGTAATATGCAGCTGCCCGGCTTCCACGATATCGATACCGTGGGAGAGAAGTTTGCGGAGCTCATCAATGACGGTATGAGTCACCAAGGCGAATTCCTGGAGTTATACCCGATCGTGAAAGAGGAGTGAGTGTTGCTTCGCAACAAATTGAAAATGGATAATTGATAATTGATAATTATCCATTTTCAATTTTCAATTTCCCGAAGGGATTAAAGATACTTCTTGAAGAAGTCCTCCAGTTTATCCCACGGAATGAGGTTCTTAGAAACACCCTTTCCTTCCGGTTCGGTAAAGCCACCGTCATAGAGATCGGTGTGTGAGGCGCCAGGGATGATGAGCAGTTGTTTGTTCTCCGGATGCGCATTCGGTTTGATGCCGGCAGCCGGATTACCGTTCACCATATAATTATAGGCATCCTCACCGAAATAACGGGAATGAGCCTTCTCACCATGCATCACCATCACGGCAGAGCGGATCTCGTTGGTATATCGGAGGAAACGGGCATTGGCGTAAGCCTGGGTGCCGATGACACGCCAACCATCGTTGGAGTTGCCGCTACGCACATGATAACCGCGCTGGGTGATATAGTAATCATAATAGTCCTTCACAAACCACGGAGCATCCTCAGGTAAGGGATTCACTACGCCGCCAGCCATGGCAGCAGGATCTTTCAGTCGCTGTTCACTCATTGCCTTACGGGCGTTGTAACGGGCCTCTTCATGATCATCGGCATCGAAATAGCCATTGCCACTGACACGTGTCATATCGTACATCGTAGAAGCCACCGTGGCTTTGATACGGGTATCGGCGACAGCGGCATTCAGGGCGATACCACCCCATCCGCAGATACCGATAATGCCGATACGCTCAGGGTCCACATTCGGTTGCTGGGAAAGGAAATCCACGGCAGCTATAAAATCCTCCGTATTGATATCGGGTGATGCCGTACGACGCGGTTCTCCACTGCTCTCGCCGGTAAACGACGGGTCAAAGGCGATGGTGACGAATCCACGCTCTGCC
>JAFZPF010000188.1 GCA_017550455.1 Prevotella sp.
GCCATGCAGGGACGCACCAGTCGGAGGAACCGTCGTGCATTGGTTATCGTATCGATAGGAAGGTAACAGATAATATCGGCTCCGGAATAGTTCTTCCGCACCTCATAGCCGGAGGGAGAGAAGAAAGTCAGCAGGATCTTATACTCCGGATGCTCCTTACGGAGTTGCTCCATGATGGGACGTCCCTGCTCAAACTCACCCAACGAGGCAGCATGGAACCACACATACTGTGCATTGGCATCCACCTTCTCCTTCAAGATGGCGAATGCCTCACGCTCACCACGCCACATTTTCCTCACCTTTTCATTGAAGAGACTGGCAATGGAGATGCCCAACTGCATCAAGTAAACGACGATATTATATATCATACCTTCTGTCTTTACGATAGGAACTGTTGATTATCCCAAAACGCTGATGGCTCTGCGCAGACGACTGAGTGTCTCTTTCTTTCCTAAGAAAGCAGAGATGTCAAACATGCCTGGACCCTTGCCGATGCCGACCAATGCCAGACGGAAGGCATTCATCACATCACCCAGCTTATATCCCATAGCCTCAACCCAGGCAAAGACAATCTTCTCCTGATGTTCTACTGAGAAATCTTCGATACCCTCCAAGACGGTAGCCAACTGATCCATCACCACGGCGGAGTCTTCTTTCCAGCGCTTACGTACGGTCTTCTCATCATATTCGGTGGGAGGAATGAAGAAGAACGAGCACAACGGCCACAGTTCTTTCACAAAACTGACACGGTCTTTCATCATATGGACAACCTGCCGGATTCGATCCATAGACTCCTCAACGCCATTACCTATTACAATAGGAGCGAACAACTCGGTGATCTCTTCATCGCTCTTCATCAGGATATACTCATGGTTGAACCATACAGCCTTCTGGAAATCAAACTTTGCACCAGCCTTCGAGCACTTGGAGATATCAAACTGCTCTACCAATTGGTCAAGAGAAAAGAGTTCTTGTTCTGTTCCGGGATTCCATCCCAACAGCGCTAAGAAATTAACAACGGCCTCGGGGAAATATCCCTGCTCACGGAATCCGTTAGAGATTTCACCGCTCTTCGGGTCATGCCACTCCAATGGGAAAACGGGGAATCCCAGTCGGTCACCATCACGCTTGCTCAACTTTCCTTTGCCGTCGGGCTTCAGCAACAACGGCAGATGGGCAAAGGCAGGCATGGTATCCTCCCAGCCGAAGGCACGATAGAGCAATACATGCAGTGGAGCACTGGGCAGCCACTCCTCACCACGGATAACATGACTTACCTCCATCAGATGATCATCCACGATGTTTGCAAGATGATAGGTAGGCAACTCATCGGCACTCTTAAAGAGCACCTTATCGTCGAGGATATCACTCTTGATAACCACCTCGCCACGGATCATGTCATGCACATGTACATCCTCACCGGGTGTAACCATAAAACGCACTACATACTGTTGTCCTTCAGCAATCAGCGTATCCACCTCTTCCTTTGACAAAGTGAGAGAGTTACGCATCATCCCACGTGTATGGGCATCATACTGGAAGTTCTTGATCTCCTCACGCTTTGCTTCCAACTCCTGTGGTGTATCGAAAGCAAGATATGCCTTACCGTCAGCCAACAGTTGGTCAACATACTTCTTATAGATATTGCGGCGCTCACTCTGACGATAAGGCCCATACTGTCCTCCAAAGGAAACACCCTCGTCGAACTTGATGCCTAACCAGCGGAACGACTCGATGATATATTCTTCTGCTCCGGGCACAAAACGGTTGGAGTCGGTATCCTCAATTCTGAAGATCAAGTCTCCCCCATGTTGCTTAGCAAACAGGTAATTATACAATGCCGTTCTTACGCCACCGATATGTAATGGTCCTGTTGGACTCGGTGCAAAACGCACCCTTACTCTTCTATCTTCCATCTTTACGTTATTTCTATTTGGGGGACAAAGGTACGAATAAGCGAGCGAAAAGCCAAATTTATTTGAACTTTTCCGAGCGAGAGTACTTTCAACGAAGTTAAAGGTACTATTAAATGATCGAAATACAAAAAGAAAACTATTTTTTCTTATTATTTCTGAATGTAAGTGCTTTCAATACCTTCAAAAGCCATGTATCAAGAAATTTTCCTTCATTTTTGCTGATAATGATAAAAAAAATTGTATTTTCGCAGAATGAACCGTTAATAAAAGAATTATGGCTAAAAACAAAACCACTAATACCGCCGAAAAAACTCCTGAAATAACTGCGGGCAAGACCAATGACAAATGGAACAAGCGATTAGCCACCTGGATAGCCATGGTCATCATCACTGCGGCCATCATCGTTTGGTTCCTGCCGAGAACCAGCGGACCGCAGTTCCGTTATGACGTGGGAAAACCATGGATGTACAGTTCTATGATTGCCAAATTCGACTTCCCCATCTACAAGACCGACGAGGCCATACAGATGGAGAAAGACAGTATTCTCAACAGTTTCGAGCCCTATTACAACTATAATAATAAGATAGAAGGAGAACAGCTGGACCGTTTCCACGAGAAATTCAAGGATGGTATCGAAGGACTCTCCTACGAATATGTGAATATCATCGAAGACCGACTGCACCGGCTTTACGAGGCTGGTATCATGAACACTCCTGAGTATTCGGAAATCTATAAAGACTCCACAAACATGATCAGGATAGTAGAAGGCAAGGCGGCTACTAACGTACAGATCAACTGCATCTATTCCACTATCGGTGCATACGAGCAACTGTTCCTTGACGAGAAACTCGGACCACAACGACTGATTCTCCAGAAATGCAATCTCAACGAGTATATCGTACCAAACCTGATCTTTGACAAAGAGCGTAACGAGACAGAGAAAAACGACCTGCTGAGTAGTGTGGCCATTGCCAGCGGTATCGTTTTGAGCGGACAGAAGATTGTTGACCGCGGAGAGATTGTCGATGAGCATACCTACCGTGTGCTGAGCAGTTTTGAACGAGAGATGAAACGACGCAGTGCCTCTGCCAACGAGATACCTTCCACGATAGCCGGACAGAGTCTGTTCGTCATCATCCTCATCGTGCTCTTTACCCTCTACCTATATCTGTACAGAAGGGAATACCTGAAAAACATGCGCAGTATCCTGATGCTCTATGTGATGATCACCATCTTCCCCGTTGTCGTTTCTCTGATGATGGAGCACAGCATCCTGAGCGTTTACTTGTTGCCCTTTGCCATCGCTCCTATTTTCATCAGAATCTTTATGGACTCACGGACGGCCTTCATCTCCCATGTGTTGATGGTGCTCATCTGTGCAGCCGCCGTGAAATACCAATATGAGTTCATCATCATCCAGATCGTGGCAGGTATGGTAGCTATCTTCTCGCTCAACGAACTCAGTCAGCGTGCACAACTGTTTAAAACAGCATTGCTCGTTACTGTGGCCAGCTGTGCTATGTATTTCGCCTTGCAGCTGATGCAAGACAACAGTATCCTGCAGATGGATCATAGCATGTACAAATATCTGGTAATCAACGGTGTGCTGTTACTCTTCGCCTATCCACTTATGTATCTTGTGGAAAAAACCTTTGGTTTTACCTCTAATGTTACACTCATTGAGTTGTCTAACACCAGTAAGAACCTGATGCAAAAACTCAGTGAGACGGCGCCAGGCACATTCCAGCATGCTATCATGGTAAGTAATCTGGCTGTGGCTATCGCCAATAAGATTGGTGCCAACGCACAGTTGGTACGTACCGGTGCTCTCTATCACGATATTGGAAAGATGGCGAACCCTGCCTACTTTACAGAGAATCAGGCTGGTGTTAATCCTCTGGAAGAGATGACACGTCAGGAAGCGGCAAAGATCGTTATCAGTCATGTGGCGGAAGGACTCAAGCTATGCGACAGCTATGACATCCCCAAAATCATCCAGGATTTCATCACGACGCATCACGGCAAGGGTAAGACCAAGTACTTCCTGATATCCTATAAGAACGAACATCCAGATGAAGAAGTGGATGAATCAATGTTTACCTATCCCGGTCCCAACCCGTTTACACGTGAACAAGCCATCCTTATGATGGCCGACACGGTAGAGGCTGCATCACGGTCATTACCGGAATATACACCGGAGAGCATCAGCAACCTGGTTAATCGTTTGATCGACGGACAGGTAAATGAAGGGTACTTTACCGACTGTCCCATCACCTTCCGTGATATCTCTGTGGCCAAACAGGTGTTGACCGATCGTCTGAAAGCAATCTATCACACTCGTATCAGTTATCCTGAGTTGAAGAAGAAATAACAATCATGCACACTTGTCCTTTAGAGTGTGCATATTTTGTCAAATCATTGCACAAAACGGCCTTTTTGTGTAATATCATGTATTGTTTTAGTTAATCAACGTTAAATAACAAAGCAATTAAAAGGAAAATATGACCATTATAGATAACTTTGCAAACACTTTTAAATTAAAATAATGAAAAAGGTTAAATTAGTTTTTCTTTTTGTAGCCCTTGTTTCTTGCTACAATTCCATTTATGCCGGTGGTATTCTCACCAACACCAATCAGAGTATCAGTTTTCTTCGTAACCCAGCCCGCGATGCAGCGATAGGTCTTGACGGAGTTTACTCTAACCCTGCCGGTGTGGCATTCCTGAACGATGGGTTCCACTTGGCTTTCAACTGGCAATATGCCCATCAGACACGTACGATTACTTCCACGAATTCTCTCTTTGCACTGGGATATAAGAACAATGGAGAAACGACTAAAAAGTTTGAAGGAGTAGCTAACGCACCCATCATCCCCTCATTGCAAGGTGCTTATAATAAGAACAACTGGTCATTCCAATTCAACTTCTCAGTACCTGGCGGTGGTGGAAAATGTGAGTTCGATAAGGGTATCGGTTCCTTTGAGACCGTTGTGGGAGGCATCGCCAACCGACTTATCGGTGTGTCATCAGCCATCAACAGTCAAATCAATCAACTTGGTGCTAGTGTGCCAAACGTGACAGGTTACGACGTGGACGGTTATATGAAAGGTAAACAGTTCTATTTCGGTTTCCAAGTGGGTGCGGCCTATAAGTTTAACGAGCATCTCTCTGTATATGGTGGTCTTCGTCTGCTCTACGGAACAGCCTCTTATGAAGCACGCCTGAACAACATCCGTGTGATGGATGGAACAAATGGAATCACCCTACCAGAATATTTCCTTGGCGTTACCAAAGGATTCACTGATGCTGGTAACAAGATTGCAGCTCTTGGACAGCAGGTACAGGATGGTATCCAACAATATGTTGCCGGCTATATGGCCGCAGGAATGACACAAGAGCAAGCCATGCAACAACCAAATGTTCAACAACTTGTTCAACAAGGGCAAGAATTGCAGACAAAAGGTGCTCAACTGAAGGCGACCGCAGAGCAGTTGGAAAGTAGTGCTGCCACACTGGCTCCTTACACCAATGGCGTAAACCTGAAGAGTGACCAGACGGGATGGGGCATCGCACCCATCATTGGTATTGACTATAAGACTGGTGCTTTCAACTTCGCTGCCAAGTATGAGTTCAAGACTCGTATGCGCATGAAGAACGACTCCGATCTGAAGGAAGCATCAGTTATAGCCGCCACCAACAAATATGTCAACGGCACAAGTGTACCAGAAGATGCACCCGCTCTTCTTGCTTTAGGTGCACAGTGGAGCGTTCGCGATAATGTACGTTTGAATGCCGGCTACCACCACTTCTTTGATACAGATGCTCATTGGTATCAGCATTCCGAAAAGTTGCTCGATGGCGGTACAAATGAATATCTGGCTGGAGCAGAATGGGACATCAACGACAAGTTAACCGTATCTGGTGGTACACAGTTTACACGTTATCAGCTCACAGATGAGTATATGAACGATATGTCTTTCGTCGTTAATTCATGGACTTTCGGTTTAGGTCTTGAATACAAGGTTAGCGACAAGGTAAAACTCAGCGCCGCTTACTTCCAAACCAACTACGACAATTACGACATGAACACACCTGAGCAAAAAATGGAAAGTATGGGACTTACTATCCCTGCAGGAACGAACTCGTTCACTCGTACGAATAAAGTCATAGGTATAGGTGTAGAGTTGACTCTTTGATTGATTAGGGAAGATTCTTCACTCTTCACTCTTAACTCTTCACTTTTTCAAAGCGGATCAACATCATAGAATATCTGCAAGGAATTATAGCAGGTATCTTCCGACATAAGGTGCTGGATGTCTCTGAGACATTCACGCACCTTTTTCAGATCTATACCATTCTCTAATTTCAGCACCAACTTACGGATATGAAGCGTCTTCACCCTGGCTACAGATGGTTTGTCAGGACCTAACACCCGACTGCCGAAGAACTGACGCAGTCGGACACTCAGATCTTTGGCTGCACGCTCTGCAACCTGCTCATGACGGTGACGCACAAAGACATAGATCAATCGGTAGTACGGCGGATAATGGAAAAGGGCACGTTCCTCCATGATATCAGCAGCCATCCCTTCCATATCATGATGCACGACACGATCTAACACCGGCTGCTCAGGATTACGAGTCTGTAATATCACCAATCCCTGTTTCTCTTTACGTCCGGCCCTGCCACTCACCTGTGACATCATCATGAAAGCATGTTCGAAAGCGCGGAAGTCAGGATAGTTAAGCATATGGTCGGCATCGAGGATACCCACCACCGACACCTTGCCGAAGTCGAGACCCTTGCTGATCATCTGTGTGCCCACCAGTATCTGTGTCCTGCCGAGGGAGAAATCCTCTATAATCCGTTCATAGGCATTCCTGCTGCGTGTCGTATCCAGGTCCATACGGGAAACCTTCACATCAGGGAAGAGCTCCACCAGTTCATCTTCTATCTTCTCCGTTCCCACTCCCCTACCGCTGATGGTCTTGCTCTCACAATTAGGACATACCTCAGGCACCTGGTACACACTACCGCAATAATGGCATGTCAGTTGGTTGAAACGTTTATGATAGGTAAGCGACACATCACAGTGAGAGCAATGAGGTACCCACCCGCAAGTCTTACACTCCACAAACGAAGAGAAACCGCGACGATTCTGGAAAAGAATCACCTGTTCTCCACGCTCCAAGGCCTTACGCATGGCAGCCAGCAAGACAGGAGAAAGTGTTCCTTTCATCATCTTACGGCGACGCAAATCTTTCACATCCAC
>JAFZPF010000189.1 GCA_017550455.1 Prevotella sp.
TTAGACAAAGGGGAACAACAGCTGCTTTAAGAAAAGAAAAGGTAAAAACAGTAGATACTCTATGCCAGTAATACATTGTCCTTTTCCTTCTTTTACCTCCACCACTTGTCCCTTCTTGTCAACATAGAACCACTCATCACTCTCCCATTCGCTATGTTCATCCTCACTAATCTTCTTTCCATGATAAGCCACACGCGCATGACCACCCTCAAACGGCCACGCACACTGGAACTGAGGTTTTATGACCACATTACCCAAAGTATCAGCATAACCTATCTTCCCCTCTTCATCTAAGATTCGATAGAGTCCCTCACTGACATAATCCGCCTGTAAATTGTCAACCGTCATAACCTTGAACAGTTTTTCCCCTTTGTTGTTAATCATCACAATTCCTCCACGGGGCTCCGAAACGATTCCAATAGGCGCAATCGAATCGTATCCGCAATATTCATATTTGCCGTAAGGGACAATGGTATCGCCCTGTTCATTCAGATAGCATACCGGCTTGAGAAATTCTGATCCTTTGGCAGCCAATAATTTCTTTCCCTTCCAACCACGGATTCTTCCTGCCTCGACAGGTCCACAGGGCTCAGGATTCTGAATAACATCATTTTCCGACAATATCTTGATACGACAAAGCGTATCATTATCAAAATAAAGGTATGTCCTGCCATCAATAGGATAATACCCAATGACCAATACGTGGAAATCACGGATCTCTTCCTTCATATACAGTTTGCTCAAGACAATGTCTTTCCTTTCACCCACATGAATTCCCGATTTCAAGACTATCCGAGGATCCGTAATATTGGCATAAATGACAGTATATAGAGGATGATCATATTTTTTTTCTTCAAGGATTATCTGATTATCCAGACTGCTGAACGTATAATAGTCGTAAAAGCCTTGATAATCGGAAGTTTTATCCTCTTTTAAGAAAGAAAAGTTTTTCCTGTAATCCGCCAGGGGTTTCTGGAAACCAAAAGGATAAGGTGCCTCGTTATCACCATCAACAGGCTCTATCGTCAGTGTGTCGTAGTAGATTGTAAAGGTATTAACATGAATACCCCTATCATTGTTGTCTGTTGTACGACGACCGACACAACTAATCGTCAATATGGCAATAAAAAAACAGATTATCGCTTTATTCATAATCTTTGGCAATAGATTTTCTGTGCAAATATAGTTATTAAAAACAAGTTGTCAAAGGAAACAACGAAAAATAACATTAAAGCCATAATACCGATAAAACATCCATGATTATTTGTTGTTTTGCAGCTTTATTCTTAATTTTGCAGAAAGAATTAAAACTTGGGATCAATGAGCTACACTTATAAATATCCCCACCCTGCCGTGACTACCGACTGCGTAATCTTCGGTCATGACGGTAACCAACTGAATGTTTTACTGATTCAGCGAGGTAACGAACCGTATAAAGACTGTTGGGCATTCCCCGGTGGTTTTCTGAATATGGACGAGTCGGCAGAGGAAGGTGCTTTGCGGGAATTACAGGAAGAGACGGGAATAACCGGAGTAACACTTCATCAGTTTCATGCGTTTACAGATCCCAACCGTGATTCCAGAGAACGGGTGATTTCCATCGCATACTATGGCGTGATGGATATCTGTGAGGTAAAAGGAGATGATGACGCGGCAGATGCACGTTGGTTTCCAACAGACAACTTACCTCCCCTGGCGTTCGACCACGAAGAGATGCTGATGTTGGCTATGAAGGCGTTATTAAACGAGAAGTAGAAATAACCGCTAACGCTGATATAAATGATTTTTCTCGATGAAATCGACGATTTTTGAAGGAACAAGATCGTTGATGGGTTCTCCTTTCCTCACTCTCTCACGTACCATCGTACTGCTCACAGGCAAAAGTCTTGTCCGGATGAAACGCACCTGCTTATTACTGCGACGGGTAATGGTCTGCTCAGCATTACGGGGATACACGATAACATTGAAATTCTTCAGGATATCCTCATGATGATACCACTGGTCAAAGCAATCCCAGTTGTCTTCACCGATGATCAGGAAAAGCTTACGGTCAGGGAAATCCGCCTGTATATGCACTAAAGTGTTCCACATATAAGAGGGCCGCGGCAGGTAAAACTCATAATCAGAAGCCACCAACCGACTGTAATCTGACAATGCCAGACGGACCATTTCCAGACGGACGTTATCATCCGTGAGGTTCTGCTGCTCCTTCAAGGGATTATGCGGAGACACGACGAACCACACTTCCTCGAGCCCCATCTTCTGCAAGATGGTCCGAGCCAAAGCGATATGTCCTTTATGAATAGGGTCGAAAGAACCGCCGAAGATCCCTGTCTTAATCATCCAGAAAAGCGTTTAACATCTCCAATGCTTCCTGCTCAGCCACCTCCAACTGGTCGTTGACGAGGATCTTATCAAACTGATCTGCGAAAGTCATCTCGTAAGCAGCTTTACTCAACCGCTGTTCGATAACCTCCGGAGCATCTGTTGCACGTTTTACCAGTCGGCGACGGAGTTCTTCGATCGATGGCGGTTGGATGAAGATACTCAGTGCCCGCTCTCCGTAAAACCGCTTGATGTTGATACCACCTTTCACATCTACGTCGAACACTACGTTATCACCGGCTTCCAACTGGTCCTCCACCTGCTGCTTGAGTGTGCCGTAGAAACGGTTCTCATACACCTCTTCATATTCCAGAAACTCATCGTTGTCGATACGCTGACGAAACTCCTCGGGGGTAAGAAAGAAATACTCCACCCCATTTTGCTCTGTGCCACGCGGAGCCCTGCTGGTACAACTGATGCTGAATGCCAGGTCAAGTTCCGGGTGCTCCTGCATCAACCAGTTGATGATCGTACTCTTTCCACTGCCGCTGGGAGCTGAAAAAATAATCAGTTTCTTTTCCATATTAAAAAAATAACGATACAACGATATTACGATATTACAATAATACGACTATGGACTAAACTATCAGAGAGCATTGAGGACCTGCTCTTTGATCTGCTCCAACTCGTCTTTCATCATTACCACGATATTCTGCATCTCAGCGAGATTGCTTTTGCTGCCTGTGGTATTTATCTCACGTCCCATCTCCTGTGCGATGAATCCCAGTTTCTTACCCTGAGCCTCTTCATCTTCCATGGTTGAACGGAAGTATTTCAGGTGGTTAGCGAGGCGTTGTTTCTCCTCACTGATATCCAACTTTTCTATATAGTATATCAGCTCCTGTTCCAAACGATTCTTGTCGTAATCAGCGTCAGAGACACTCTTCAGCCCCTCCAGGATACGGGCACGTATCTTTTCCACTCGGCTCTTCTCGTAAGGATCGATGCTGTGCAGCAAACGCTCGATATTATCCAACTTCTCACAGAACTTCTTCTGAAGGGCTTCTCCCTCCTGACGACGGAAGGCTTTCAGATTGCCGAGCGCCTCCTGAACGGCTGAGCAAGCCACAGCCCACTCCTCGTCTTCCAATATTTCCACCTCTGATTTTGTCATCACCTCCGGCATGCGTAATAAGGTATAAAACCAGTCGTTGGGCACGGGGATCCCTGTCTTGGCAGAGATATCCATTATCTGATGGTAGTAATTCTCCACTAAAGCGCCATTGATAGGAGTAGCATCAACGGTAACGTCTTTCTCCACCCATAAAGAAAAATCAATCTTCCCTCTTACCAACTGCTCCGCGATCATCTTCCGCAGTTCCATTTCCTTCTCCCGATAGAGAGGCGCAATACGAGTACTGATGTCCAGTGTCTTGCTGTTCAGTGATTTTATCTCAACATTAATTTTCTTTCCTTTATAAGCTACGAGCGCCTTTCCGTAGCCTGTCATAGACTGTATCATAACATGTTTCTTGTTAAATTTATGCAAAAGTACGAATATTTTCTGGAAAATAAGTATTTTTGCAAACTATTTAAAAAGATATTTTTATTTATGGCGTGTATTCTCAATATAGAAACCAGTACCGACGTGTGTTCTGTTGCCGTCAGTCAGGATGGAGCAGTCATCTGGTCAGACGAAGACCGTAGCGGTCCGAACCATGCCGTGAAGCTGGGAAAATTTGTTGATGAAGCTCTCTCGTTCAGCGACAACCATGCGATTCCTCTGGAGGGTGTGGCCGTCAGTTGTGGTCCCGGCTCCTACACAGGACTACGTATCGGTGTATCGATGGCTAAAGGTATCTGTTATGGCAGAAACGTTCCGTTGATTGCCGTTCATACCCTTCAGCTGTTGGCAGTCCCCGTCCTGCTCTTTCACGAGTTGGAAGAAGATGCTTTGCTCTGTCCGATGCTTGATGCCCGCAGGATGGAGGTTTACGCCTGTTTATACGACCGTTCGCTGAAAGAGATACGTCCTATCCATGCCGATGTGGTGGATCACGACACCTATCTGGAGTATTTAGACCGTCCCGTCTATTTCTTCGGCAACGGTGCTTCCAAGTGCATGTCGATGATTGATCATCCCAATGCCCATCTGATTCCCGACATCGTACCTTTGGCAAAATATATGCTGCCACTGGCTGAGAAAAGGTTCTTGAACGGACAGTTTGAGGATGTAGCCTATTTCACGCCATTCTATTTAAAAGATTTCGTTGCCAAGGCACCGAAGAAACTCCTATAATGCTCATAAAGATTTACAGATATGAATATCGAAGGATTGGATTACAACACGCAACGTGAGAAGATTATCCTCCCGGAATACGGAAGAGAGATTCAGAAGATGGTTGACTATGCCGTAGGGCTGCCTACCAAGGAAGAGCGACAGGTATGCGCAGAGACCATCATCAGTATTATGGACCGCATGACGTCACATAGCCGTGAGAGTGAGGATCATGACCGTAAGTTGTGGGATCACCTGGCTATCATGAGTAATTTCGAGTTGGATATCGACTATCCATACGATGTCAGTGAGGCAAAAAAGATTATGACATCACCGGAACCGCTGGGCTATCCGATGACACAGATTCCCGTGCGTCATTACGGAAAGATGGTTTTCGAACTTTTCGAGAAGCTCAAGGAGATGCCTGCCGGAGAGGAGCGTGATGAGTTGGTGAGGGTTACAGCCAACCAGATGAAGCGCAACCTCCTCCTGTGGAGTCATGGCTCAAGCGATGATGAGAAGATAGCATCCGACCTGGCACGTTATACCGACGGTGTCATCCAGTTAGACTTGGATACCTTCCAGTTCGATAAAGTCATCGAAAAAGAGGTATCGGCCCTGAAATCGAACAAGAAGAGAAAATAACAAGAGTATCATATGGAGTCATTCATCATAGAAGGAGGACATCCCCTGAAGGGTGAGATTATTCCTCAGGGAGCCAAGAACGAGGCACTGGAGGTAATCTGTGCCACCCTGCTCACCCGTGAACCGGTGGAGATTTCCAACATCCCCGACATTCTCGATGTGAACAACCTGATCCAGTTGTTACGTGATATCAACGTGAAAGTGACGAGACTGTCACGTAATGACTATGTGTTCCAGGCAGACGAGGTTGACCTGAAATATCTTGAGAGTGATGAGTTTGTCAAGAAATGCGCTGCCCTTCGCGGCAGTGTATTGATGATCGGTCCGTTGTTGGCTCGCTTTGGTAAGGCCGTCGTTGCGGAGCCTGGCGGTGACAAGATCGGTCGTCGCCGTCTGGATACTCACTTCTTAGGATTCAAATACCTTGGTGCAAAGTTTGAGTTCAACGAAGCCCGAAATGTCTATGAGATAACCTCTCCCACCCCCAAAGGTTGTTATATGCTATTGGATGAAGCATCGGTGACCGGTACTGCCAATATCATTATGGCTTCCGTGTTCGCCAAGGGGACCACCACTATCTATAACGCTGCATGCGAGCCCTATATCCAGCAGTTGTGCAGGATGCTCAACAGCATGGGAGCGGAGATCAAAGGCATCGGCAGTAACCTCCTGACGATAGCAGGTAAAGAGTCACTGCATGGCACGTCTCATCAGATTCTTCCTGACATGATCGAGGTGGGCTCATTTATCGGGATGGCTGCCATGGTAGGTGATGGCGTACGTATCAAGAATGTCTCGCTGCGTAACTTAGGTATTATCCCTGACGCCTTCCGTCGGTTAGGTATAAAGATAAAGGTGGAGGGTGATGATCTTTTCATCCCCAAACAGCCACACTATGTCATCGACTCTTTCATCGACGGTTCTATCATGACGCTTGCCGACGCCCCATGGCCAGGACTGACACCCGACCTCCTCTCGGTTCTTTTGGTTGTGGCCACACAAGCCCGCGGAAGTGTTCTCTTCCACCAGAAGATGTTCGAGAGCAGACTCTTCTTCACGGATAAGCTCATCGACATGGGAGCACAGATTATCTTATGCGACCCCCATCGGGCTGTTGTCGTGGGGCACGACCATAAGAAACGTCTGCGTGCCGGCAGAATGACCAGTCCGGATATCCGTGCCGGTATCGCTTTGTTGATAGCCGCGATGAGTGCGAAGGGAACAAGTCGTATCGACAATATCGCTCAGATAGACCGTGGCTATCAGGACATAGAAAATCGTCTGAACGCATTAGGGGCTTCGATAAAAAGAACGTCTATTTAGTTCATAGTGCATAGTGCATAGTTCATAGTTTAGAGTTGGCGTATGATTTCGGAAGAAGAGGTTTTTCATATCGGTCGTTTAGGTAAGCCACACGGTGTTCGTGGGGAGATCACATTTATGTTCACCGACGATATCTTCGACCGTGTTGATGCTGACTATCTGATCGTTGAAGTTGACGGCATCCTCGTACCCTTCTTTATCGAGGAGTATCGTTTTAAGTCGAACGAGACGGCATGGATCGTCTTTGACGGCATCACCACCGTGGAACAGGCACGTGAGTTGACTAACTGTGAGGTTTATTTCCCGCGCTCTTTGTCGGATCATACAGAGGAGGAGATGACTTGGGAAGAACTGGTGGGCTACCAGATTACCGATATCCATGAGGGTGTTGTGGGGAAGATCGTTGACGTGGATGATTCCACGGAGAACGTACTCTTTTATGTTGACCATCACGGTAAGACCGTGTTGCTACCCGCAGCCGACGACCTTATTATAGAGATAAACAACCAAGAAAAAATAATTACCACCGAGTTGCCTGAAGGGTTGCTCGACTTATCATAAGATGAAGAAACAAATAGCCATTCTGGGTTCTACCGGATCTATCGGCACACAGGCGCTGGAGGTCATCGAGGAGCACAACGACCGTTTTGAAGTATATTGTCTGACAGCCAACAACCGTGTTGACCTGTTAGCAGAACAGGCACATAAATACAAACCGGCAGCTGTCGTCATTGCCAATGAGGCGCATTATGACCGTCTGAAGTCATTACTGAGCGACGAACCCGACATTAAGGTATATGCCGGAAGTAAAGCCTTGGATGAGATCGTGGAAGCCGGTCCTATCGACATGGTGCTCACGGCCATGGTGGGATTCGCAGGACTCAGTCCTACCATCCACGCCATCAAGGCCCGCAAGAAAATCTGCCTGGCCAACAAAGAGACATTGGTAGTGGCAGGAGAACTGATCTGTCGGTTAGCCAACGAGTATCATGTGCCTATCCTTCCGGTTGACAGTGAGCACTCAGCCATCTTCCAAAGTATCGTCGGAGAGGGTGACAACGCCATTGAGAAGATACTACTGACAGCTTCCGGAGGACCTTTCCGTCTGTTATCGAAAGAACAGCTTGCCACAGTGACGAAGGCTGATGCCCTCCGTCATCCTACCTGGGACATGGGAGCAAAGATAACAATAGACAGTGCTTCGATGATGAACAAAGGCTTTGAGGTGATTGAAGCGAAATGGCTCTTCGGCGTCAGTGCCGACCGCATACAGGTGTTGGTACATCCCCAGAGTATCGTCCACAGTGCTGTGCAGTTTGCCGACGGCTCGGTAAAAGCCCAGTTAGGTGTCCCCGATATGCGTCTGCCCATCCAATACGCGTTCTCTTTCCCTGAACGACTGTCACTCAGCGGTGAGCGTCTCGACCTTTTCCGGCATCCCCTGGAGTTCTTTGAGCCCGACATGGAGAAGTTTTCTTGTCTGGCCATGGCCTATCAAGCCATCGCTAAGGGAGGTAATATGCCCTGTATCGTCAATGCCGCCAACGAGGTCGTCAATCGTGCATTCTTAGAGGATCGCTGTGGATTCCTGCAGATGGGTGATATCATCGGACGTACGATGCAGCGCGCCACCTTCGAGGCCCATCCCGATTATGAGGTATATGTGCAGACGGATCTGGAGGCACGACGTATAGCAAATGAATTATTAAATGAAGGATCATATAAATAATGGAAGTTTTTTTAATTAGACTGTTACAATTCATACTGGCCATCAGTTTGCTGGTATTACTTCATGAAGGAGGACATTTCTTCTTCTCCAAGCTCTTCGGAGTACGCGTAGACAAATTCTATATGTTCTTTGATCTTGGCATTGGTAAATGGGATGGAAGCATCTTTAAGTTCAAGCCCAAGAACAGTGACACGCAATATGGTATCGGATGGCTGCCATTGGGTGGCTATTGTAAGATTGCCGGAATGATCGACGAGAGTTTCGACACGGAACAGATGAAACAACCGGAGCAACCCTGGGAGTTCCGTACAAAACCGACATGGCAACGACTGTTGATTATGATCGGTGGTGTGCTGGTGAATTTCCTGCTGGCATTGTTTATCTATTCGATGGTGTTGTTCTATTGGGGCGACAGCTATATCGCCGTCAGCGACATGTCGATGGGTATGAAATACAACCAACAGGCTAAGGCCCTTGGCTTCCAGGATCATGATGTGCTGTATAGTTACGACAACAAGACCTTCGGACGTTTTGATGTAGATGTCTTCCGCAGGATCACCGAGGCTAAGACGGTACAGGTGCTCCGCAACGGCAAGAAAGTCTCTATCAACATGCCTGAGGATATGAGTCTTCTCACCATGTTACAGAGTGACCCACCCTTTGCGCGGCCGTTTGTACCTGCCGACATCGACAGTGTGATGCCGAACACCATCGCTTCGAAGATCGGCATACTGAAAGGGGATGTCATCACCAGTCTTAATAACAAGCCCATTGATTCCTGGAATGAGTTCACCTATCAGATGAACGTCTTGAGGGATATGCTCTCAACAGCGGAAAACAGGAAAGACAGTATGGCTGCACGTACGGTGACCATCGCCTTCAAGCATAAGAATGAGGTGACAGATACCGCCAAGGTAACACTTGCAGAAGATATGCTGCTGGGTGTAGGACAAACCAGTATCTATACCTATTATGAACCTACCAAGGTGGAATACGGTTTCTTTGAGAGTTTCCCGGCAGGTATCAAATACGGTCTTGGCGTGTTACGCGGTTATGTGGACGACCTGAAATATGTCTTTACAGCCGACGGAGCAAAGAGCCTGGGGGGCTTCGGAGCTATCGGCAGCTTGTTCCCACCGGTATGGGATTGGATGATGTTCTGGCGTATGACGGCTTTCCTGTCCATCATTCTTGCCTTCATGAATATTCTTCCTATCCCCGCATTAGACGGCGGTCATGTACTCTTCCTGATCTATGAGATGATCACGGGTCGCAAACCCAGTGAGAACTTCATGATCAAGGCAGAATATGTGGGATTCACCATCCTCATCCTGTTGATGATCGTTGCCAACCTCAATGATATCCTGAGGTGGCTAGGGTATATGTAGTTCATAGTTTAGAGTTTAGAGTTTAGGGTTTAGAGTTTAGAGATAAGAGTTTAGAGATAAGAGTTTAGAGTTGGGATGAAATCACTGAAAGAACTATATAAGATTGGGAAGGGACCATCGAGCAGTCATACCATGGGACCCCAAAAAGCTTCCAGTATCTTTGCGAAGAGGAACCCGCACGCAGCACGTTTTGAGGTAACCCTCTACGGTAGTCTGGCAGCCACAGGTAAAGGACACATGACAGATGCTGCCATCGTAGATGTTCTTCAGCCTTTCGCTCCTACTACTATTCTGTGGGAGCCTTCTGTCTTTTTGCCCTTTCATCCTAACGGCATGCGCTTCGTAGCGTTCGACAAAGAGAATCAGAAAACAGATGAATGGGTGGTGTATAGCGTTGGCGGCGGTGCTCTTTCCGAAGGGGAAGACGACAGTAAGACCCTTGCCACACCGGATATCTATGACCTTCACACCCTCAAAGATATCATGAAATGGTGTTATGACAATGGATGTGCTTACTGGGAATACGTCGAACGCTGCGAGGATAGTGACATTTGGGATTACCTGATGACTGTATGGGAGACGATGAAAGCATCCGTGGAGCGCGGACTCGGACATGAGGGTGTCTTACCCGGTCCGCTGCATCTTCCCCGCAAGGCAGCTATCTATTACGTCAAAGCTCAAGGGTATAAGGCAAACCTACAATCACGCGGTCTTGTCTATGCTTACGCCTTGGCGGTCAGCGAAGAAAATGCTTCCGGAGGAACGATTGTCACGGCTCCTACCTGTGGCTCATCTGGAGTACTGCCCGCTGTACTCTATCATCTATCCACTGCCCACAACTTCAGTGACTCGCGTATTCTGCATGCCTTGGCAACAGCTGGACTCATCGGGAATATCGTAAAGAAAAATGCCAGCATTGCCGGTGCTGACGTAGGTTGTCAGGGAGAGGTAGGCGTTGCTTGCGCCATGGCCTCTGCCGCAGCCTGTCAACTCTTCGGCGGCAGTCCTGCTCAGATAGAGTATGCGGCGGAGATGGGATTGGAGCATCATCTCGGTATGACGTGTGACCCCGTATGCGGTATGGTACAGATTCCGTGCATTGAGCGTAATGCCTTTGCCGCGGCACGTGCCTTGGACAGCAACCTCTACGCAGCCTTCTCAGATGGACAACATAATGTTTCCTTTGACCGGGTGGTCAACGTGATGAAGCAGACGGGACACGATCTACCTTCTTTATATAAGGAAACAGGCGAAGGTGGTTTGGCTGTGATCCATCATTGATGAAGCCTGACAGGCTGAGATTATCAGATTTCAATTTACGTTTTTTGTAACAATTATCATACTCCACTATTACAATTTAGTATAATAAAGTGGGGATATTTGATAATTCGTAACTAATTGTCGTTTTTATCCTAAATTTCTTAGCTTTTTATTTTCTGCTCTGACTAAAATCTTTTACTTTTGTACTTCAGAAACATCCTCTTTACTTCAGATGTTTCCGGTAAGGAAAGTAAACCATTGGATTATGTTGGAGAAGATTCGTTTTACAAAGATGCACGGGGCAGGAAATGACTATATCTATGTGGACACCACGAAATATACCATTGCCGACCCTGTAGCTGCAGCCATACAATGGAGTAAGTTTCATACCGGCATCGGCAGTGACGGACTGGTTCTTATCGGTTCTTCTGAAACGCTGGACGCCGACTTCAGCATGCGCATCTTTAATGCAGACGGTTCAGAGGCCATGATGTGTGGTAACGCATCACGCTGTATCGGTAAATATCTTTACGAACGAGGACTGACCCGTAAAACAAAAATTCGTTTGAAAACGAATTCCGGCGTCAAGATCCTTTTGTTAGATGTACAAGACGAACAGGTAAAAAGCGTTACTGTTGATATGGGGTGTCCGCACACCGCGGTGCCTTCGCAATATAATCCCGCCTTGGGTGATGCTTTAGGAGGAACATTTATCTCGATGGGTAATCCCCATTATGTTCTGTTTGTCGACGACATCAACGGCATTGAAGTGGAAAAGACCGGTCAAGAAATGGAATGTCACCAAGCTTTCCCACAACGGTGTAACATCGAGTTTGCACAGGTGATAGCAAAAGACAGAATCAGGACACGCGTATGGGAACGGGGAAGTGGTATTACCATGGCCTGTGGCACAGGAGCCTGCGCCACGGCAGTAGCAGCTGTGCTGACTGGCCGTGCAGAGCGAAAGACAGATATCGTGATGGATGGCGGCACACTCTGTGTTGAATGGAAGAAAGAAGACGGTCATGTCTATCTGTCGGGGCCTGCCACGATAGTGTATGATGGGGAGATATTGGTTTAGGGTTTAGAGTTTAGAGTTTTGGATTTAATGTTTTGAGTATATACGATGGCACTGATAAATGAGCATTTCTTAAAACTGTCGGATAAATACCTCTTTGCGGATATAGCCAAGAAAGTGAACGCTTATAAGGTAGCGCATCCCAAATCGCAAGTGATCAGTCTGGGTATCGGCGATGTTACACAACCCTTGGCACCGGCTGTCATCGAGGCGATGCATAAGGCTGTGGATGATATGGCTACACTCGACCGTTTCCATGGATATGGACCGGAGCGTGGTTACCTGTGGTTACGAGAGGCGATCGTGAAGAACGACTTTCTCCCACGGGGTGTACATATCGATACCTCAGAAATATTTATCAATGATGGCGCAAAGAGTGACACCGGCAATATCGGTGAGATGGTGAGATGGGATAATTCCATGGCTGTCACCGACCCTATCTATCCCGTATATGTCGATTCCAATGTGATGAATGGCAGGGCAGGAATCCTCGGGGCTGATGGGAAGTGGAGCAATGTCACTTATCTTTCCTGCAACGAAGAGAATCATTTCACGCCCCCGTTGCCCGAACACCGTGTGGATATGATCTACTTGTGTTATCCCAACAACCCCACAGGGATGGTCATCACGAAGGAAGAACTGCGGAAGTGGGTCAACTACGCTTTACGCAATGATGCCATCATCTTCTACGATGCCGCCTACCATGCTTATATCCGAGATGAGCATATCCCCCACTCTATCTATGAGATCAAGGGAGCCCGCAAATGTGCCATAGAGTTTCACAGTTACAGTAAAACAGCCGGATTCACCGGCATCCGCTGCGGTTATACGGTCATTCCCAAGGAGTTGTCAGCAACCACCCTCGACGGCAGTAAACGTTATCCTTTACAACCTTTTTGGGATCGGCGACAATGCACGAAATTCAATGGAGCCAGTTATATCTCCCAACGGGCAGCCGAAGCTATCTACACCCCAGAGGGAAAGGAACAGGTAAAGGCCACCATCGACTATTACATGAACAATGCGCGTATGATCAGAGAGGCTCTCACGAAAGCCGGTCTCACCGTTTACGGTGGTGAGAATGCCCCCTACCTATGGGTAAAAACACCACGCGGACTCTCCAGTTGGAAGTTCTTCGAAGAGTTGCTTTACGGCACACAGGTGGTTTGCACGCCCGGAGTCGGTTTCGGGCCGAGTGGAGAAGGTTTTGTTCGTCTTACTGCCTTCGGCCGTCGTGAAGACTGTGAGGAAGCCCTTTCTCGCATCAGAAAGTGGATGGGGTAAAATGAAAATGAATGATGATAATGGATAATTGAAATAATTATTGTATCTTTGCAGACGGATAGTTTCAAATAGGTTTTAGCGACAAAAGATCGAAGACAAGATAATAAAGACATGGCAAACTTAAGATTTCAGGTTGTAGAAGAGGCTTTCTCAAAGAAACCCCTCGAAGTTCCACCACCCTCTGAGCGTCCCTCAGAGTATTTCGGTAAGTATGTATTCAACCGCACGAAGATGTACAAATATCTTCAGCGTGATGTGTACGACAAGCTCATCGACGTGATAGACAACGGTGTTCCCTTGGACGAGTCTATTGCCGATGCCGTGGCAAAAGGAATGAAGCAGTGGGCCGACGAGAATGGCGTCACACATTACACGCACTGGTTTCAGCCACTGACAGAAGGAACAGCAGAGAAGCACGATGCCTTCATCGAGCATGATGGTAAGGGAGGTATGATAGAGGAGTTTTCCGGAAAGTTGCTCATGCAGCAGGAGCCCGACGCCTCTTCCTTCCCTAACGGAGGAATACGCGCTACTTTCGAGGCTCGCGGTTATTCTGCCTGGGATCCCACCTCCCCGGTCTTTATCATCGACGATACCCTTTGTATCCCTACAATCTTCATCTCTTATACCGGTGAAGCCTTGGACTACAAGGCACCGCTCAAACGTGCGCTGCATGCCATTGACGAGGCAGCCACCCATGTGGCCCGTTATTTCGATCCTAAGGTGAAGAAGGTTATCTCCAACCTCGGTTGGGAACAGGAATATTTCCTCGTGGATGAAGGGTTATACTCCGCACGCCCCGATCTGATGCTGACAGGCAGGACCCTCATGGGACATGACTCTGCCAAGAACCAACAGATGGATGATCACTACTTTGGAACCATTCCCGACCGTGTACAGGCTTTCATGAAAGACTTGGAGATTCAGGCTTTAGAACTGGCTATTCCATGTAAGACCCGTCATAACGAGGTGGCTCCCAACCAGTTTGAGATTGCTCCGATATACGAAGAGACGAACCTCGCAGTCGATCATAACATGCTGTTGATGTCACTAATGAAGAAAGTAGCCCGCAAACACGGCTTCCGCGTGCTTCTCCACGAGAAGCCTTTCGACGGTATCAACGGCTCAGGAAAGCACAACAACTGGAGTCTTTCCACCGATACGGGTGTCTTACTCCATGCTCCCGGCAAGAATGCTGAGCAGAACCTGCGTTTCGTCACATTTATCGTGGAGACACTGATGGGTGTCTATAAGCACAACGGACTGCTGAAAGCCTCCATCATGAGTGCTACTAATGCCCATCGTCTGGGAGCCAATGAAGCACCGCCGGCCATCATCTCTTCTTTCTTGGGAAAACAGGTCAGTGAGTTGTTAGACCATATAGAGAAAGCCGACAAGGAAGATCTCTTCTTCATGGCCGGCAAACAAGGGATGAAACTGGATATTCCTGAGATACCGGAACTGCTGGTTGACAATACCGACCGTAACCGAACTTCTCCCTTCGCCTTCACCGGTAACCGTTTTGAGTTCCGTGCCGTAGGTTCGGAAGCCAACTGTGCCTGTGCGATGATCGCTCTTACGGGTGCTGTTGCAGAAGCCTTGATGAACTTCAAAGAGCGTGTTGACAAACTGATAGCGGCGGGTCAGGAGCAGACAAGTGCGATCATTGACGTGCTTCGCGAGGATATCAAGACATGCGCCCCCATCCGTTTTGATGGTAATGGCTACAGCAACGAGTGGGTGGAAGAAGCTACCCGTCGTGGACTGGATGTAGAGAA
>JAFZPF010000190.1 GCA_017550455.1 Prevotella sp.
CAGAGAGCTTTATGTTCTTCTCTCTGTTTCGGCAGAGAGAAGTAACCAAGAGAGACCATGTTGCACGCTTCGAGTCAGAACAGATTACGATTCTGAAAAACTGTGCTGCGGGACTCGCTTCGCTCAGACAGGTCCTCGCACTGACTTCGTCACCGTTTTTCAATCATCGTATCTGTGTACCTTCCTCTCTCGCTATTGCAACCAATATTGAGTAGATGATCCGTATCGCGTCATTACATCAACTCCGGGTAGGGATAAACCCTACCCCTTCACTTTACACTCTACACTCTAAATTCTTCACTCTTCACTCTTCACTTTTTAGGTAGTCCTGCAGATGGATGGTTCCTGCTACGCTCTCCTGGTCGAGGGCGGAGACGTACTCGACGATCCTGGTGAGGCCGGTGGCTTTTTCGACATAGAAATTGACGAGGGCTCCGGTATAACTGCGGAAGATCACCTTGTATTCGTTGTCGGTCTCTTCGCCCATCGTTACCGACATGATGGAAGGATTCTCCTCGGCGATACTCCAGTCGTATTCACGATGACAGTAATTGTTCACTCCTTCATAGGCCATATCTGCCGTTATCGCGGTGGACTGTGTCGTATCCGCAGGGTTGGTGACCTGTGTGGAATCAGTAATACTGGTGATCTGTGTGGAATCCGTAGGATTGTCTGTCTGTGTCGTCTTGCTTTTGCCGCATGAGCAGAAAAGCAGGATGATCAAGAGGGATGATAAGATGGTTTTGTTCATATAATGTTGTTTTATTTCGTTTGTGATTCCGTTGGGGTTGACTTCGTCTACCCCGAACCCTGCCACGGGCTAATCATTAAAAAGAAAAAGGCTGAAGATTGAAAAACAAGTTTCCATCCTCAGCCTCTTTTTTTGTGATTCCGTTGGGGTTCGAACCCAAGACCTACTGCTTAGAAGGCAGTTGCTCTAATCCAACTGAGCTACGGAACCCTCAGGGTGTTAAACCGCTGAATAATTGTGGTTGTGTCTAAGGGCATGTGTATGCATCCTTTTGAAAAACCGGATGCAAAGGTACGCATTTTTTAGTTGACAACCAAATATTTTATCACAAAAGTATTTTTTATTGTCTATGAGTTCATTGACAACAGGAATTCTTCGTTGCTTTGTGTACGTTGCAGACTGTCGTGGATGGTGTTCATCGCCTCGATAGGATTCATGTCGGCGATGTACTTACGGAGGATCCACATACGGTCGAGTGTTGTACGGTCTTGCAACAGATCATCACGACGAGTGCTGGAAGCCACCAGGTTGACTGCCGGGAAGATTCGTTTGTTGCTCAGGCTACGGTCGAGCTGTAACTCCATGTTACCTGTTCCCTTGAACTCCTCGAAGATCACCTCATCCATCTTCGAACCCGTGTCGATCAATGCTGTAGCGATGATGGTCAGAGAACCGCCGCCTTCGATATTACGGGCAGCTCCAAAGAACCGTTTGGGTTTCTGCAGGGCATTGGCATCCACACCACCGGTGAGCACCTTTCCGCTGGCGGGGGCAACGGTATTGTAGGCACGTGCCAGTCGGGTGATGGAATCAAGGAAGATCACCACATCATGACCACATTCCACCATGCGCTTGGCTTTCTCGAGTACGATACCTGCGATCTTGACATGACGCTCTGCCGGTTCGTCGAACGTAGAGGCGATGACCTCGGCATTCACCGTACGGGCCATGTCGGTAACCTCCTCAGGACGCTCGTCGATGAGCAGCATCATCAGGTATGCCTCGGGGTGGTTGGCGGCGATGGCGTTGGCGATATCCTTCATAAGGATGGTCTTACCGGTCTTCGGCTGAGCGACGATCAGTGCACGCTGTCCTTTGCCGATAGGCGCAAAGAGGTCGACAACACGTGTGCTGAGGTTTGTCGTTGCCCGGTCGCCACACAGGGTGTATTTCTCATCGGGGAACAGCGGTGTGAGGTGCTCGAAGGGGATGCGGTCTCTTACCTCTGACGGCTGACGGCCATTGATCATGTCAATGCTGGTCAGCGGGAAGTATTTCTCGCCATCGTGAGGAGGACGTACATGACACTCGATCACATCACCGGTCTTCAGTCCGAAACGTTTGATCTGAGCCACTGAGACATACACATCATCGGGGGATGACAGGTAGTTGAAGTCACTGGAGCGCAGGAAGCCATAACCGTCGGGCATGATTTCCAGGACGCCGTTTGCCGTGATGATATCTTCGAAATCGTATTGCGGCAGGTTGAGCATCATCTGATTACCATAACCTTGTGTGTTTGCAGGCGTCGGCGTGGTGGGGTTGTCGAACATATCATAGTTGGGCATGACAGCCTGATCCTCGATGGGCAGGTCCACAACGGGGATAAAGTCTGTCCCGTCGTTAGGATCACCCTCCCAGATGTCTGATTCACCGTCGTTTTCTTCTTTTGCCTTCTCCTCGTTAGCCTCATTATGAGCCTGCACTTTCTCCTGCAGTCTGGCCAGCAACTCACTGTCGGGCGTCTCCTCACCAGGGGTGTATCCTGCTTCCGGAACCACCATGATATCGTCGGATGGGGTGGGGACGGGCTCTGCCACTACCTCTTCCTCTTCGCTCTTCTTCTTGGTAGTACGTGTCTTACGGACCTTCTTCTCAGGAACTTCTGTGGGCTCTTCGGCGGCTTCGGTCTCCTGTGCATCCCCGGCAGCTGCCTGTTCCTGGGCAGCTTTCTCTGCCTCTATGGCGGCCAGTTCTGCCTTTGATTTCCTACCTCTGCGTTTCGGTGTCTTGACGGGCTCTTCCTCCACGACATTCTCCACCACAGGTGTTTCCTCTGCTTTCGCCGGTTCTGCCGGTAATTCCTTAAAGAGGGGTACTGGCTCGGTGGCCGACTTCGTCTTCTTCAGATCGAAGTTCTCCCCTTCCTTACCATTCACACTATACACACGGTCAGAGTCTTTCTTGACGATGCGTGTTCTCTTGCGCTTTGTGCCTAACGGGTTTTTGGTGGCTTCTACCTTTGCCTGCTCGTCTAATATCTCATAGACGATGGTCTCCAGGTCGTCTTTCTTACCGATTTTGACACCCAGTTCCTTGGCAATATTCTCCAATGCGGAGATATCCTTTGATAATAATTCTTCTTTATTATACATATAATAATATGTGAAAATTTTGATGAAAATTCGTTCCCAACCGGAAACGATAAGGTTTTGATCTTTAAATCGGCTGCAAAATTACAAATTTTTTCTCAGAAAACGGTTTGAACGTCTGTCTTTTTTGTGTTGTCTTAACGAAATTTAGCAGTTGGAAATCTCACTGAGTTCCAGCCACCGCATACTCTTCTCGTCGATCTCGTTCTTCAGGTTATACAGTCGTTTGCTCTTCTCCGTCAATGCTTCCACCGAGAGGGTCCCACTGCAGAGTTCGGCCTCTATCTGTCGCTGTTCATCCTCCAGTTGGGCAATCTCTTTCTCGAGTCGTTCAAACTCGATCTTCTCTTTATAGGTCATCTTGCGGGGCCCTTCCTTCTGGGGGGCATTGTTTTTCTTCTCTTTCTTCGTGTCGTCTTTCTTAGGCCGGTCGCTTTCCCGTTCGTTGCTGTCCTCCAGCTTCTGCCACTCCCGGTATTGTGAGTAATTGCCGGGGAAGTCTTTGATGACACCGTTGCCCTGGAAAACCAGCAGATGATCCACCACCTTGTCGGTGAAATACCTGTCGTGGCTGATCACGATGACACAGCCCGGGAAGTCGATGAGGTATTCCTCGAGGATTTGCAGGGTCTGGATATCGAGGTCGTTGGTGGGCTCGTCCAGGACGAGGAAGTTCGGGTTGCGCATCAGGACTGTACAGAGGTAGAGCTTACGTTTTTCCCCACCACTGAGCTTATATACATAGTTGTGTTGCTGCTCGGGGGTGAACATGAAATGTTGGAGGAACTGTGAGGCCGAGAGATGCTTACCGCCGCCCATATCGATATATTCGGCAATATCGCGAACCACATCAATCACTTTCTGTTCTTCATTGAAATGCAGTCCTTCCTGCGAGAAATAGCCGAACTGTACGGTATCTCCGATATCAAACTTCCCATTGTCGATAGGTTCGCGTCCTAACAGCAGTTTGATGAAGGTGGTCTTCCCTGTGCCGTTATTCCCCACGATGCCCATCTTCTCAAAGCGGGCGAAGTTGTAATAGAAATCCTTCAGGATACACAGTTCTGTTCCGTCGCTCTTTGTGTATGACTTGGAGACATACTGACACTCAAAGATTTTCGAACCGATATAGATATTCCTTGACTTCAGTCTGAGTTGTCGTTCCTCAATCCGCTGACGGGCTTTCTCCTCCAGTTTGTAGAACGCCTCTTCGCGGTAACGGGCCTTATGTCCTCGGGCTTGCGGCATCCTCCGCATCCATTCCAACTCCCTGCGATAGAGGTTGTTAGCCCGGACGATCTCCGCCCGTGTGTTGTCGATGCGCTCCTGGTGTTTCTCCAGGTAATAACTGTAGTTTCCCCGGTAGGTATAGAGGGTCCGGTCGTCTAATTCCAGGATGCTGTTGCATACCCGGTCGAGGAAGAAACGGTCGTGGGTAACCATCAACAGCGTTTTGTTCCCCCGACTCAGGAAATCCTCCAGCCACTCGATCATCTCGAGGTCGAGGTGGTTGGTGGGCTCATCCAACAGCAACAGGTCGGGCTCCTGGATAAGCACGTTGGCCAAGGCCACCCGTTTCTGTTGTCCACCACTCAACTGGCCCATGGGCTGTTGGAGGTCGCGTATCTTCAATTTGGTGAGTATCTGCTTGGCTTTGAGCACTTTCTCTTCCTCGCCATGGTGGTTGAAACAAGCGTCGAGAACGGACTCCTCGGGATTGAAATGAGGCGCCTGCTCGAGATATCCTATCCGCAGATCTTTGCGGAAGACGATATCGCCATTGTCATGCCCTTCTTTCCCGGTGATGACCGACAGGAGGGTGGACTTCCCTGTTCCGTTGCGGGCAACAAGACCGATACGCTGTCCTTCAAGGATACTGAATGAGATATTCTCGAAGAGCACGTGAGCACCGAATGACTTGGTGAGGTTGCGTATGTCTGCTATGGTTGTGGCCATCCCCACTTATTCCTCTTTTAACTGATTATTGATCTGCTCGATGTAGTTGAGCACCTCGTCACGCCCGATTTTCTTCTCTGATGAGGTGATGAAATAGGGGGGCAGTTCTTCCCATGTCTCTTCCAACTTCTTCATATAGGCAGCTGCATTGGCGGCTCCCCGTTGGATTCCCAGTTTGTCGGCCTTCGTGAACACGATGGAGAAGGGGATGTTACTCTGACCGAGCCAGTTGATAAACTCCACGTCGATGGTCTGCGGATCATGACGGATGTCGATGAGCACAAAGACATTGATCAGTTGTTTACGCTGAAGGATATACGAGGCAATCATCTGTTCAAGCTTGGCACGCGTCTTCTTACTCTGCTTGGCATAGCCATAGCCCGGCAGGTCGACAATATACCACTCGTTGTTGACGATGAAATGATTGATGAGCAAGGTCTTGCCTGGCGTGGCCGAGGTCTTGGCCAATCCCTTGTGGTTACAGAGCATATTGATAAGACTCGACTTACCCACATTACTCCTTCCGATGAATGCATATTCGGGTTTTGTATCAGCAGGGCATTGCTGAACGGTAGGACTGCTGATGACAAATGCGGCTTTCTTTATTTCCATGGAAATGATATTTTGTGCAAAAGTACATAAAAATCTCAGATTTTTTATGTACTTTTGTCAGAAATTTAAGAAAGTATGCAACAAAGATACCCTTCTCAGCTTCTCGACAATGCCGTGGAGGAGTTTTCCAAGCTCCCCGGCATCGGTAGGAAGACAGCCCTGCGACTAGTCCTCCACCTGTTACGACAGGAGGATCAGGAGGTGGACCGTTTGGCTGCTGCGCTTACCACGATGAAGCATGAAGTGAGATATTGCAAGGTATGTCATAACATCAGTGATACGGAGGTCTGTCCGATCTGCAGTAATCCTCATCGTGATGCATCGACCGTGTGTGTGGTGGAGAATATCCAGGATGTGATGGCCATCGAGAACACCCAGCAGTATAACGGACTGTATCATGTGCTGGGCGGGATTATTTCCCCTATGGACGGCATCGGTCCCAGTGATCTGGAGATCGACTCTTTGGTGGACCGTATCTCGAAGGGTGGTGTTCAGGAGGTGATCTTCGCCTTGAGCAGTACGATGGAGGGTGATACGACGAGTTTTTATATCTCCCGGAAGTTGGCTGCCTATGATGTTCGTCTGTCGGTCATTGCCCGGGGAATCTCTGTGGGTGATGAACTGGAATACACTGATGAGGTGACGTTAGGGCGCTCGATCCTTAATCGTACGCCGTTTGGAGGTTAGAGTTAGGGATGTTTGTTACGAGATCTCGAGATTTCGAGATTATGAGATTATGAGATTTCGACTCCCCGATAACTTAAAACCTCATCAAGTCATTAACCCATGATCTTAAAAAACTCATGAACTTGTAAACTTAGAAAAAATGAAAGATGTAGTTAAGAATTTGAAGATTTTATTCTGGGCGGGCCTGATTTCCGTTGCCTTGATCATCATCCTGTTTGAGACAGGGGTGATAGATACCGGATTGCTGGAGAGTGGGACTAAAGGTGAGTTTATCCTGCTCACGATCATGGAGTTGTTCACCATAGGTGCTATTCCTTTGGCGTTGTATCTTTTTAAGATCAAGCGCATACAGCGTGATCTGTATGAGCGTCGTGAGAAGGCGTTACAACAATGGGGATTAATGCGGATGAATCTCCTGAGCCAACCCTTGTTTATCAACACCTTATTATATTATTTATATATGAATGTGTCGTTCGGGTATCTGGCCATCATCCTGTTTATCTGTCTGTTCTTCATTTATCCGAGTGAAGGACGATGTGTGGCAGAGGTCACCCCTGATGACGAACGAGCTTAAAGCGTATGCTGTCGGTAGTTATTGTCAATTATAATGTGAAGTATTATGTCGGGCAATGTCTTGACAGTCTTCAGCGTGCCCTTCAGGGTATCGATGCGGAGATACTCATCGTTGACAATCACTCGAAGGACGGGTCGGTGGATTATCTGCAGGGATATCTTTCAGACCGTTGTCGGCTGATCAGCATGAATCACAATATGGGGTTTGCGAAAGGAAATAATGTGGCTATCAGACAGGCGAAAGGTGATTATATCCTGTTGTTGAACCCCGATACGGTGGTGGGCGAGGATACCATCCGTGAGGTACTTCGTTTTATGGATGATCATCCGGATGCCGGGGCAGCGGGTGTATGTATGCATTATTGCGATGGGCGGAAAGCCCCTGAGAGTAGGAGAGGGTTGCCCACGCCTATGACGGCCTTCTATAAGATGACCGGTCTATGCCGTCGTTTCCCGATGGGTCAGCGTTTCGGCAAATATTACATGGCTTATCTGCCATGGGACAAGCCCTGTCAGATTGACGTGGTCAGCGGCGCTTTCTGTATGCTTCGTAAGCGTGCCCTCGATGAGATAGGGTTGTTGGATGAGGATTTCTTCATGTACGGTGAGGATATCGATCTGTCTTACCGACTGTTGAAAGGTGGTTTTTCCAACTGGTATGTTCCTACATCCATCCTTCATTATAAGGGTGAGAGTACGGAGAAATCCAGTTTCCGTTATGTGCATGTGTTCTACCAGGCGATGCTGATCTTCTTCCGAAAACATTTCGGGAATCTCAGTTTTCTGTTGACCATACCGATAAAGATGGCTATTTATGTGAAGGCCATGACGGCCTTGTTCTCCATCGTAAAGAATTGGATGATAAAGACTTTGGGGTTGCGTCTGGTAAAGAAAGAGAAACAGCCGGTCTTCTATTTCTTCGGGTTGGCGGAACATGCCGAGGCCTTCAGGCAGATGATGCAGAAGAAAGGTTTGTCCTGCGAATGTGTGATGGCCACAGAACAGCTGATGAGTGACGGGCATCTGACCTTGTTTGAACAACTACGTCCGCAAAAGCCGACGGTAGTGGTCTATGACACAGCGGCATATAGTTATGCGGGCATCCTGAGAATTTTTGCTAAGAAACCTGAAGAACAGGTGGAAGTGGGTATCTATCATCCAGAAAAACAATTACTTATCACGGAAAGGGAGATTATCGAATGAACGACGAAATGAAGCATGTAAGACTACGGGCCATCGAACCGGAGGATCTGGAGCTTATGTATGATTTGGAGAACGACGAGAGTCTGTGGGATGTGGGATCTACCAATGTTCCTTATTCACGTTTTTTCATCCATGAATATATTAAGCAGACGACAGGCGATATCTATACCGATAAACAACTGCGGTTGATGATTGAGGTGGAACAGCAGGTGGTGGGCATCATCGATCTGATGTCGTATGATCCGAGACACAACCGGGCGGAAGTGGGTGTCGTCATCCAACAACCCTTCCGGCATCGGGGATATGCCACGGAGGCCCTTCAGCAACTGACGGACTATGCCCTTCATGTGTTGCATATCCATCAGTTGTATGCTTACATCTCAACAGAAAACGAGTATTCCCTCCAACTGTTTTGTAAAGCAGGGTTCAGGCAGACAGCCGTATTAAAAGACTGGTTATGTCATGGTGATACTTATTCCGATGTCTGTTTTATGCAGTTTTTTTAATTTCTCGTTAAAAAAATAGGGATTACATTTGGAGATAACAAAAAAATGTCATACCTTTGCATCCGCAATTGAACAAATGTGAACTGGTGCGTTAGTTCAGCCTGGTTAGAATGCCTGCCTGTCACGCAGGAGGTCACGGGTTCGAGTCCCGTACGCACCGCAGAAAAAAGCCATCCAAACGGATGGCTTTTTTGTTTATTCCCTTTTATCTCTTTAGTTATTACAATGCTTCATCTTCAGGTTTCTCTATAGAACGGTGAGGACGATGACGCTTTTTCTTCAGCCATTCAGCCTTCTTACGCTCATAGTCCTCACGATGATATTCCAGATAGTTGTCTGCCATTACTTATCCGAGAATTTACTGTAGATCACACTGATTCTGTTTGTTTGATGGGGGTTCTCACGGCCACCCACCAGTCGGGTGCTTGTGAGTGACATATCATGTGATACCTTTGCCAATTTCTGCGTTTGTCCCACCGTGACATACTCTGCCTTTACGGGGATAACCACCACTTTATTCCAGTTGGGATGTAAGGCCACCCAGTTAGGATTACTCTTCAGTCCTATTTCCTTAGCTTCTGCCATGTGACGGATCAGTCCAGAGATATTATTGAAGGTATATCCGTTGTCGGATGATGTTGACAGGTAGGTCTGTTTGTTGTCAGCAATCTTGTTGTCTTCGAAGAAGGTGTACATACTGTCACGTTCTACGAGTAAGAGGGTTGACGGGGTACTCAGCGTGTAATCCCCATGCGTATGGTTATTGATACGTAAGAGATTGATCTTTGCGGTGTTCAGCGTATCGTTCTCATGCTTATAGAGAATCTCATCCACGGGCAGGGTCATCTCCGTGAAGATACCGGCGGGAGTCTTCAGGTAAGTACAACTGTTGTCGGCTGCCAGTGAGGTGATTGTTTGCTTATCGTTGGTGATATGTGTGCACTGAAGCACTTCCTCTGTTCCGGCAAAGGATGTCGTTCCTACATAAACAGTATCCTTCGTGACCTTGTCTCTGGTGATTTTTGAATGATAGCGGAAGTAAAGGTTCAACTGACTGTTAAAGATATAGGCCATCGAACCGAGTCCTTCCTGCAGTTTGATGTAGAATCCCGGACAGATCTCATGAATGAACTTATATGCACTCTTGGTGATCTCCGGATTCTCATAGTATTTCTGCAGGATGTAAGTACCGATATTCTTATAGGTCTTACCATCCTTGGCCGTATAAGGATCATTCAGGGGGATGCGGATATTGGGAGAGTAGGAGGTGGTCTTTTTCAGACTGTCGCTCACGCTCATATTCGCCAGTGAATACATTTTACTCTTGGCGATTCCTCCTTCACGGATATATCCCCTTTCTACCGGGTCGTAATTAGAGTAATAATTCTGTCCTTCCTCATAGGGCGTACCCATCTCGTAGGCCGTGATCTTCATCGTGGCGAGGGAGTCACCGTAATACTCATCATAATACAGACGTATCTCGCAGGAGTCGACACACACCTCGCCGAACTCATCACGGCTCTCAATACTGTCTTTCTTGGGGAAATAATAATCCTCAAGGGTACTGAACTGAACCATGAAGTCGCCTGTGATATATGCCCCTGTTTCGGGATCTTTGATCTTTCCGAGGTAGCCTGTGGTATTTCTTGACAAAACGGAATCTGCGACGATCGAGCGTGTTGATATGGTGAAAGTATCGGTTGTGATCTGCAGATGATCCATGTTATCTGTCAGCGATGAACCAATGGTTTCTGTCGTATCATCACATGCTGTGAGAAAAGCAGTAAGCAGTAACAGAACTGCGAATGATTTTGTTTTCATGAAGTGTTTATCTTTATGACTGTGGGCATCTGTGGAAGATCCTCAGGCATGCCCGACTCCGGGGATTATTCCTCGGGGCCACAAATCTGTTGATAAAATTGATGATATTGTTCTCCGAAATCCTCTTCCCCCGGGTAACTCATGACAGGCTTGCCATTATCCAGTGCATATTGCAACAGGGTAGGGTTCACCTCTTTTCCTGCCTCCACGATACCGTCGGAATAGTCGATAGCCATCTTACCCAGTTCCATGAAGTCGAATGTCTCTTTGTATTTGCTGAGCAATTCGGGTTGTGCATCTTTATAAGCAATCGTACGCTTGAGGTTTTCGCCCAGATCGTTCTTCAGTTCTTTACTGAAGAGGGATGTGATCACCTTTGTATTGGCGAAAGAGGGTTCGTCATGGTAGGCTGTCTTGATATAGAGAGGGATGATGGCGCTCATCCATCCTTGACAGTGGATGATGTCGGGTACCCAACGGAGTTTCTTCACGGTTTCCAGCACACCACGTGCGAAGAAGACTGCACGCTCACCGTTGTCAGGATATTCCTCACCGCTCTCGTCGGCTTCCATCTGTCGCTTGCTGAAGTAATCGTCATTATCGATGAAATACACCTGGATACGTGTCTGTGGTATAGAAGCCACCTTGATGATAAGCGGGTGATCGGTATCGTCGATGATAAGCATCATCCTTGAAAGACGGATCACTTCGTGCAGACAACCTCTTCTCTCGTTGATGTTACCCCACTTTGGCATGAAAGTACGAATCTCGTATCCTTTCTCCTGTATGGTGTAAGGTAATTGTTTACCGAGGAGTGAGAGCTCACTCTCTGGCACGTAGGGGATGATCTCTTGATTAATAAAAAGTACTTTCTTTGCTGCCATGACGTAATATATATAGTAATCAAATAGGATGCAAAGGTACAAAAAATAATTGATAAAAGGAATAGATTTTGTTTAATTTAGGGATTGTTGGGTGATTATTCGTAAAAATTAATGTAAAATAATAATGGACTTATCCAATATTATAGACAAGTCCATCATTATTAAGATTTATAAAGATTTATTCAATAACAACGAGTGGAGTATCTTCCATCACACTGTCACCGGCCTTTACCAATACTGCAGTCACCTTACCACTTCTTTCAGCATCGAGGTTGTTAGCCATCTTCATAGCTTCCAATACGACAACGGTATCACCGGCGTTAACGGTATCACCGACAGCTACCTTCACTTCTACAACCACACCTGGCAGTGGAGCTTTCAGTGCATTCTCAGTGTTTACCGGTCCTGCGGAAGCACCCTCGTCAGTTGATTCCTGCTGTTTTGCAGCGGCTGGATTAACCACAACCTTCTTCTTCTCAGGTTCTGGCTCATTCTCCATCTCTACCTGGAAGTCCTCACCGTTGACGGTAACATTGGCGATGTTCTCTACGATGTCACCAATCTGAACAGTATATTCTGTTCCGTTGATTTTATACTTGTATTCTTTCATACTTTATTTATTATTAAGGATGGGCAGTCATCGTCAACATACGTGAAGACCAATCTGAATGATGCTCTTTGATTGTGATGATGCCAGTCTCTTTATCGTGTACGTTATTACCCTGATACTCATGCATGGCAAGAGCTATGGCTGCATACACTTCGTTATTTAATTTTCCCATATTTGATTGATAATGGTTATATGGGGCCCGGATGAGCCGGAGCCCCAACCCCTTTGTTGATTACATTGGAATATTACCGTGTTTCTTAGCGGGCAGACTCTCACGCTTGGTTGCAAGCTGAGCGAGTGCACGACAGATACGGAAACGAGTGTTACGCGGTTCAATCACGTCGTCGATATAACCATACTTAGCAGCCTGATAAGGATTCTGGAAGAGTTCGATATACTCTTCTTCCTTCTCTGCCAGATAAGCCTTCGGATCTTCAGCGTCCTTAGCTTGCTTAGCATAGAGAACGGCAACAGCTCCTGATGCACCCATCACGGCGATCTCAGCGTTTGGCCATGCATAGTTGATATCGGTACGCAACTGCTTACATCCCATCACGATATGTGATCCACCATAACTCTTACGGAGGGTAACGGTAACCTTTGGAACGGTAGCCTCACCGAAAGCATAGAGCAGCTGTGCTCCGTGGAGGATGACGGCATTGTACTCCTGACCTGTTCCTGGGAGGAATCCCGGAACGTCAACCAATGTAACGATAGGAATATTGAAAGCGTCGCAGAAACGAACGAAACGAGCACCCTTACGGCTGGCATTAACATCAAGCACACCTGCATAGGCTGCCGGCTGGTTGGCAACGATACCGACACTCTGGCCGTTGAAACGTGCGAAACCAACGATGATGTTCTTAGCGAACTTAGGCTGTACCTCGAAGAACTCTCCGTTATCGGTGATAGCGCTGATCACCTTGTACATGTCGTATGCCTTGTTAGGATCGTCCGGAAGAATCTCATTCAGAGAGTCAGCAACGCGGTTGATCGGGTCGGTACATTCCTTACGCGGAGTCTCCTCCATGTTGTTCTGCGGAATATAGCTGATCAAAGTCTTGATCATCTCGATAGCCTCTTCCTCAGTCTTGGCTGTGAAGTGGGTAACACCACTCTTTGATGCATGTACTGATGCACCACCGAGCTGCTCCTGGTTCACATCCTCACCGGTAACAGTCTTTACCACCTTCGGACCGGTCAGGAACATATAGGAAGTGTTCTCCATCATCAAAGTGAAGTCGGTAAGGGCTGGTGAATAAACAGCTCCACCGGCACATGGACCGAAGATACCGGAGATCTGTGGGATAACACCTGATGCGAGGATGTTACGCTCGAAGATCTCTGCATATCCTGCCAAAGCGTTGACAGCTTCCTGAATACGTGCACCTCCTGAGTCGTTGATACCGATAACCGGGGCACCCATCTTCATACCCAGATCCATTACCTTGCAGATCTTCTCTGCCATGGTCTCTGACAGAGAACCTCCGTTAACGGTAAAGTCCTGTGCGAAAACATATACCAGACGACCGTCGATAGTTCCTGAACCGGCTACGACGCCATCACCGAGGTATTGTTTCTTCTCCATACCGAAGTTATGACAACGGTGAAGCTTGAACATGTCAACTTCTTCGAAACTGCCTTCATCCAGCAGCATGTCTATACGTTCACGAGCTGTATATTTGCCACGGGCATGCTGTTTCTCGATGGCTTTCTCACCACCACCTAAACGAGCCTGCTCGCGTTTTGCGATGAGCTCTTTGATCTTTTCTACTTGCTTGCTCATTTGTTTTATTTTAATTATAATATTTGCATGAGTTAGAATGACTACCTGGGATATTAGTGCTCACAGAGCTCTGTAAGAATGCCACAGGTTGATTTCGGATGCAAGAATGCAATATTCAGATTCTCAGCGCCCTTGCGAGGAGCTTTGTCGATCAGACGTATACCCTTACCGTCGCACTCTGCCAATGCATTGGCAACACCATCCTCAATGCAGAAAGCTACGTGGTGAACACCCTTGTTGCCTTTATCCAGCCATTTCTGAATAGTGCTCTCGGGAGATGTCGGCTCAAGAAGTTCTAACTTTACTTCTCCGCACTTTAAGAAAGCAGTCTTTACTTTCTGGTCTTCTACTACCTCTACTGCATAACACTCAAGGCCCAATACTTCTTTGAAGTATGGCAGCGCTTCTTCAATGCTCTGAACTGCGATGCCTAAATGCTCAATATGAGAAATTTTCATAATGTTTAATAAAATAGTTGTTATTAAGTTTTATAATGCTGCAAAGATACTGCTTTTTTCTTATACAACAACAAAAATATGCTTAAAATATTCAAAACTCGAGGATAAACTTTGCATTTATCTGTCGGCCCGTTAAATAATTGGGTACAGCATATTGATGATTGGTCACGTCGGTGATCCAATAATAGGAGTTCACATTGTTGATTCCTAACAGGTTAAGACCGTCAACACCCAGCCACAGGTTACGGATAGCCGACTTCTTCTCCTTTTTCTCATTGTTGATGACACGGTAGCTCATACCAATGTCAACACGCCGGTAGGCAGGGGCTCGGAAGGGCGTGGAGTCAAGACTACGGTGGGGAGCGCCGAAAGGTAGGCCGTCGGCGTATGCCAGTCGGAGGGACATCTTCCATCTGTCGGTCTTCGGAAAGTAGTCCGTGAAGAAAAGATTGACGGCATAACGCTGATCGGTGGGCAGGGGAGTCTTCTTTCCATTGATATTGATGCGGGTGTCCATTAGTGAGAATGTCAGCCAGGAGTCGGTGCCCGGCACAAACTCTCCGTAGAGTTTGAAGTCTATTCCCATTGCATGACCGCTACATTGTTGACTGGCATCATAGACAATCTTCACATTGTTGACACTGTAGGGCACGAGATTACTCAGTGCTTTATAATATGCTTCTGCCGTGAAACGGAAGGGCCGGTTAGCCATCTTAAACCGATAGTCCGTGCCTAAAATGAATTGCAACGACCGTTGACTCTTGATCTTGTTGTTGAGCGTGGCATAGGTGATGCCGTTGACGGTTGACGTGTCGCGTAACTCCTTGAAGAATGGGGCTTGGTAATAGATGCCGGTAGCCACGCGGAAGGTCAGATCCTGATTGAAGGAGGGGACGACAGACAAGGATATTCTCGGACTGAGGATACTCTCTCTGTTGAAGTTCCAATGACTGAAACGTATGCCGTAATTCAGGGTATAGAATGTCTGCTCATCGTTGCCGGTAAACTTGTAGGTATCCTGCGCATATACCTCTATTCTGTTGGCATCCATTTTGTTACGGGCGTTGAGGGAGTAGATCATATAGAGATCTTTCCCGGTATGGGGAACCACGTATCCGCTGGAGTCGCGCATCTCATATTCCCGTGTCGCCTCCTCGATATGTTCTATCTTATACGTGGCGGCTGCCTGTATCTGGTGTTGTCTCGTCTTATGATGGAAGAGTACTTTAAAACTCTCCACATCAGCCTTCAGGTAGTTACGGGCATGTTCCATGTATGTGCCTACTCCCAGTTGTTCACTCGTCTCTGTCTGTGTCAGCCAATACTGTCCCTGGATATCATATTTCTCCTGTTCGTTGGTGGAGTAGGCTGAGCCAATAAGCGACAGATAGGTGTTCTTGTTCTCTTGCAGGTAACGGGTAAGGTTGAAGGTTCCGAAATATGTCCGGAAGAGATCTTTCTCCTGTCCGTCGAAATACACTTTGAAAGCCTTCACATTCTCCAAAGTTCCAAATCTCGTCTCCCGGTCCTCAGGATGGAAGTTGTAATGATTGACAGAGATATCCCCGAAGAGTTCGATGCTCCATCGCTTGTCTGGTTGGTAGGTAAGGTATGACTGATAGTCGAGGAAATGCGGATCGTACTCACCTTTCGTCTCCAGTGACCCCAGCAGATAACGGTTGGTCTTGTATCGGACGCCGTTACTCCATGAGAATTTCTTGTTGAAGAAACCGATAAACGCACTTCCTCCCAACAGACTACCTGTAATGCTGGCCTCGAAAGGTTTCGGACGCTTGTAATGGATGTCGAGGGCGGATGACATCTTGTCACCGAACTTTGCCTCGAAACCGCCTGAGGAGAACCCGATCTTCTCAACCATGTCGGGATTGATGATCGACAACCCTTCCTGTTGACCACTGCGGACGAGGAAAGGACGGTAGATTTCCACATCGTTTATATAGACGAAGTTCTCATCGAAAGAACCTCCACGCACATTATATTGCGAAGACAGCTCACTATGCGTGCTCACTCCTGCTTGGGATTGCACTAGTTCTTCCACCGCATTACCGGTGACTGAGGGCGTCTGTTTGATATCTGCAGGATTCAGTTGCTGGGTGGTTCCCGTCTGCCTTACTTGGTCGGTCACAACCACCTCGTCGATGATATTGTCGTCAAGCAGTTGTACGAGCAATGTCTGTCTGCCTTTCGGATTCCTGAGTACACGTGTCTTGGTCTTGTATCCAACCATAGAAAACCTTACCACGACACTGTCTGCAGAGAGTAGTTGTATGGTGAACTCACCCTTCAGGTTAGTCATGGTCATGCGCCCCTGCTGGACCACGGCAACGGTTGCCAGTTCAACAGGATTATTCTGGTCGTCAGTAACCTTTCCCTGCAGGGTGAATGTCTGTGCGATGCTCTGTGTCACGAGAGCCAGCAGACAGTATATGATAAGGCAAATTTTCTTTGTCATCAAAATACTAACGTATCTTTCGGCGGTTTATTGCATCGCAAAGGTTATTCGCGGTATATCCAGCCAATAACACTGTTGATGCAGGAGACGGTGAATCTAAACCATCTGTAAGTACTTACTTCCTTTCCTCCGAAGCTGAGGATAAAGTCGCGATACTGGCTTTTCTTGAAAGGCAGGCCCACATCCATGAAGTAAATATGTCGGTATTTTTTCTCGTAGGCATACTTGATGGCCCCCCAGACAGTGGCGGTTCCTGGATGTAACAAAGGATAACGCCGTTTGCGGGAAGCCAGATACCACAGATAGGCATTGTCGTTGTAATAGATGCAGGCACAACCGCCAATCACTTTCTCTTTATATCTTGTCACGAATAGTCTGCAATGCTCATTGTGCGCCATCTCGAAGAACAGCCGTTCGGGTGGTAGATAACGGCGTACTTTCAAGGAGAAGAAACGATGCAACATACGATAGAATGCTTTCAGTTCTTCTTTGTTTTCCACCTGCTTGAAGATCACACCCTGCTGCTGAATATGTGTGATACGTTCTTTCATCTTGTCGTTCAGACGCTCAATAGGTGGCATGGAATGGAGGGAGTTGTGAACTTCCATCCATTGAACAGGGAAGTACCGCTCTTTCCTGAATATCTTGTATCCGAACATCTTTGTGCTCAGGTCACTGAACTCAATATAAAGACAAAGTTTTCGTTTAAACAACTTTGTCAACTCGCTGAGCATCAACTGAAATACATGTTCTTTATCAACACCCTCTTCATAGTCACCCTCACCATAGATACGACCCTGCGAGAAGAGATAGGGTGGTATGAGCGATCCTCTTCTGCGCAGGATTGCCAGGAGATGAGCGATAACCTTTCCTTCTTTTGTGGCCACCACCATGTAGGGCTGTTGTGCACGCGTCTTCTCCAGGATCTCAAAAAGATCCCTGCTATGGAAGAAACTACGGCATGTCATCTCAGGCAGTTGATCGCTCTGGGTAACAATATCTATGTGTACCTCCTCGTTCATACCGCAAATATAGCAAATGTTTTTGATAATACAAATACTTTCGACAGGTTTTTGCTTACAGGCAAAAAGTCTTCTGCTTACTGCCGCAAGGCTTTCTGCCTGTAAGGTTGTACGGGAAACAGTACGCGAATGTACTCAGCATACTATCTTCCTGAACTGGAAAAGTCACCCGTTTGTACTTAAAAAGTAAGGTGTAATAAAGAACTCCACCACTGTTTGCCTGTCTCTTTCGGGTAGGGATAACCCCTAACCCTGCAACTAATAAATTCACCAACTCACAAACTCATTGCCAAAAATAATGTGTGAAATTTGTCTTTTCAAGTTGTTATTTGTAAATTTGCATCGAAAACAGATCATTCAATGGCATATTTTAGTGAACTTTTAAAACAGCGAAGGAGTTACCGGCGGTTTTCCGATGAGGAAATCAGTGGTGATGATGTACAAATGTTACTGCGTGCAGCCTTGATGTCACCCAGTAGTATGAACCGACAGTCATGGCATTTTGTGGTTGTGGATGATAAGATGGCATTAGAAAAACTGTCAG
>JAFZPF010000191.1 GCA_017550455.1 Prevotella sp.
CAGCACGCCGGGGGTGTGAACAGGGTTGATATTCCCTTTCTTGATACGGTCGACGATCACCACACCGGTGTTATGCTCATAGGCATCCATCTGGTCGGCTGTCATATCATCGGTGCACGGTATCTCATCATGGAAATAGTCAGCGTGTGTGGTGCCGATGTTGGGAATGTCTTTTCCTGCCTGTGCCCATGCCGTGGCGTAGGTGGAGTGGGTATGTACGATACCGCCGATCTCAGGGAAGGCCCTATAGAGGACGAGGTGTGTGGGGGTGTCTGACGAAGGGTTGAGGTCACCTTCCACCACCTTTCCTGTCTGAAGGTCAACGACCACCATATCATCGGCTTTCATCTTGTCGTAGCTGACGCCCGACGGCTTGATAACTACTAAACCGCTCTCTCTGTCGATGGCAGAAACATTTCCCCATGTAAAGATCACCAGGTTGTGCTTTACCAAATCGAGGTTCGCCTGGAATACTTTTTCTTTTAATTCTTCTAACATATAGTTTTTATCTTAAAGACGGACACCCTCATACCTATTATTATTAAAGCGGTATAGGGCAGCTCCACGTTTTGATGTTATTTTATCAATCATCTCTGTCTTCTCTACCAAATCAATACTCATGATACGCTTACGGAAATTCCGTTTGTCGATGCTCTCACCGAGTATTGCCTCGTAGACGTGTTGCAGTTGGGTTAAGGTGAAATAATCGGGTAACAGACTATTGGTGATAGGCTCTGTCTTGATGCTTTTGCGCAACAGTGATATGGCTTTAAGAACCATCTGCTGGTGATCGGAGTACAGCGGTGGGAGATGATCGAGATCCACCCATTCTGCGGCGTGCTCCTCATATAACTGATGATCATAGTCGCTGATCTTGATCAGTGCGCAATAAGCAATGGAGACGACACGCTCACCGGGGTCACGGTCGACAGCCCCAAAAGCACCTACCTGGCGCATATACAGATTCTTGAGTCCTGTCAACTCATATAAGACACGGTGAGCGGCTTCGTCGACACTCTCATGCATGCCGACAAAGCCACCGTATAATGACCATTCACCTCTTCCTGGATCCATCTGACGCTTACCCAGCATCAACTTGAGTTTGTTGTTGTCAAACCCGAAGATGATACAGTCGACTGCAACATACGCCTTGGGGGTTCCAGAATAATAGGTTGTCATCTCTTACCAGAAATAGATGTAGAATGCGATAGTAAGACCAAGGATCACGCAGGTGTGGAACACATCCCACTTATTCCAAGATGCACGTGAAGCAGCTTTCTGCTCCGGGGTAGCTGTGCCGAAGACCAGTCCTTCGATCTTCTTGGGATCGGGTGCCTTGGTACAGAGGCTGACGATGATCACCACCAGGAGACATACCACGAGCATACATCCACAGAAGAACAACCAGTTGAAATCATAGAACACACTCTTGAACCATGTCTGTGCGGCATCGGGGGTGTTACTGTAGTACACCTTTGCACCCAGACGGGTAAGACCGATGATCAGACCGGAGAGGAGACCCCACATACCACCTTTCGCAGAGGCACGTTTCCAGCAGATACCCAGGAGGAATGTTGCGGCGATACCCGGGGCGAGCACGCTCTGCACATCCTGCAGATAGGAATAGAGCACATCACCGACACTACGCATGATAGGAATCCAGAGGATACCTAAGATCACGATGATCACGGTAGCTGCCTGGCCGATACGCACGAGGGCTTTCTCAGAGGTCTTTGGACGCAGACGTTTGTAGAAGTCGATGGTGAAGAGCATAGCTGAAGAGTTGAACAGCGATGCCAGAGAACTCATCAATGCTGCAAGGATACCGCAGACCACAAGACCTTTCACACCGGCGGGCAACAGTTTGGCCACGAGGGTGGGGAAGGCTGCGTCGGAATTCGGATTGCCATTGGCGAGCATGGGGAGGAATCCCTCACCACCTGCACCGATATATTTCTGGTGGATAGCGAAAGCGATCATACCGGGGATGAGGAAGAGGAATACGGGCAACAACTTCAGATAAGCACCGAAGATTGTACCACGGCGAGCCTCACGCTCATCTTTTCCGGAGAGCACACGCTGAACGATATACTGGTCGGTACACCAATACCAGAAACCGATGATGGCAGAGCCTAACAATGCACCCAGCCACGGATACTGCGGGTCGCTATTGGAACGCATCAGGTGAATCATGGTTCCCTGGGCACCCTCATAGTTCGGTTTAACGTTACACAATTCCAACATCTGATCCCATCCACCTAACTCCTTCAATCCGAGAGCCAGGATAATCAGAGAACCCAACAGCAGGATAGGGGTCTGAAGCACAGAGGTGTAGAGCACACTCTTCATACCACCGAAGATGGTGTAGATAGCGGTGATAACAACCAGTCCGATAGCTGCGATCCAGAAGAAGTCAATGCCCCACAGTTCCTTGATGCCGAAGACCTGTTGGAATACCAAACCACCGGCATATACCGTCACAGCAACCTTCGTGAGCACATAACTGATCAGTGAGATCGTGGAAAGAATCGTACGGCTTTGCGAATTATAACGTCTTTCCAGGAATTCCGGCATGGTAAACACCATACTACGTGAATAGAAGGGAACGAAGACCCAACCGAGGAGCAGGATCATCCATCCCTGCATCTCCCAGTGTGCCATTGCCATACCACTGGCAGCACCTGTTCCTGCAAGTCCGATAAGGTGTTCTGATCCGATGTTCGATGCAAAGAGTGATGCACCGATAGCTATCCATGTTGCGTCACGACCACCGAGGAAATAGTCGGCGGAGTCATTGTTTTTCTGAGATACCACCCAGAGTACGATGCCAACGAGCGCACATACGAAGACGCCGATGACGATCCAGTCTAAAATTGCCATATTACTTTTTGAATATTGTTAAGATAATTAATTGATTTGTTTCAGATTATTTGGCCACACTGAATTTGTAGATACAGTGAGAATAGTATTTCTCGCCCGGTGACAGATAGGCTGAAGGCCATCCTTTCTTATTGGGAGAGTCAGGATATTTCTGTGTCTCCAGACAGATACCGGCTCTCTTCTGATAGGTGATGCCTTTCTTTCCTGTCAGTGATCCATCGAGGAAATTACCGGTATATACCTGAACACCTGGCTCATTGGTATATACATCCATCTTGATACCTGTGACAGGTGAGTAGAGGGTGCAAGAAACTAACTTATCGTTACCCTTGCCGTTGGCATAGGAAGCGAGACACCAGTTGTGGTCGAAGCCGTTAGCGTTCTTGATCGGCTTATAGTCAAAGTTATTTACATTCTTACCAACCTCAGTTAGTTCGAGGAAATCCATCGGTGTTCCCTTTACCCATACGGTATCACCTGTTGTCATATAAGTGGCGTCAGATGGGGTGTAGATATAAGCGTTGAGCTGCAGCAGATGGTTTTCGATATTGACGTTGGGATCACCGTTGAGGTTGAAGTAAGAGTGGTTTGTCATATTGATAACCGTCTTCTTATCGGTAGTTGCTGTATAGGCGATGTCCAGTCCATTGTCGTTGGTAACGGTATAAGTAACGGTGGCTACCACATTACCGGGGAAGTTATTGTCACCATCAGGACTCTTGAGGGTCAACTGCAACATGTTTTCTGCTGGCTGGTTAGCTTCGTAAACCTGATATTGCCAACCGGAAGGACCGCCGTGGAGACAGTGACCGAAGTTGTTCTTTGGCAGTTGGATGGTCTGACCGTCAATAGTGATTTTACCGTCTTTGATTCTGTTGGCATAACGGCCGATAGCTGCGCCGAAGTCGCTGGGGCTGTTTACGGTGTCTGCATACTGACGGATATTATCGAAGCCGAGGACAACATCCTGCGGGTTCCCGTCTTTGTCGGGCACTAACAGAGAAACTACACGACCACCGAAGTTGGTGATACATACCTCCATGCCATTGGCATTCTTCAGCGTGTACAGTTGTACAGGTTTCTCATTGATAACAGTGTCGAAAGCTGCTGGGTCAAGGCCAGACATGGTGAGCTTAGGAGCATTTGAACACGAAGAACACAGAATGGCTGCCATTCCGAGTCCTGCTAATAATACAGATATTTTTTTCATGATTGTAGAATGATAATAATTTACCTCAAAAATACCACTATTTTTATTATCTTGTATGATTATTAAGCATATTTTATAAATTAATAACATGTTAAGTGTACTATTTACACTTTTTAATAACAATCGATTTGATTAAAACAAAAAAGGATATTCCTTCGGGAATATCCTTAATGTTTTTATGACTAGAAATTTCGTAATCTCGTTATTTCTTAATCTCGTAATCTCGTGATCTCGTAATAACAGCTTAAGATTGCATTTAGCAGATCTTTCGAGAGCCGTCACCGATCACTACATCGATCACCTTTGGCTCCTTACCGTATTTAGCGAAATACTTTGTTTTAGCATCGGCAATGAAAGCATCGTACAACTCGTCTTTCACCAAGTTGATTGTACATCCGCCGAAGCCACCACCCATGATTCGACTTCCTGTAACACCATTTGCCTTGGCGATATCATTCAGGAAATCAAGCTCTTCGCAAGAAACCTCGTAATCTTTACTTAAACCCTCATGAGTCTCGTACATCTTCTTTCCTACAGTCTCGTAGTCACCGGCAACCAGGGCGTCGCAGACTGCCAGCACACGGTCTTTCTCACCGAGTACGAACTTAGCACGCTTATAGTCTTCCGCGCCAACTTCCTCACGTACTTCCTCTAGCTCTTCCCATGTACAGTCACGTAATGTCTCCTTCACCATATCCGGATGCTTGGCGGCGATATGCTTCACAACATTCTCACAACTGTTTCTGCGGTCGTTATAGGGAGATCCTGCCAATTCGTGCCTCACACAAGAGTTCAGCAATACGAGCTTGTATCCCTGAGGATTGAATGGATAATACTCAAACTCACGGCTGCGGCAATCCAGGCGCATCAGTTTTCCTGCCTGTCCAAAGACACTGGCAAACTGATCCATGATACCACATTTTACACCGCAGTAGTTATGCTCGGTTGCCTGCCCGGCTAACACCATATCCCATTTGGATACTTTATTGTCGCCAAACAGATCGTTGATAGCGAAGGCAAAGCAGCTCTCCAGAGCAGCTGATGAAGACATGCCGGCACCCAGTGGCACATCACCGGAGAATGCTGTGTTGAAACCTTTTACGTCAACACCGCGCTTTCTCATCTCCTGGATGATACCGTAGATATAGCGTGCCCAACTGGTCTTCGGTCCTTGTGGATCATCTACCTTAAATTCAACACGGTCTTTTAAGTCGATGGCATAGCACATCACAGTATTAGTGCCATTGGGGCGTACTTCTGCCATTATACCGCAATCCACGGCTCCTGGGAATACGAAACCACCATTGTAATCTGTATGCTCACCAATGAGGTTGATACGGCCTGGGGATGCATAGATATTACCTGTCTTACCATCAAAATGCTTGATAAAGCGACTTCTTACGTGTTCTATATCCATAATCATTTTATTTAGAGGTTAGTAAAACTTATTTTGTCACACCAAACTTATAGATAGTCTTTTGGGTGTAATGACTCTCGGGTGTTAATACCACAGAGGGGAAATAACTGCGGTTAGGACTGTCGGGGAAGTGCTGTGCCTCGAAACAGATAGCACTCCTTCTCGGGAATGTTGCACCATGCTGGCCTTTATAGCCGTCAGCCCAGTTGTCGGTATATACCTGCACACCTGGCTCTGTGGTGTAAACCTCCATCCATCGTCCACTGTTGGGATCGGTGATACGGGCGGCAAAGGAAAGGTCTCCGGCTTCTTTCTTATTAAGCACAAAGCAATGGTCATAACCGGCTCCGTTCTTGATCTGCTCATTGTCGGCATCGATATCTTGTCCGACAGCCTTTTCCCTACGGAAATCAAACGGTGTTCCTTCTACCTTCAGGATCTCTCCGGTAGGTATGCTGTTCTCATCAATGGGGATATAGAAGTCGGCATTGATCTCGCACAGCAGATCATCGATGGTTGGGGTAGGGTCGGCAATACCTGCCAAGGAGAAGAATCCATGATGAGTAAGGTTCACGATGGTCTTCTTGTTTGTTGTAGCCAGATAACTGATAACCAGTTCATTCTCATCAGTGAAGGTGAATGTTACGATTGTTTTTAATTCACCGGTATAACCTTCTTCCAGATAAGGAGAGACATAGCACATCGTTACGGTAGCGTCGTTCATCTGCTCTGCATCCCACACCTGTGCATGGAATCCCTTGGGACCGCCATGTAAAGCGTTCGGACCATTGTTGATGGCCAACTGATATTCTTTACCGTTTAATTGGAATTTTCCTTCTTTGATGCGATTGCCATAACGGCCGATCAATGTAGAAAGGAAAGGCTCCGGACTGTTGATGACGTCCTGGATGTTGTCATGTCCCTGAATCACATTGGCATATTTGCCGTTTTTGTCTGGTACCATGATGGCGACGATAGCTCCACCATAGTTGGTTACTGCCACTTCGTTGCCTTGGCTGTTTTTAAGAAGAAAGAGGTCTGTATGCTTACCATTGACAGTGGTCTGAAAGTCTTCCCTCTTCAGACCACATAAATTTTGTGTCTCTGAATTACTCATTATGCAATAAATTTAAGTTTATAAACCTTTGTCTGCAAAGTAAATAAAAAATAATGAGAAACCCAAACGAAACAAAAGAAAAAAACGGATGGGAGTGTTAAAAAAGACAAAGCAAGTCTGCCACCACATAACTGCTGCCCCCGACGAAGACGAAATCATCGGCGTCGGCATCCTTTAAGGCTGCATGGTAGGCACTCGCCACATCTTTATAACAGGAGCCCTGCAGAGAAAGTCGTTGACCGATAGCCGACACCTTCTCCACATCAACAGCCCGCTTCGTCTCTGCCTGCGTCCAATAATAAACGGCATCTTTCGGCAACATTGCCATGACCTTCTCTATTTCCTTGTCATCCACCATGCCGAAAACGATACGACACTGGCGACAGGGTTGTCTGCGTATCTGCTCACTCAGGTATTCCCAACCACCTACATTATGTCCGGTGTCACAGATAACAGTTGGGGAGGATTGCAGTTGTTGCCAACGCCCCCACAAACCGGTCATCTGACAGACTTCACTCATTCCTTTCTTGATGGCATCAGCCGACAGTTGCAGTTCATGAGCTGCGCAAAGGATCGTTCGTCTGTTCTTTTCCTGATAATAGCCTTTCAGTTGGAAATCATAGTCTTTATACGGTTCGATATTGAAATCCTCGGCAAAGATGATGGGGGCATTCATCGTTGCTGCCTTCTTCAGGAAAACTTTCTTCGTCTCGGGCACAGTCTCACCGATAACCACAGGTACACCTCTTTTAATAATACCGGCTTTCTCAAGGGCTATCTCTTGCAGCGTATTGCCCAAGAACTGTGTATGGTCCTTACTGATATTCGTGATGATAGATAGAATAGGGGTGATGATGTTAGTACAATCCAGTCGTCCACCCAACCCCACTTCTATCACGGCTATATCAATCTTCTCATCTGCAAAGTATTTGAAAGCCATCGCGGTGGTTAATTCAAAGAAACTCGGATGTAATGGTTCGAAGAAAGCCCGTTCATTCTCCACGAAATCAATGACGTATTCTTGGGGAATACATTGGCCGTTAACCTTGATACGCTCACGGAAATCCACAAGATGCGGGGAGGTATACAGCCCTATCTTCAGTCCTTCTGATTGCAGAATAGCTGCCAAGGTATGCGAACAGGAACCTTTCCCATTGGTTCCCGCAACGTGAATAGTCGTGAAGTACTGGTGTGGATGACCGAAATGCTCATCCAACAGGAGTGTGTTTTTAAGACCCTCCTTATAACCTGCTGCACCTACTTTCTGAAAGGTAGGTGCAGCCTGATATAGATATTCTATGGTTTCTTGATAATTCATCATCACTCGAAGGAAATACTTGTTTAGGGTTTCGTGATCTCGAGATCTCGTGATCTCGATACCTCGACCACTCAAAACTCAAAAACTCAAAAACTATTAACTCGTCTACTTGTCTACTTGTTTACTCGTCTACTCGTCAACTCAATTAAAATAATTCTTAAACTTGTTGAAGATGGTACGCTTCGTACTGCTATCTCCCTTGAAGTTCTCACTGTCCTTCATCTTCTCCAACATGTTCTTTTCATCTCTGTTGAGTGACTTAGGAACGAATACGCTGATGTTTACCACGATATCACCTCTTCCTGAGCCATAGCCCTGAACGGCAGGAAGACCCTTGCCCCTCAGACGGAGCGTCTTACCAGGTTGTGTTCCCGGTTCAATCTTGATTCTCACACGTGTTCCTTCAATGGTAGGTATCTCCACGTTGCCACCTAAGGCTGCTGTGGGGAAGTCGAGCAACAGGTTATAGATCACATCCTGCCCGTCACGAATGAAGGTGTCGTTCTCCTCTTCATCGATGAGTACCTGGATATTTCCAGCCACTCCATTATGAATACCGGCATTTCCCTTTCCGGGAACATTCACCACCATACCACTGGCAACACCGGCAGGGATCTTGATCTCCACAACCTCTTCGCCCTTGATGATTCCTGTGCCGCCACAGTACTTACACTTATTCTTAATTACCTTACCTTCACCATTACAGGTAGGACAGACACTCTGACTCTGCATCAAGCCGAATAGACTCTGTGTGGTGCGTGTCACCACACCACTGCCATGACACGTAGCACATGTCTCACTGCTGCTGCCTTTCTCGGCACCTGTGCCAGAACAATGCTGACATACGACATCTTTCTTTACCTTAAACTTCTTGGTCACACCAGTGGATACCTCCTGTAAGGTCAGACGGACCTTCAGACGAAGGTCGGAGCCACGATGCTGGGCTGCCTGACGCTGACCACCTCCGAAGCCGCCAAAGCCACCGAAGCCGCCACGACCTCCAAAGACATCACCGAACATAGAGAAGATATCATCCATGGAGAAGCCGCCACCACTGAAGCCACTAAAGCCACCCATACCCTGAGGACCGTCAAAGCCAAACTGATCGTATTGCTGACGTTTCTGAGGGTCATGCAGCACATCGTAAGCCTCTGCAGCCTCCTTGAATTTCTCTTCGGCCTCTTTGTTGCCGGGGTTACGGTCGGGGTGATATTTGATGGCTATCTTTCGATAGGCTTTCTTGATATCATCCTCAGAAGCGTTTTTGTCAACCCCTAAGACCTCGTAATAATCTCTCTTTGCCATGATTTATTGTTTACTGTCCTACCGCCACTTTTGCATGACGTATTACTTTGTCGTTCAATTTATAGCCTGTCTGGATACAGTCGATCACCTTGCCCTTCTTGTCATCGCCCATACCGGGAACCATTGCCACAGCCTCGTGGATATCAACATCGAAGAGTGCATCGGTAGTGTCGATCTTCTTAACACCCAGACTCTCTAATACCTTCTCGAATTTCTGGTAGATCAGCAGCATACCTTCTTTCAAGACTTCGGGATCATCGGTGTTCTGACCATTGCTGATGGCACGCTCGATATCGTCAACAACAGGAAGTACGGCACATACCGCCTTCTCAGAACCGTTCAATATCAACTCTGTCTTCTCCTTCAAGGTACGTTTACGGTAGTTGTCAAACTCTGCCACCGACCGTAAGTATTTATCCTGCAATTCAGCAATCTTATCCAAGGCTTTGTCAAGGGCCGACTGTTCCTCAGTCTCTTCAGATGCTGCCTCTTTGTCATCAGCAGCATTCTCGGCTGACTCCTTGTCAATATCCTCCTGACCGTCTGCCTCTTTGTCAACGTTTTCCGTTTCCACCGTTTCTTTCTCTGCAGCTTCCTCGTTCACGTTGTTTTCTACATGCTCATTCTGCTCTTCGTTATCGAGCAGCTCATCGTTTTTCATATTCTCTTTCATTTTTTAATTCTTTTTTCAAGTGGTAAACAAAAACCATGCCAATCTATTCGTACATCTTTGCTTTTTGTTCCTTGATACTCTCATCATAAATATAATCATCGTAAGTCATCAGTTTGTCGATCGTGCCTTTGGGCGTCAGTTCGATGATACGGTCGGCCACCGTATTGATAAACTCATGGTCGTGGCTGGCGAAGAGCACATTGCCCTTGAATCCCACCAGTGTGTTGTTAAATGCCTGGATACTCTCCAAGTCGAGATGGTTCGTAGGAGTATCGAGAATCAGACAGTTGGCGTTCTTCAACTGCATACGGGCAATCATACAGCGCATCTTCTCACCACCCGACAAAACACTGACCTTTTTCTCTACCTCTTCCTGCTTGAAGAGCATCCTTCCTAAATAACCTTTCATCATCACCTCGTTACCCGTGCCATACTGTGAAAGCCAATCAACCAGGTTCAGGTCACTCTTGAAGAACTCGGTGTTGTCCAGGGGTAGATAGGCTGTGGTGATGGTGACACCCCACTTATAGGTTCCGGCATCCGCCTCACGGTTGCCGTTGATAATCTCGAAGAGGGCGGTCATCGCCTTGGGGTTATGACTGAGGAACACGGTCTTCTGTCCTCTCTCAATATTGAAATTCACGTTGTCGAAGAGCAGTGTACCGTCGGTATCCGTGGCTTTCAGTCCTTCCACTTGCAGAATCTGGTTGCCCGGCTCACGCTCCATATTGAAGAGGATACCCGGGTACTTCCTGCTGGAAGGACGGATCTCTTCCACATTCAACTTCTCCAGCATCTTCTTACGTGAGGTGGTCTGCTTACTCTTTGCCACGTTGGCAGAGAAACGACGGATAAACTCCTCCAGCTCCTTACGCTTCTCCTCTGCTTTCTGTCGTTGGTTCTGCGCCTGTCTTAAAGCCAACTGAGAACTCTGATACCAGAAAGAGTAGTTTCCGGCAAAAACAGTTACCTTACCGAAATCGATATCCACAGTCTGCGTACTTACCGCATCCAGGAAGTGACGGTCGTGGCTCACCACCAACACGGTCTGTTCGAGGTTACTCAGATAACCCTCCAACCACTGCACGGTATCCAAGTCTAGGTCGTTGGTAGGCTCATCCAACAACAGGTTGTCGGGGTGTCCGAACAGTGCCTTGGCCAGCATCACACGTACCTTCTCGTTGTTCGACAACTCACTCATCTGCTTATAGTGCAGCTCCTCCTTGATACCGAGGTTCTGCAACAGTTGTGCGGACTCACTCTCTGCCTCCCAACCGTTCATCTCAGCGAACTTCAGTTCCAGTTCGGCAGCTAAGTTACCGTCTTCCTCTGACATCTCCGGTTTGGCATACAGTGCTTCGCGCTCTTTCATATTCTGCCACAATGGCTGATGGCCCATCAGCACGGTATCCATCACATTGAATTCATCATATTTGAAGTGGTCCTGGTCCAAGACCGACAGACGCTCACCGGGAGCCAGCTCCACACTTCCTTTGTTGGGCTCGAGTTCTCCGCTGATCGCCTTTAACAATGTTGATTTACCTGCGCCGTTAGCTCCAATCACACCATAGATATTTCCATTGGTAAACTTGATGTTCACATCCTTATACAACACGCGCTTACCAAACTGTATGGCCAAATTCGTTACTGTTATCATATTATGAGTTAATGAGTTTTATGAGTTTATAAGTTGATGAGTTCGACTTTATTTGATTACCACCTTCTTGCGATTGATGACATACACTCCTTTCTTCAAGGTACTGCGGTCGGTACCCATAAATGTACCGTCCAGGGCATAGATCTTGTTGTCTTCAACAGTCTGCTCCTTCACCCCCTTGATACCTGTAGCTTTGAGGAAGTCAAAGGTTACGATACCATTCTCTTCCTTGATATTTAGGAATGGTTTGTTCATCGTTCCCGTGTACATGGTAAAACTACTGATGGAAGTGACGTTGCCCGGACCGGGATAGAGATCCTTTGCCATGCTGGCTTCATAAGTTTCGGTGGTGTATTTACCCTCAGGAACCTTGTCATTAGGATTGTCGGGGTCCGGATCATAAATATTATATGAACTGAGATATTCTCCATCTGCAGGAATGATCGTATAACGGGAGTGTCCTATCTCATTGTTCGGACGGTTTTCCGGCAACTTGAAAGCAGTCTCATTATAATCCACATGGGTGATCATCATGCCAGATGAAAGCAGTCTTTCGTTCCATCCTGTTTTCTGAACATTCTCAATGATGATGTACTCATGTCCGGACGCATCGTTATCGTTCATGATACGATATGCCTTGCCGCCGGCACTGAGCGCAGCCATTGTCACTGTCCCTGCATCTTTTAATGTGTCGATGGTCATCCATCCCATAGCCTCACGCTCCCAAGCGGTATATTCCGTGGGATTCCATCCATTACGCACGTATTCACCGCCATCCATCAGGTCCCAGTATTCCATGCCTGGATTAGCAGCATTCTGAGCAGCAGTGGACGTGGGGTAGAAGTCGGGTAATCCCATGCAGTGTGAAAACTCATGACAGAATACTCCCACTCCGTTGATATATCCGGGATTATCTGGGGTGGCATTTCTTTCTGCACTTACCATATATCGGTAAATCTGTTTTCCATCGCGGTTAACGCCAGTGATGATTGACTCCTTCGGCCAGATGCAGTCGGAAGAGTTACCGTCAGTAGCTTCGGAATAGCCGGCAAAGATCACACACAGGATATCCACCCTCCCGTCGTTATTGCTGTCGTATTGGGAGAAGTCCACCTGTTCATCTGCCAACTCACATACTTTAGGGATGAAACGATCCATATAATCATCACCAGCTCCATAATATTTCAGGTTCTGGGGCAGTTTTACCGGTCCGTACACATCAAACTGTGGGGTAAAAGCACCGAAACTCACGTCCTTGAAATAC
>JAFZPF010000192.1 GCA_017550455.1 Prevotella sp.
ATAAGCGGTAGGATCAGGCAGTTTTCTCACTTTGAACGTTACCTGTGCCATCTGACGGGTCTTACCCTTGTCATTGGCTGTCACGGTAAACGTCACATCCTTACCTACGGCAGAAGGTACTGCCACATAATGACCGTTACCTTTTGACGTCAGGGAACCGCCGCTCATGGATACGGACACCGCATTGGATGGCACACCCGGCACACTCACACTCATCGGATTGGAATAACCCGCATACAGCACATTCATCAGGTCGGCAGCCACGGTAGCACCCATAGGTGCCGGTATCACACTGTATTTCTGGAGGAAGTCACGTCGGATATCCTCACCGGCAGCATTCCTGGTAATCAGATAACCACTGAACGAATGCTCACCCACACTACCTGCTGTAAATGCGTATCTGCCGTTCTGGGTGTTGATACGTGTACCGTTGACATAAATCTCCGGTTGCATGGTCGTATCCACGGCAGCCATCACGATCTGTGCAGAGAACTGTTCTCCCGGATACAGTGTTGTCTTCTCGGGGATAACAAAAGCATCCAACTTATTCACACGGATATCTTTCACGTCAACATTGGAGATCAACGTATGCAGGACCTCACCTTCGGCATGACGCACATCACTCTGCAGTTTCGACAACAGGGTAACAGCAGCAGCCACGGGCATCCCTTCGAACATATATTCCTGCCAGTTCTTACCCATCGCATGGGCATCCTCAGGAATATTGGTTGTCAGGTTACTGGCGATAATCTCACGCTGGCGTTCATCCGTCACCATCTTGAGGATACGTTCACGGAAGGAGTTGATCGCATCGTAAAGATCTTTTCCGTTCGTCTTGCCAGGGGCTGTCATCACCTGTGCAGCAGCCTCTAAGTCCTCCTTATTCTTAATATGATGGATATCCCCTTTCTTGCCGTCGGCTTCTTTTACGATAGCCTCTTTCAGTTGTTGCGCGAAGTTGAAGAGTGAGTCACTCATATTCTTCACGTAGGTAGCCTTATCGAACCACTCCTTTACCTTGGCGGGGTTCTTCTTCATCTGTTTCTCGAAGTCGCCATACAACGACAGGTTCTCCTTCGATGAGTTGGCCGTCGTGCGGTTCAGGCTCTCTTCCACAATAGAGAATCCCTCGAGCACTTCCGTCGACACATTCAGCGCAAGCATAGCCATCAAGATGACATACATCAGGTTGATCATCTTTTGGCGGGGAGAAACAGGTCTTTTCTTTATTGCCATTTATCTTGTCATCAAGAATCAAATACTACATTTCCGTACCCGGGGCAGCCACACGCATATTCACCGTCATGGCATCGATCATACGGGTATAGATCTTATTCAACTGGTCGATCTGCTGAGCCATCTTCTTTGTCTGCTCATTGATCTCATCGATGGTGCTGATCTGTGAGCTGGCACTTCTGAGCTGCAGTTCATAAACCTTACAGATACCTGTCAGCGTGCGGTTCAGATTCTCCATCTCCTCTGAGTCGGTTGTCAGACGACGACTCTGTTCTGCCACCTTTTCCAACACCTCAGTGAGATTCTTCAGTTCATCCACATAAGCATTGGTAGCCTCGGTCATATCCGGGGTAAGCGGTGGAGCAACATAAGCAGCCGAGCCTTCAACAACATTGGCAGCAGCACCTTCTACAGCAGGTGCACTCATAGCGGCAGCCACAGCACCCTCACTGGCCGTACTTCCACCACCATTGATGATGATGGTTCCACCTGGCAGACTTCCGCCACTTACCTTTGGTCCTACGGAAGATTCCACAATCTCTGTCTCACCATTGGCTGCTTCTGCCATCTCTAACTCACCACCCACATGTGTAGGCAGTTCCATTCCGTCGGCTGTCTTATCGAACGGACGGTCGAAAGCAGAGATAAAGAAGACGAACACCTCGGTACCCATTCCTAAGAACAGGAAGAAGTTGGCTCCCGGCAGGTGAGTCAGTTTAAACAATGTACCGAGGATCACGATAGAGGCACCCCAGCTATAAGCATAGTTGAGGAAGGTCTGTCCCGGTACGCTATCCATCCACTTCTGCAGACGGTAAACGATATTGAATTTACTATACTGTGTCATCTTACTTCTTCTTACTGCTTTTTTGTTTTACACTTGATGAGGTTGCCATGGAGCGTACACAACGGAATCCGATATACGAGCGTGGCTGGTTCTGATATTCCCAGGTACGCCATGCCGAACGAATATAACTCTCCGGATCTTTCCATGAGCCGCCCCTCACACTCTTCTTCTTCAGTCTGTAAGGATCTTCTATTGCTGCCTTATACTCCAAGGTAGGATTAAGGTCGTTCATTGCCTCCACACCAGCCTCCGTATAGATCGTGCTTGTCCACTCAGCCACATTACCGGCCATGTCATAGAGTCCGTTGCTGTTAGCACCATAGATAGCCGCCTTACTGGTTATCAAGTTTCCGTCCTCGGTATAGTTACCACGGTCGGGTTTAAAGTTAGCATAGAAACAGCCACGGTCGTTCTTCATATCTTTGTTATCCCAAGGGAACTCATTACCATCCTTACCACGTGCCGCATATTCCCATTCAGCCTCTGTCGGCAGACGATAGCGCTGAATATAACGAGCCTCACCACCTAAGCCTTTCAGCAGATAGTCAGTACGCCAGGCACAGAAGGCATTAGCCTGTTCCCATGTAACACCTACTACCGGGTAGTCATTATAAGTAGGATTATTGAAATAGTACCTCAGGTACATCTCATTGTCTGCGTTTTGGAAGTCGTTCACCCAACAGGTAGTATCTGGATAGACATTCACGATATAGGTATTCAGGAAGTCCCACGGTCCGCTTAACGGACGGTCGATAGTCTCTCTGACGATTCTTCCCTCATCATCGATATAGGCAGTGTCTTTTGAGATCATCACAACCTCATCGGGATCCACTACCACGTCGGTATTAAACTGTCGTTCTTCCGGGTTCAGACGATGGCGGCGCAAAGCGGCGGCGGTATAGTCGTACACCTCATAACGGTAGTTCAGCTGTCGCCAGTCGAGCAGTTTCTCTCCCGTAACGGGATTCGTGACGTACATACTCTCGATAGCCCGTTGCTCATCTTCATTTGGTTTACGCGGCAGGGATTTCTTCCAGTTCACCTGGAAAGGCACGGGATCACCGTTTTTATCTTCAGTAATCACATAACTCTCATCACCGGCATATGCAGGGTCAGCCAGACGGGTACGGAGGATAGAGTCGCGCACCCAATACACGAACTGCTTGTATTTTGAGTTGGTTACCTCTGTCTCATCCATCCAGAAACCATCGACAGAGATTTCTTTCACCGGTGTCTGCTTACCCCAGAGACTGTCTTGCTTCTCCAAGCCCATCTTCAGGAAACCGCGTTTTACCTGTACCATGCCATAGGGTGCCGGTTCAGAGAAACCCTTACCAGAACCCACACCTGTCACCTCACCACCTCGATTGGCGGATGTTGCCAGCTTGCTGCCCATACAGGAAGCAAAAACAAGCATGGAGAACAGACACAGTACAATAACTATTCTACTTGATTTCATATTTATTTTTTATTAGTTGACGAGTAAACGAGTAGACAAGTTGACGAGTAGGCGAGTTATTACTCTTAATACATAATTCTTCACTCTTAACTCTTCACTTCCTACAGTATTCTCACACTCTTGTGCTTATTCCTCCCTTTCTTATAGAGGTTGATATCCATCTGATAGCCCACGAAGAGCTCATGGCTGCCGTTACCCATATTCAGGGAGGAGGTATAGAACTCATAACTGTATCCCACGTTGAAATCGTGGAAGACACCTCCGATGAGCACCGTGACGCTGTTGGTAGGACTATACGACAGTCCGCCATACATCCTTTTCTTCTCATTAGTGTACACCAGTCGGGCTGTGATATCCCCACGGTATGCCACCCCGTCGGTTCTCACCAGGAAGGAGGTCGGTATTGTTAAGAACGGATTTCTCAACTTAATATTGTATCCGCCCGTTAAATAATATGTCCTATCTATCTGTAGTTCATTCGTTTCGCCTAACTCCACCAAGGGAGCAGTAAGATGTTGCCCAGACAATCCCACATACCAGTTCTTATGCGAGTAGTACAGTCCGAAAGCTAAATCAAGGGCATTTCCCGTCACATCCGCTTTTGTAAAAACCGGATCGTCATCTATCACATCCACCTCAGACCCTTTAAAGTCTTCCATGAGCAGTCCTGCCTGCAATCCTACGCTGAGGACACCCTTGAAAAGATTCTTCTTAAATGCATACTGCACGGCTGTACGCTGATGGGTGAACAATCCTATCTGATCGTTTAGCAAGTTAACTCCTACCCCATGGTAGCTGTTCAAGGCATAAAACGGCATATCGCCGGTGATGAACATCGAACGGGGGTTATGCTCGAATCCGGCAAAATCCAGTGCATAGACAGCTGCTGCATTAATCTTTTCCTGCTTTCCGACAGCTGCCGGATTGTAATAGGTTTCCAGATCCCAGTAATGACTGAAAGACACATCATACTGCGCACTTACCTTGGTATAGGCAAGCATCACTATAAGAAATATGACTGATCTTTTAAGCACGAATAAATAACGCAGCAATTCTTTATTTATTGTATCTGTAAACCATGGTAAAGACCGTCTGAAGGACAGAATTGTTAATTATCTATAATTACAATCATTTTTATTCCAATCCTGTTATTACTTCGTAATTCTTTTATTATATTTGCGAAGAAATATGTTCGATTTGGTTATATTCTCAACCATTTTACCCACTTATTCTAAGATGAGAGGGCGATTTGGTAAGTCTTTATTAATATAGTAAACTCGTTTAGCAATCATTTAAAATTTTAAATTATGAAGAAATTATTAGTTTTGTCAATGGCACTCGTATTCGTTGTCTCGCTAGGTTTCGCACTGAAGCCTGTCCCTGTCACCACTACTAAGCAGGCAACGACCCCGACAGGTACTTTACAGAAAACAGATGTTGGTACCAATTCTACTATATCGACCGGAACCCTTCTGAAAAAAACCGGTACCACTACACAAACTACCACCTCTAAGGTAGTAACAACTGGAACTCCTAAGGTTATTACAAGTACTACCATGGGGCCCGATGGTACCACTATCAATAAAGATGATATCAAGGGTGGTATCAATCCAAAGGCTGATACTGATGAAGTGACTCCCTTTGTATTAACGACAAACGAGCCTGCATCATCTGTACCTCTTCAAACTGCAGGTGACATGCCGACAACTGTTAGTACTCCAGCCAAGACCGCTGTGACTAATCCTGCATTAGGCACTTCGAGGACCGTTGGCAAGACAACTTTGTTGCCAGGCACTCAGGCTAAGGAAGTTAAGAGATAAGTAAGGTAATTCTAATAACAGATAAAAGCTGCACGCTGTGCAGCTTTTATTGTTGAATAATGAGCAATACCTCCTTCATATACAGATATCGACACACCATCCTTTTTTTGATGGTCGTTACGATCATTTATACTGTTCTCAACTGGCTGTCCCCCATGGATGGGGATGACTTCGTATATCGTTTTATTTTCCGAAACGGATATACTATTAAAAGTACGGAGGTCAATAGTTTTCACGACTTAGTATCCTCTCAAATTGACCATTTCCTGCATGAGAACAGTCGTACACCTGTCCACATTATAGCCCAGGCTCTGTTGATGGTCAATGGCAAATGGTTGTTCAACATCTTCAATCCCTTTGTCTTTTTAGCCTTTATTTTACTGACAGTTCGTTATGCCACAGGAAGAATCAACTTCCATACTACCGTTCTGGTTGTCTTCCTAATTGTTGCCTTCCCGTGCTTCGATCATTTCTATTTGTGGATGATGGGCTGTATGAACTACCTGTGGACATCGGTAGTCGTTTTGGTATTCCTGATATTGTTGGAGAAAAGGAAAGACAAGTTAGTTTCCAAAAGTTCTTGGGGCATCCTGCTATTCTCCTTCTTTGCCGGCTGGACTCACGAAGGTATCACCATCCCCATCGCAGTAGGATTTATATTGGCGGCCTTACCTAAATGGAGAAAGTTGAAGAAGACAGAATATACTGGGATGCTATTGTTTTTCTTAATAGGTGCTGCTCTTTGTCTGTCGTTCACTATCTATAAAGCTTTCACCGACAGTAGTGGTAGCCTCATAGAGACACTCCAAAAGAAGATAGAAATAGGGAATAGTATCATGGCCGACCTTCGACTGATATATGCGCTGATCGTTGGTTATCTTATCGGACTGCTGTGTTGCAGGAAACGGTTTTTCTCCTTCTTCCGTGAAAACATTCGATGGTTTTGGGTAATACTCTTAGGCATAGGTATTGTCTATGCCACCGGATTGGCTCGCACCCGCACAGCCTACATCGTGGAGTTTGGATCACTTCTTTTACTTGTCAGGCTTTACATCGTATTCAAGCCCAATATAGCCATCAAGAGGATGCTCTCAACTATCATGATCCTGTTGATGCTGGCATTATTCAGCATCGTCTGTTATTGGAGTGTTCAAAACTATAAACACTCCCTGAATTATATTCAACAGATGAAGGAAGGTAATACTACGGTAATTGCAGACTATTTCTATATGCCACGTTTTATCGAACCATATATAGAAGGTTTTTCATGTTTAGGTTCAAACAATGTTTCATATTTAAACCCAGACTTGACAGGAACCAAGATCATAGCACTTTATTATCATTTGCCTATAGTGGCATTCTATCCAATGAAGCTTTTGGAAGATATGGCCTATGCGCCTGACAGCTTCACTGAGTTTACCGACTGCGGATATCTGCCATATTACGTGAAACGGAAAACAGATAAAGATCTCGTCGATCAGGTTATTTATAAGTTGAGACCCGCTAAAGAGACGGAGAAGCCTTGGTGGGTTCGACTGACTGGCATCCAACGCGAGATTGATCAAGAAGTATACCTCTTAGGTGATTTCGCAAATGTGATTGTTGGTGAAGATGAATGGATTTGTGTTCAAAAGAATAGTAAATACGATGACCGCATAGAATCGATAGTGATAAAGACCAAAGCCAATGAAAAGGATTTTAAGAATAAAAAAATCATCAGCCATGAGAAGAAGGATTAGTAGTGTATGGATATTCCTGTTTGTCACAACCGTCCTCTTCGGCTTATGGACTTTGCTCTCTCCGTATACTGGCGACGATCTGCGATATCATTGTATGTTCGCCAATTACGACATCGATTCATCACGCCTCGTCAAATCGATGAAAGATGTAATCGCTTCGAACATCGTTCATTTCAAATATGTCAACGGAAGGATCTTGGCACATCTGATGATTCAGACCTTCACTGGGATAACGGG
>JAFZPF010000193.1 GCA_017550455.1 Prevotella sp.
CCGCCAGAGAGAAGTAAGCAAGAGAGAGCTCGTTGCACGCTTCGAGTCAGAACAGATTACGATTCTGAAAAACTGTGCTGCGGGACTCGCTTCGCTCAGACAGGTCCTCGCACTGACTCCGTCACCGTTTTTCAATCATCGTATCTGTGTACCTTCCTCTCCCGCTATCGCAACCAATATTCAGTAAACGAGTAGACAAGTAGACGAGTTAACGAGTTAATGGAAAGAATCCGTTACGAATCGGACGCCTCGCCCCATGCCTATGGGGAATGTTACGAGTAAGCGAGTGCAGAGCTAAGTTTTACTTAAGCTATGCGCTCGCTGCTCCGGTAATTGGTTATTGTTAATTATTTATTGTTAATTGTCCCTACGGCTCTACACCAATTCCGTCAAGACATCAGCGACATGGCCGGGGATGATGACATGGTGGTTGCCGATGGGTTCGGTGAGGAAGTAACGGGCCTGGGCAGGATCAGAGAGCCGGATGAGCTGTTGGGTGCGACAGAGGTTCTCCCGGTGGGTGGTGGTGAGCATCTCGCCCTCAGCGATGAATGAGCGGCTCATATCCCCAGCCATCTTAAAGATGGTGACAGGACCGGGCGCCATATACCCACGGATGCCGACGCCGATGCCCGACTCAAAATGAGTGTCGAGCTCATAGCGTTCCACCATGTTCAGTGGGATGGTGCAGTGGGCGAAGAGGAGTTCTCCCGTGGTATTGTCGAGTGTGCTGAGGTTTGCCTGGAAGCCGGAGACCCCGAAGAGTGCCATGCTGATCATCATCGACAGCATGGTGGGCACATCGCCCTCACAACCAGCCACGATACCCTCGGCATTGAGTCGTGCCAGGGCCATACAGCCCGTATTACGGATGCTCGTCAGGAGATCGAAGCAGCGCAGAGTGAGTCCGTCGAGCTGATAGTCGCTCACGAGATGTTTCAGTGCGCAGTAGATATGATTAGCCCCGGGGAGTGACTGCCGGAGCGACTCATCCTCGGTGAGATCGGCTCCCACCACCTCACCCTCCATAGGCAGGGCGTGATAGACAGAGAGAAGTTCTGCCATGGGGATATCCACGAGTGTGATGCCCAGGGCAGAGAAGATCTTCACCGGGTCGTAGTCGCTGGCGATGAGCCAGTCAGACGGTTTGCCGATGATGCCGAGCCGACAGTTGCGGAGTCGTCGCCGTGCCTGTTCTACACGCTGCAGCACCTCGATGCGGTGGTGCAGGTAGACACCGTCACCATGCAGGATCTCCCCCTGATGACCTTTGTCTCTCAGGAACGAGAGGATCTCCATGGATGCCGCCAGTGAGTTGTTCGTGCCGGAGGTGAGCAGACAGAAGGGTTGGTCCGACTGTTGCAGCAGTGTGGGCAACAGTTCACGGAACCGTCCTTCGGTGCCGCCGGTGCGCACAAAGATGAGTGACAGCGGTGCTGTACCGTAGTCGGCATAGTCGTCAGTCAGCACATAGTCGTGACCGAGCGTCGCGAGGAACGCTTGGGTGGTGGTATCTACCGACTGCTCATCGTGGAGGTCGGACGTTAGTGTATAGATGGAAATGGACATGAGATTTTTAATTAATAATTAATAGTTAATAATTAATAGTTGATCCATTTTAAATTATAAAGACGGGGACAGGGCTGCTTCGCAGACCAGTCCCCGAGTGTTTTCCCCCGCCCCCATCCCCTCCCCCACGGCTGGGGGCGGGGTGTTCGATGCGTCCCAGAACTTTGACGGGGTTCGATGCGTCCCGAAAGTATGGCGGGGTGTTCGATGCGTCCCGAAAGTTTGACGGGGTGTTCGATGCGTCCCGAAAGTTTGACGGGGTTCGATGCGTCCCGAAAGTTATGAACTTACAAACTCATGAAATCTTTCGGGTAGCCCTACATACTTATGAACTCTTTTAGGTAGGGATAAACCCTACATACTCATGAATTCAGAATTCAAATCAGCAGACTTTCTCCAGACGCTTCATGATAGCGAACATGAAGAGGGCAGCTACCAGACAGACGCCGATGAAGACGCTCCATACAGCCCACATAGGAACAGCGCCCCACAACAGACCACCGACCATCACGAGTTGGTTACCGATGGCTGTAGCCACAAACCATCCACCCATCATCATACCTTTGTACTTCGGAGGAGCAACCTTCGATACGAAGGAGATACCCATCGGAGAGAGCAACAGCTCAGCAAAGGTAAGCACGAGGTATGTACCGATCAGCAGGTTCGGGGTGACATCAGCCACGTGCATAGCCACCTTCTCACCATCGACAATCTCTGTCTGCGGCATGGGCAGTCCCACGCTGGCAAAAGCCATCAGACAGTAAGCAGCGGCAGCGATCAACATACCGTAAGCAATCTTACGGGGTGCAGAGGGCTCTTTGCCTTTCTTGGCAAGAGAACCGAAGATCGCCATGCTCACCGGTGTCAGGGCCACTACATAGAAGGGGTTGAACTGCTGGAAGATAGGAGCACTCACCTTCACGGTGCCAGACAGGTTGCTGTACTGCCATCCTAGGAAGAGGGCTGCCACCAGCACTGCCAGTGCGGAATACCACTTACCCTTGGAAGTCTTGTTCTGGAAGAAACCGAACAGACCGTAAACCATGATGATGATTGCCACGAGGTTCCATACGTTGAACGGCATGCTCTGTACGCCGGTAGCCTCCTGAGCGGTGAACTCATTAGCGAAATATGTCAGTGAGAGACCGTTCTGATGGAAAGCCATCCAGAAGAAGATCACCACGGTGAAGACGAGACAGAGAGCGATGATACGCTGCTTGGTCTCTTCCTTCGACAGTTCCTCAACGGGCTGAGCCACCTGTCCCTTCGCATTCTTTCCACCCTCGGTATGACGGAAGGTTGAACGGAAGATATAATAGATGGCGATAGACAATACCAGTGACACACAGGCTACGGCAAAAGCGAAATGATAAGCATCATTTCCGCTGTATCCCCAAACATTTTCCGCATATTCTTTGATCTTCACGGCTGCGGTAGGTGCGAACAAAGCACCGATATTGATAGCCATGTAGAAAATAGAGAAACCGGCATCGCGCTTGCCTGCATAGAGGGAGTCGTCATAGAGATTACCCACCATCACCTGCAGATTACCTTTGAACAAGCCGGTACCGAAACCTATCAGTATCAGCGCTGCCAGCATGGCGATGAGGGCCACGGTACCACCACCGAGGGGCACTGCCAACAGCAGGTAGCCCAGGAACATGATGCAGATACCGATGGTAACCATCTTTCCGAAACCGAACTTGTCGGCCATGATACCACCAATGAGTGGGAAGAAATACACCAGCATGAGGAAAGTACTGTAGATAGTACCTGCCACAGCAGCAGAGAGCCCGAAATTAGCTCTTAAAAACAATGCGAAGACGGCAATCATCGTATAGTAGCCGAATCGCTCACCGGTATTGGCCAATGCCAATGCCCATAGACCTTTAGGTTGTCCTTCGAACATAGAATTTTAGATTTTTATAATTATACATGAATAGATTATTCTTTCTTATAACGCTTACTGCGGGTGATGTCGAAGAGGTAAGTCATCTTAACGAGGATATTACTGAGGTTCGACTTCCCGAAATAGTCACGTTTTGTATCCCCGAAGATATTCCCCAAACCGTAGTAATAACGGGCTTCGAGGAGGAAATGCCCCAGGTAGGGAACGCTGTATTCCATACCCACACCGACGGCGATACCGTAGTCGAGACGGTTCTCCACAGTCATCGTATCTTGTGCCACCACATTGTTGATACGGTCGGCGGCATTACGGGCATTGACATCGAAATTGGTGTCGGTAGCATCGCTCATATACAGTCCGAGCTGCGGTCCCAGGTTGATGAAGCCACAGAAGCCCTTGTCTTCCTTTCCCCATGCCAGATGGGCGAAGACAGGAACCTGGAAATAGTTGAGTGTGCGGGTATATTGCTCGGGCAATCCCGTGATGCCGTTGATCACCGGCTGGTCGTGGATATCGAGGATATCCTCCTTCCATCCCAATTGTGCATAGTTCACCTCAGCAGCCACCGCACATATCGTATTGAAATATTTCTCACAGACATAACGCAGTGACAGACCGCCCGTGATACCCGTATGGTATGTCTGGTTCACCTTCGGGGTGAAGCCCACATTACTCAGCACATATCCTCCGTTCACACCCACGCTCAGGTCACTACGGTAGTCACCCACCTGTGCATGGGCAACGACGGCAAACAGGGAAAGCAGTATGCTTAGGAGTGGTTTTCTCATCATCAATAGACTATCGTTGATATAGACTTATTGCGGTTGTAATGGATGAACATGAAATATTTGTTCTGATAACCGCCACGGTCACCGACTTTCTCAAAACGGTAATTGGTCTGCACATTGCTGACCGACTGTTCTCCACCTACGAAATCTCTCCCCTTCTGATGCAGTCCGCGGAGGAAATACATAGCCTGGTCGTAGCCGGTGATGGCAAAACGGGGCTTGGCATCCTGCATGCTCACACCGAAGGTGCGGCGGTAGGTATTCTCGAGCTGTTGTGTCTTTGCCGCTACGGTATTGTAATAGAAATACGTGGGGATATACGTGTCGTACTTGAAGAAGAACTCCATGTCGTACTTCTCATACAAGAGCCAGTCCTGATAGCCGAAAAGGGAGACACGGATATTGGGATTGCTCTTCGTGAGGGCATCCAACTTAGAGAAGACGGCATTGAGCTCGGGTGAGCGACCGGTATTAAGGATCACCACATTCTGCTGGTCTTTGCTGAAAGCCTTGGCAAACACCTCATCACTGTTGTTGACATTGGTGATGTTCAGTGCGATCTTCTTGGCGTCTAGCTGCTGGCGCAGTCCGCTGGTGAACGCTCCCTTGGTACTCGTCTTATCATTGCAGTCGATGAAGACTGGATGATAGTCCTTGAAACGGGCGAGGAAACAACTGATGTTCTTTTCATTCATATCGGCAGGGCGCTGATATACCTGATAGACATAGGGATTCTCTGCCACATGGTTACCCTCGATGGAGAACGGGATGACGAGTTTGATCTGGTGGCGCTGTGCGAAAGCAGCCAGCACGTCCATCTGCTTCGTATAGAGAGGACCGAAGATAATGTCGCACTGTCCTAACTCCGGTTTGATGATGAACGCATTGATATCCGCATCGATATCGACGTTCCACGCATGGATATCCACGGAGATATTCTCTTTCTTCAGATCATTACAAGCCATGAGCAGACCGCGGTAGTACTCCACCATCCTGCGACCGTCGCCATCGACATTATGCAGGGGCAGTACGATACCCACACGGATGGCACGCTTGGTGATATCGTCTTTCACGATCTTCACCTCGTCGGCAGACACTTTCACCGTGGGCTGCGGAGAGGGATAAGGGATATAGATATAGTCGCCCTTCTTGAGCTTATAGTCGGGTACCGCCATCTCGGGGTTCGCTTTGATCAGTTCATCGACCGTAATGCCATAGTCCTTGGCGATACCGAAGAGTGTTTCCTTTTTCTTTACCTTATGCATCTCGCGGTATGGCAGTGTCTGGGCCATCACGCTGGCGGAAAGCATCAAGGAAACGAACAATATAAGAATCTTAAAGTATTTTCTCATCATTCAAAACTGCTATGTCGGATGGTTTTCACCATCCGATATGTTAACACCACAAATTCATTGCAAAGATAGCATAAATCAGTTGGAGAACAAAAGTTTTTCATAATTTTTTGCGGATAAAGCAAAAAATTACGCTTGTAAACACTTTTGTTCTCATGGTCATAAAAGGATTAGAGCCCTATAGGTAAGGGCAGTGTTATGTTCTTCTCTCTGTTTTGGCAGAGAGTAAGAGCCCATTGGCAAGGGTGGCATTATGTTCTTCTCTCTGTTTCGGCAGAGAGAAGGAACCAAGAGAGAGCTCGCTGCTCCGTATTTTTGGCTACGCCGAAGATACTCTCGTTCGGAATTGAAAAGAAAAACAAGTTTTCCTTTTGCATTTCGCTCACTTATCCGTATCTTTGCAAGATAATTTATTTCGGATGATGACAAAAAAGATATTTACGACGATCCTTGCGATAGCAATGCCACTGATGGGTATCGCACAGGTGGAGCCAACGATCAATCCCTCGGCCGTGTTCACGAAGAGTGACGGCACGACGGAAGAAGGGACGGAATATGGCGGTCCTGCCCCACTCCATGCCCTCTTCAAGGCCAACGTCTCCGACCAAGGCGGTTTTTCCTCGTTTTTCGAATGGCGTTTCAGGATGGAGGGTGAGGACGAGCCCTATCTCGTTCGTTATGAGGAAGATACGGAGGTAACCTTCACTAAGGCTGGCACTCATTATATCGAGCTCTACGCAATCTTCACGCAGGGTGGCGACACGGTGAGTTATGTAAAGGATTTTTGGGAGACGAGAGACCCCCTGACGGTAACGATCTCCAAGAGTAGTCTGGAGATGCCCAATGCTTTCTCCCCCAACGGTGATCCCTATAATGATATCTACAAAGCCAAGAAATACGAATCACTCATTGAGTTTCACGCTACCATCTTCAACCGCTGGGGACAGAAACTGTACGAATGGACCGACCCTGCCGGGGGATGGGATGGCAAATACAAAGGGAACGACGTGAAACAAGGTGTGTATTTCGTACAGGTAAAGGCGAAGGGTGCCGACGGCATAATCTATAATATCCGCAAGGATGTGAACCTGTTAAGAGGCTTTACAGAAACGACCAGATAATATGAATAAAGAAGAAGGCATCATCTCGGTGTTGGGCGCAAGGGTCAACAACCTGAAGAACATCGATGTGGACATTCCCCGCGACAGTCTGACGGTGATTACCGGACTGAGCGGTTCGGGAAAGTCGTCATTGGCTTTCGACACGATCTTTGCCGAAGGGCAGCGTCGCTATCTGGAGACATTCTCTGCCTATGCCCGTAACTTCATCGGTGGACTGGAGCGTCCTGATGTGGATAAGATCACCGGACTGAGTCCTGTGATCAGCATCGAGCAGAAGACCACCAACAAGAATCCCCGTTCTACCGTCGGTACCGTCACAGAGGTGTACGACTTCCTGCGACTGCTCTTTGCGCGTGCCGGCACCGCATACAGTTATATGACGGGTGAGAAGATGGTGAAATACACCGAGGAGAAAGTGCTTGACATGATACAGACCGACTATCTCGGCAAGAGCATCTTTATCCTCGCTCCTCTGGTAAGAAACCGCAAGGGTCACTACCGGGAACTTTTCGAGACGATGCGTAAGAAAGGGTATCTGTATATCCGCATCGATGAACAGGTGCAGGAGATTACCCGGGGCATGAAGGTGGACCGTTACAAAAACCATAATATCGAGGTGGTGATCGATAAGTTGAAGGTGGAGCACGGGATCTCCGAGGACCGTTTGAAGCGCTCGGTAGCTACTGCCATGCGTCAGGGCAGCGGACTGATCATGATCATGGACAAGGACACTGGCAGGGCAAAGTATTACAGCAAGCGACTGATGTGTCCCACCACCAGCATCTCGTACGGTGATCCTGCCCCGAACAAATTCTCCTTCAACTCCTCGGAGGGTGCCTGTCCGGTATGCAAAGGATTAGGGTATGTCAATGAGATAGACATGGACAAGGTGATTCCAGACAAGAACATGTCGATCTACGACGGTGCCATTGCACCGCTGGGTAAATACAAAAACCAGATGCTCTTCTGGCAGATAGAAGCGATCCTCCAGAAATACGACGAGAGTCTGAAGAGTCCCGTAAAAGATATCCCGGAGGATGCCATGCGTGAGATCCTCTACGGCACCTTCGGGTCGGTGAAGATCAGCAAAGAGGTGCTGCATACCACCAGTGATATGTTCATCTCGTTTGATGGTATCATCAAATACCTGCGTAATGTGATGGAGCATGATGATAGCAAGAACGGACAGAAATGGGCCGATCAGTTTCTGGCGGTCACCACCTGTCCGGAGTGTCATGGCAGCAGGCTCAACCGTGAGGCTACCTCTTATAAGATATGGGATAAGAACATCAGTGAACTGGCAGAGATGGATATCAGTGAGCTCGACAGTTGGCTCACCGAAGCACTGCCCCATCTGGAACCTCAGCAGCAGACGATAGCAGAAGAGATTGTCAAGGAGATACACAGCCGACTGGGGTTCATGCTCGATGTGGGGCTCGATTACCTGGCACTCAACCGGCAGTCTTCCTCCCTCTCGGGTGGAGAGAGTCAACGTATCCGTCTGGCCACACAGATCGGATCACAATTGGTGAACGTTTTGTATATCCTTGATGAACCGAGTATCGGACTGCATCAGCGTGACAATCAGAAGTTGATTACCTCCCTGAAGGAGTTGCGTGATATCGGAAACACCGTCATCGTGGTAGAGCATGACAAAGACATGATGATGAATGCCGACTATCTGGTGGATATCGGTCCGAAGGCAGGTCGCAAGGGTGGAAAAGTGGTATTCCAAGGTACTCCCCGGCAGTTACTGGATATGTCTGAACATGAGCAGTCACTCACGGCGCAGTATCTGGCTGGTCGGAAGAATATCGAGATACCGGAGCACCGCCGCGAGGGGAACAAGAAAAGCATCACGATATACGGTGCCAGTGGTAATAACCTGAAACACATCGACGTTACCTTCCCCTTAGGAATGCTCATTGTGGTGACCGGTGTCAGCGGATCGGGAAAATCCACCTTGGTGAACGAGACGTTGCAGCCCATCCTCTCGCAGCATTTCTACCGTTCCCTGAAAAAACCGATGGCATACGACCGGATAGAAGGCATTGAGTATATTGACAAGGTGGTGAATGTGGATCAGACCCCGATAGGGCGCACGCCCCGTTCGAATCCCGCTACCTATACCGGTGTGTTCAGTGATATCCGTTCGTTGTTCGTCAACCTGCCGGAAGCAAAGATCCGTGGTTATAAGCCCGGTCGTTTCTCTTTCAATGTCAAGGGAGGGCGCTGTGAGACTTGCGGTGGCAACGGTTACAAGACGATAGAGATGAATTTCCTGCCGGATGTGATGGTGCCTTGTGAGGTATGTCACGGCAAACGTTATAACCGTGAGACGTTGGAGGTGAGATACAAGGGTAAATCCATTGCGGATGTCCTGGATATGACCATCAACCAAGCGGTGGAGTTCTTTGAGAATGTCCCTGAGATATTGAGGAAGATCAAGACCATTCAGGAGGTAGGACTTGGATATATCAAGTTGGGACAGCCTTCGACAACTCTGTCGGGCGGTGAGAGTCAGCGTGTGAAGCTTGCCACAGAACTGGGTAAGAAAGATACGGGTAAGACTCTGTATATCCTCGATGAGCCTACTACAGGACTGCATTTTGAGGATATCCGTATTCTGATGGATGTGATGAACAAACTGGTGGACCGTGGTAACTCGGTGATTATCATTGAGCACAACATGGATGTGATCAAGTTGGCTGACCATATCATCGACATGGGACCGGAAGGCGGTCGCAAAGGAGGTATGGTGCTCAATACCGGAACACCTGAGGAAGTAGCGAAGAGTGATAAGGGATATACCGCAGAGTTCTTGCGTAAAGAACTATCGTTGACATAACTGCGCCATCATAACGGCAGAAAGGGCTGCTGTCTCGGTGCGCAACCGGGCGGCACCCAGACTGATGCTTATAAATCCTTGTTGTAAGGCATACTGCACCTCATCGACAGAGAAATCCCCTTCCGGACCGATCAGTATCGTGATCTCCCTCTCATCCACAGCCTGCGGATGATGGCACAGTAAATCAAAGAAATCTTCTTTCGCTATCTCATCGTAACAATGAGCGATGAAACGCAGTCCCGTCGGATGACTGTCGATAAACGACTTGAAATCCACCATGTCGTTCACCTCCGGCACCCACGCTTTCTTACTCTGCTTGACAGCCGACAAGACAATTTTCTCCAGACGGTCGGTACGAATCACCTTCCTCTCAGAGAAACGGCAAGAGAGGAAAGAGAAGGTGTCCACCCCTATCTCCGTGGCTTTCTCCACGAACCACTCTACCCTATCCATCATCTTGGTGGGTGCCATCGCTATGTGCACACGGCCCTTCCACAACCGTTGTTGCGGCAGTGTCTGTTGTATCTCGTAAAAACAATGTTTATTGTTCGTCTCCCTCACCACAGCATGATAGAACGAACCGGCTCCATCGGTGATAAACAACGGATCACCTGCTGACAGTCGTAGTACCCGGACAGCATGTTTCGCTTCTTCCTCAGGCAGTTCCTGTCGGTTGACTGCATCAGGAACATAGAAAAAATGCTCTTCTTTCATTCTGTTGATGATAACCGGTTGTTTCTGCGGCGCTGCTCATCACGCAGATGCGATGCTATCTCATAATTCTCTTCCTCAATAGCTCTTTGCAGTGCCTTAGAAATCATCTCGTTCGACATCGTATTGATAGGCAGTGAGATGCCGTTGGTGTTCGGATAATACTTCATCGACTGTTGGGCCATCAGGAAACGGTCGATATATAGGGGTATCCCACTGGCTATCGATAATAAGACGGCATCACTGGCACGTATCGGTATGGGTTCTTGTGAGAAGGGATGGTAAAGTCCCACCTTATACTGTCCGTCGATAATGTTACTGATATACAGCATCATATCGGTACAGTTAGCTGCTCCCAAGAGGTTGGAGAACACCTCCGGGAGCATAATTTCTGTGATAGGTACTTTCTTTACCCGCAATTCTATCTGTACGGCCATGGCATGGTCACAGAAGAGTGTCAACTGCCGTTGCTCCTCCATATCCGTGAGGATGAGCAGACACATCTCTTCCGATCCGACAATCTCCGAGACAGATTTGAATTGCAGACGAACCTTTTCCATGATTTTTATCCTTTTGCTTTCTCAGGACGGAAGACAAGAGCGAAGGAAACACCAACGATCAGTGCGAAGGTAGCGAAGATAAACCAGCATGTCGGCCAACTACCTACAAGATAACCGTTCTCCCACTGACAGAAATGATTGACGATCTCTCCAGCTGCCAGTGTTCCTACGGTAGCACCGATACCATTGGTCATCATCATGAACAGTCCCTGTGCAGATGCTTTCACTGATGGTTCGCATTCCTGATCGACAAAGATACCGCCGGAGACATTGAAGAAGTCGAATGCCACACCGTAAACGATACATGACAAGATGAAGAGGAGTACGCCCGGCATGGCTGGATTACCCAAACCGAAGAAGCCGAAACGGAACACCCATGCGAACATAGACATAAGCATAACGACCTTAATGCCGAAACGTTTCAAGAAGAACGGGATCATCAGGATACAGAGTGCTTCACTGATCTGTGAGATGGATGTCAGCAAGGTGGCATTGTTGGCAGCGAAAGATGTGGACACTGCAAGATCGGCAGAACCCTTGAAACTGGTAATGAACGGTCCGGCATAACCATTGGTTACCTGGAGGCACATACCCAACAGGGCCGAGAAGATGAAGAACAGCGCCATCTTCTTGGTCTTGAACAACTTAAACGCATTCAATCCGAAAGACTCTGCCAGTGACATCTTGCCCTCCTTCTTCATGAGGCGGCATTCCGGCAGGGTGAAACAATAGCCGAAAAGAATCAGGCTCAATATACCTGATACGAAGAACTGCATGTAGGTATATTGGAACTTATGTGCATTCTCAGCCAAAGTGAATGAGAAAGATCCATTATCCCATACGGCACAGTTGACAAACCACATGGTAGCAATGAAACCGATGGTACCCAGCACACGGATAGGTGGGAAATCCTTTACCGTGTCAAGACCTTCTTTCTTCAGTGCACTGAAAGCGGTGGTATTGGCAAGAGCGATCGTCGGCATGAAGAAAGCAACGCTTATCGTATAGAAGGCAATGAACAAACCCTTGTGCGGCAGTTCCTGACCGAACCCGGCTTGTACGCCCATCCACCAGCAGCCTAACATAAATATACCTGCCGCCAGATGGCAAAGACCTAACAATCGCTGGGGCTGAATCCACTTGTCAGCGACAATACCCATCAACGTAGGCATAAAAATGGAGACGATGCCTTGAATGGCATAAAACCATGAGATTTGACTACCTAAGCCTGCTATTCCCAGATAGTTTCCCATACATGTCAGATAAGCTCCCCAGACAGCAAACTCCAGGAAGTTCATAATCGACAAACGAATTTTGAGATTCATAAGCTATGTTTTAAAAATTTTTCGTAAAGACAGGGAGTCACCTTCTAACAAGTTTCTCTGTGCAAAGATAATAAAAATTTTTAATACAAGTATATATATAAAATAAAAATTGATTGTCTCACGACAACCAATCTTTATTAACCTTAATAATCTAATACCATGAAAAACACTTTGCAAATTTATAAAAAAACCAACGGAATCGCAAGAAAATA
>JAFZPF010000194.1 GCA_017550455.1 Prevotella sp.
GTCCAAGAAAGGAGGCCGATTCTGGGACGATGAAGATTAGTTAAATGTTATAGCGAGATAAAGATTGGGGACAGGACCCGAAAGGTGCCTGTCTCCATTAATTGGAATAACAATATTAACAAATAAAACAAATGAAAATGAAAAAAGCAAAACTTTTTATGATGCTCGCCCTTCTGGTGATGGGAGTGAGCAATGTGTTTGCACAGGATGTGACAATCAGTCCACAATCAGGTAATCTGATGGCAGGTTGTTCTAATACTTATGAAACAGGTTTCGCTGCAGGCTTTTATTCCATGTGGCGTCATGAGCAGTTAGCTTTGACCATGACTACATCTGACGAAGGTACACTAACGGAAACCGGAGAAAGTTTGAAGGTGCCTTCATGTGCTATTACCACTTATTGGGGTCCTAAAAATGAAGATTACTTGGTTATTGTTGCTAACCATGCAACTACTCACCTTCTTATTGCTCTGCCTAAAGGTTATCGTATCACTGGTTATGAAGCTGTTGTAACGCCTAATCTTGCCGGTAAAAGACTCCGTAGAACAGCCAATACAACAGGTTTGGGAGGAACTACTTTTTCAAATATGCCAGAATCTAGTACTTTAACTTTTTTTGAAGTTACAGCTGAGGAATTCAGTAAAAATACTCCAACAGCTGCTATCACACGGGCTAAAGATGCAAATGGAAATACCACCTTGGTTACCACGGATGAGGACAATGCTGTAGATTATATGATAGGTCGTCATTCTTCAGATGCTAATCCTATGGGTAACCAACTATATTTCTTCATTAATCATGTAGGAGATCAATATGCATTTACAATTAAGAAATTTGTCATTTATTTCACTGCCGAGGGAACTTTTGACGCACCTGTGACACCTAGTCATCTTTATCCTGCCCGTAGTGTCGTTACCTCACCATTCCAAACAAGTAAGGTTGATATAGGAAAAATAGAGGAACGCCAAAATAGTACTGGTGGTACCAGACGTTATTCATATGCCCCCGGACAAACGCGAGAACTTACAGGATACAACTACATATATCAAGAAGATGCATTGGGATATGAAAAGGATGATGAAGGAAATAATATCGAATCAACAGCTGTTCCTGCTGATGTTGCTGAAAACAAGCATATCTATACAACAACCATTGGTGGAAACAACTACTTTGCCTTTGGTGAAGGTACTTATTTTATTGAGCCGCCTGTAAAAGTATTTACTCCGACAGGTCTCTCTGCACCTATTGGTTATAGAATCGTCGGTGCCGATTTTGAATGTATTTCCGGTAGTTCTGTTGCCCGGGAAACTACAGAAGATGGATACTATATTCGATATAGATCAGGGAATTATGGACAGTGGTATTATCTGAATCATGATCTGCATTTCACAACTTCTACAACTAATGCTCAGTGGGAAGTAGATGATAACTTTAACCTCGTTTGTCCTGCAGGTTATTTGGCTTGTGAGGGTTCTGGTAATACACGAACCTTGTCAATAAGTACAGTCAGCGACAGTCGATTCAATCTCGTCGCAGAAGGCGGTTATGTTTACTACCTCTCTGATGGTGGTAACTATTACTATGTTCAGGGAAGTACAAGTACAACGGCAACTGTGAATGTTGTAAAAGATCTTGCTCAAAATTCTCGAGCTGCAAGCCAAGCAACAACTATTAATATTAATATTCCTGCCGTAAGTTCAGGTTCTTATAAATTGGAAATCTTTGGAACCGACAAGATAACACCAGTCAAGACCCTTACTGGTGGTACAGGTTCTTACTCATTCGAGGATCTTGTTCTCAACAATGATGCTGTGATGTTTAAGATCAGTAACCTTGAGACGGGAAAGCAGGCAATTGTAAACATTACACTGAAGCTGCAGGCACTTGATCCATACATTAACAGTATGAATATTAAATGTAAGGCGAAAGATGACAATAATAACCCAATTTCAACGACACAGACATTTACTGCCAGTGATTTCCGTGTGTGCGGAGGAGAGTTCGTCTTCTATGTGCCAGAAAGTTGGGTAGATAAAACGGTAGATATTGAATTTGCAGACCTGTACAGTGACTACGGAGACAATACCTATTGGGGAGAAGAAGCAAGTTTGACCAATTCACGTTATTCTTTTGTCACTTCAGACTATTTCTTGGATAAGATTGACGGTAACGGAAACTTAGGATTGTATGATCCAGCATACAACCCGAATGCAGGTTATGAAAATAAAGTCTTGACTTCTACTGCTGGTAACATCCGTTTCAAGTTCAACAATGCGGAGGATATCACGGATACAAGCGGAGGTGTATTTATTGAAACTCCATTTACTGTGGCAGCTTATCTTAACTCAACGGATCCTGATGTACCAAATTCAACGACTAAGGGTAAGTTTGATAAATGTCAAGTAACCGTTCTCGCAGAGGAAGATCCTCAGAATTTTGGTACATTCTATCAGTTCACAGCTGATGAGACCCGTTACAACATTGCTCCTACCAAAGGCTGGCAGCATCGCAGTTATGCTTTCTACCGTATGGACGTACAGTGTGTCGCCAAGAAATTCCTTCCTAAACTCACTTGGACAGAATTGTATCAGAATACGGTATATAAGGATGCCAACAATCCATCAACAGACTCACAGTGGGGTGTGACTGTACAAACCACAGATAATAATGGAGCTGATATGAAGGGTTTCCTTACATATAACGAATTGAAGACTGCTTTAGAGACAGAGATAGCAGATGAGGATATTGAGACTGCAGATGATCTGGATAAGATTCTTTACATTGATTGTTCTGGTACTTTGTCAGTTAATGAAGATGGTGGAACAGTAACTCTTGCGACTCTTAAGAACGCAATTGGTAAGAATGCACTCATCTTCCTGCCAAATGGTACGACATCGACCTCAGACAATGTGGCTTACATGACACAAACTGGTCTGTTCAGAGCAGGAAACAACTTCGTGCTGGTTGACAAATATCCGTTCTATTCTCCTTATAATATACAGGTTGCTGAGAAGAATTCCATCTCTTATAAGCGTCAGATTACACTGGATAAATACGGTAAGGTTCAGAATGCATCCTTGATAGTTCCTTTCGAGGTTTCATTAACTAATGGTACACACAAGAATCCGGATGGAACGACATTCTCACTGCATAAGATGAAAGATAATAATGCGTTAAGCTTGATTGACGGGACCACCTATGCTTATTATCCACAGATGGATAACGTAAGTGTGGCTGCAGCAAACACACCATATCTTGTACAACTGACAACGAACAGCAGTGAAGATAATGTAAGCTTTGTGGTTGAGCAACCAGGTTCGGAAGTGTTTGCAACTGCAGGATTAGATGAAGACTACACTATTACTGTTGAGGAAACAACAACAGGAACAGCTTCATCAGGAGATGCAAAAGGTAAGTATGAATTCACCAATAAGGGTACTTATGCAGGAGCCCAAGTGGCAAAGGCTGAAGAGGTGTTCTATTTCGCTAGGAATCAGTTTGTAAGCTCAGGTGACTTATCAAGTGCTTATCCATACGCCATTATTCTCCCATTCCGTGCATTCTATGCATCTGAGTACAAAGGTGATCCGGCTGCTAAATTAACCAGCTTCCGTGTTATCTTCGGTGATAACGAGGATGATAACAGCACTACCGGTATCGATGATGTAAAGAAAAATGCAGATCTGGCAGTGATTCCTGGAAAGGGTACTATTACACTGATGGCTCGTACAGACAAGGATGTAACAATCCATGCCGTAAGCGGTATTACAGTTGACAAGTGCAATCTGAAGGCTGGTGACATCCGTACCGTAAGCGTTCCCGCTGGTGTCTATGTCATCAATGGTGTGAAGATGGTAGTTAAGTAAACGTCAGTTACCCTAATCCACCCCACCCCTGCCCAAGGGGTGGAGTGAAAGGGTAAGATCATACAGAATTCATTAATTATATAAATAAGAAAATACAATGAAGAAAGAATATAAAGCACCGTTGGTGACTGTCTTAAATGCAGATAAAGAAACTCCGATTCTTTGTCACTCTGATTTTGCAGCTGACTCTAAAAAATCCGGTCGTGGCTTCGTTGATGACGAGGAAGAAGTTCCTGCAACAGAACCCAAGAAGTTCTGGGATGACGAGGACTAATTGAACATTTGTGTTATAGCGAGATATTTTGTTGGGGACAGGCCTGCTGAGCGGCCCTGTCCCCATTTAACTTATTCATAGACAAATCTACATATTATTTCGCCACCGTCGGTGCCCTGGCGAAGATCAAGACACGCCAAGGCAGTTGGACATTCATAAAGAGCAGGTGATAAAACGATTATATAGTAAGGGAAAGAAATATGTGTTAAGATAAAAGGAATATTAGCAATAATATTCCGTTTGCTCTTTCATTGTCGGAGGTTGCGAAATTCCCGGCGACGATTAAAAAGCAAGTTTGTAAGAAGGTTTGTTCAGGGGAGTCTCGTATTTCCCTGAACTTTTTTTCGCCATACGATATAACCGGGTGCACATTTTTGTAGGGTATGCAATGCTAATAATATGCAAATATTCTTATCAACAAGGTTGTAATTCTTTGAAATGTTTTGGATTATTCAGAATATAACTGTACTTTTGCATCATAATAATATATCATTTACACTATGGCAACAGCAATAAAAGCAATACCCACACTGTATGGAGAAGAAGCCCGTCGTTTCCGAGATATGGCCGATGAGGTAGAACGTAATTATGACAGACGTCCGAAGCGAGATATTGCCGATGATCCCCGATATCAAGCGATGCAAAAGATATTAAAAAGATCAAATATCAATTATTAAACTTTAGACAATGGCAATACTTGAAGAACACTGCGTACTGGACGTATTATCAGACAAAATCCTCTCAGAATGTTACCCCTTCACATGCGGTGATGAGGATATGGATGAGTTTTTTAGAAAAGATTCTCTTTCATATACCAAATACCGAATGGGGAAGTCTTATTGTTTTAGAATGAAAGACAATATGCAAATTATTGTCGCATGTTTTACCGTGTCAAATGACAGTATACGTATTTACGATTTACCAAGTACCAGACGTAATGCTATGTGAGGATTAACTCACCACGAAAAAATCCTAACTAGATATCCTGGCGTATTGGTAGGGCGTTTGGCTGTATCTTCAAACTACTCTGGAGCAGATATAGGATCTGAGGTGTTGGATTTTATCAAGATGTGGTTCTTAGATAAAAACAATAAAACAGGATGCAGATTTGCTATTGTTGACGCTAAAAACCAACCGAACATCTTACGTTTTTATAAAAGAAATGGCTTTAAATCTCTTTTCCCACGAGAAAGAGACGAAGACCTCTATACAAAACCTCCAAAGAACGAGAGAGAATTTGAAGAAAGGAAAAATAATCCTCGCTGCTTACGTACTCGTCTAATGTTTTCTGATTTGCTTGAAGATTGACTATAGATCAAGAAAGATATAATACTATTTTAAATACCCTCGAATTCGAGGGGGCTATATTTTGGCAATGATATATCATTTGACATAGCACTGAAAGTGCGTCAGAACATTGGCAGGGGTGAAGCGAGGCGTAACCCCTGCGAAAAGGTTCGCAATTCATTAGTGCTGAAGGCACGACAGAATGTCTGCCATCCCTTCGGGATTTGATGATTGTTCATCATTGCAGGGGTTCCGCTGCGCTCCACCACCTGCATGTAATCTTTTCAGGCCTTCGGCCTTTGATTTACGTGTGGTAGTGCCCCAAGCATCAAGGAGCCTTGATGCCTGTAATCTTAACGCCCCTTCTTTAAGCAACAGCAAACGCTATTCATATTAGATCAACTCCTATAATATAAAGTATATGCGTATCTCCATGAGAAAAGTACTTGTTTCCGTGAGAAAAGGGTACTACAGGCCCGGCCCGTGGTACCCTTTTCACCGACTTTTAGGTACTAATACTCCACTAATTAAGTACTAATTAGTCCAGTATAGGGTACTAATACTCGACTAATTGAGTACTAATTAGTCGGCCTTTATTAAGGCAATGATATAGCAGATGGCACATGTATGTAGTTAATAACCGCAACGCGGTTACCGCTCAATAGCCGTGGGTCGTAAGACCTACGGA
>JAFZPF010000029.1 GCA_017550455.1 Prevotella sp.
AGATCCCCCTCGATGAGTACCGTAGCTATCGGAGAGATAAAAGAAGTGGGAGCGAAACACATGTGTGATGCTCCCACTTCTTTTATTATATCGTAGTACCCATCTTTGGTCACTAATCATATTAACATGATTTAGAGAAAACTAAATGGCAGGGATATTTTCATCACGATATTTCTGCCCATATTATAGATCCCTCCTTCTTTCAGTCGGTTGAGATGGTTTACATAGGCACGGTTGAAGAGGTTCTGTGCAGTGATGTTGACGTTCAGCAATTTTCCTTTCTTACCCTGAATGTCAGCTCCTGCGGAAATGTTCCACAACGTGTACGAGGGTGTTTCCGTCTCAGTGTGATTGGCTGTACATACATGACACTGCCGAAGGTTGCAGTCCATTTCTAACTCTGCGAACATATTCCGGAAGATTCTCCCGGTATTTAGGATGTCATAATGCAGTGTGGACAACCAACGGGGTGCAGGTGTAAACGGTAGGTATCGATTATCACCTGTGGCATGGAGTTGTTGTGCGTTCACATACGAGAAGGAGTTCTCATAATGTAGGTATTGTACAGGGTGAACAATCACGGTGGCTTCAAATCCTAACAGTCGGGCATCGTGTTGCCGATAGGAGAAAGCATCATGATCATTGATAACCTGTCCTGTCTTTTCCAAAAAGATGAAATGGCTGATACGGTTGGCAAAGAGTGCAAGTTTTGCAGAGAATGGTACTGAGGAGTAGTCGAAACCTAGGTCGAACTGCCAGGATCCCTCTGCCTTCAGATCTTTGTTGCCTATCTCATAGCGTAGCGTCCCCTCATGCTCTCCGTTACTGCCGAGTTCACTGAGGTTGGGAGCACGGAAGCCACGGGCTATATTGGCGCGGATATCGAGAGTGGGGGTGATATTGTAGATAATTCCCGTACTCATGGAGAAACCAGTAAAAGAACGGGTAAAAGCCTCGAAGTGCAGTACACCATCGTCGTACAGTTCATGACTGTGTAATCGGCGGTTGTCAACACGCATTCCTCCGTTGATATGCAGCCGCTCATGGAAATCTTTACTGAAGGTGGAGAAGAGCCCGACATCAAAGAGGTGGTAGGCTGGGATGAGGTATTCGCTACCTATGTTACGTGACTGTTGCCACATGCCGTTCAAACCGATGTTACCTATCCAACCGCTCCATTCCGGTGTGACATACCTCATATCGTAGTTGAGGGTATGTAACTGGAAGTAGAGACCGCACTCAGAAGGTTCTTCGTATTCTTGACGGCGATTCTGCTGATAGCCGAAGAGCGTCTTTAGTTGTCCGTCACCGATACGGAACATCTGGTCAAGGACAGCCTTGTAATGACGGATCTGTTGGAAGGGAGCCTCCGGTTCTTCAGCATATTCCTCCTTCTCCTCTTCCTCTTCAGCTTCTACGATACCGGGTCTGAGATGATAGTAACCCAGTTTGAGATGACTGTATCCCCATTCTTTGTTGAAGCCCAGCATACCGTTGAGGGCCTGCTCGGCAAACTGTGAGTTGTCAACAATACCATTTCGGGGATTCTTATAGGCATCAGTGTGTTTCTGACTCCACCGCCAGTCCCATACGAAGCCGTCCAGGTTACCCGCCATATTGGCGGAATATTGCCAAAGGTTGCCATTTGTCTGATACCCGCCGGAAAGGTTTCCCTTTACCGTATTTATTGGAGCGATGGGAGCATCGTGCAGGATTATAACACCTGCCATGGCATCGGAGCCATACATAAGGGATGCAGGCCCTTTGATCACCTCTACGGAATGGACGGCATCGCCATCCACCTCCAGGCCATGTTCGTCACCCCATTGCTGTCCTTCCTGTCGGATGCCGTCATTGACGATGAGTATTCTATTATATCCCAATCCGCGGATAACTGGTTTTGAGATGCCGCCGCCGGTCGTAATCTGTGAGATACCCGGATGTTTACTGATGGCATCGATGATATTCGTGGAGGCAAGACGCTGTAGTTCGTTGGCAGAGATGACGCTGACAGGCGACGGTATATGGTTGATATGGCTGCCACCGGTCAGTCCGGTAACGACAATCTCATGAAGGTGAACACAACTGTCGTTGTTCACCTGTGCCTTTATGTGCATACTGAAAAGTATCATAAAGACAATCAATAAATATTTTTTCATTATTTATGTCTGATAATTAGTTTATAACTATAAAAGGCAACGCACATTTACAATGTGGTTGCATTAATATAAAATAGTGATAATCTCAGACATAGGGTGGAGCACGGGGTATGATCAGGTTACGGGATGTTACACAGATGGCGAAACATCGCTGTAAATGAAAATTAGTGTTTCTTGGTTGATAATAATAAAAGAGGTATATCAGAGCAGCAAAGAATGTCAACGTGAGGAATTGGCATAATACGCAGTCGTGAAGGTGAGCAGATTGCTGTGTTAAATGACCGTGACAAACATGGTGCACGCATTCCATACAAGAATACTCGCTGTCTGCTACTGATTCGTGGATATGAAGTGACGATATGAGAAGCATTGGCACAAACACTACCAATAACACCCATGAGGCAATATGTCGCTTCTTTATTGAATCCATGGATGCAAATATATAATAATTCTTCCTTTCATATTTGTTCATTAGACTTTTATTGTTTACTTTTGCATTAAATTTAGATTTGTTATGACTTTATATCCCAAACTGATTATGGATGCGTTGGCTACCGTCATGTATCCGGGCACAAAGAAAAATATCGTAGAGAGTGGAATGGTGGCTGATACACCCAGTATCAACGGCATGAAGGTGAAGGTGATACTGGAGTTTCCAAGAGATACCGACCCTTTTCTGAAATCCACTGTCAAGGCTGCTGAGGCAGCCATCCATTACCATGTCTCTAAGGATGTAGAAGTGGAGATTGTTACGGAGTTTAAGTCGAAGGCACGTCCGCAGGCAGGACAATATTTGCCTCAGGTGAAGAATATCATCGCTGTCAGCTCCGGTAAGGGTGGAGTAGGGAAGAGCACTGTGGCTGCTAACTTAGCCATTGCTCTGGCACGATTAGGATATAAGGTGGGTCTGCTGGATGCAGATATCTTCGGTCCAAGTGTTCCGAAGATGTTTGACGTGGAGGATGAACGTCCGTATGCCGTGCGTGTGGATGATCGTGACTTGATAGCTCCGATAGAAAAATATGGTATTAAACTGTTGAGTATCGGTTTCTTCGTCAATCCAGACACAGCAACATTATGGCGAGGCGGTATGGCATCGAATGCGCTTAAACAACTCATTGCAGATGCAGACTGGGGCGAACTCGACTATTTCATCCTTGACACTCCTCCAGGTACATCGGATATTCATCTTACTTTATTACAGTCGTTGGCCATCACCGGTGCGGTGATTGTCTCCACACCCCAGCAGGTAGCACTTGCAGATGCCCGAAAAGGTGTTGACATGTATCGTAATGAGAAAGTCAACGTGCCTATCCTGGGACTGGTGGAGAATATGGCGTGGTTTACTCCAGCCGAACTGCCGGAGAACAGATATTATATCTTTGGTAAAGAGGGTTGTAAAAAACTGGCAGAAGAGCTCCATGTGCCCCTGTTGGCTCAGATACCTATCGTACAGGGTATCTGTGATAGTGGGGATAAGGGTACACCCGTTGCCCTTACCTCTGATACGATGACCGGTATAGCTTTTATTAACCTGGCACAATCAGTGGTAACGGTTACCAATCGTAGAAATAAGGAGAGGGCTGCGACAAAAATCGTTGAGGTGAAACAGTAACCAATAGCCGATAACCACATCAGTTATTGGCTATTGGTTATTGTTTGTTACTTTTCGCTTTCTGGGCTCTTTCCTGCATGTAGTTGAGCTTTTCTATTGCGCGCTTACGGGTATGTATAATTTGATAACGGTAAACTAAGCAGGCGGCTAAGAAATAGACAATCACCTGCAACCATAACATCTGATACTCAAACTGTATCTCATGCAGGGTTGCTCCCATAGAGTTCATACGGATAAACCCTCTGACGGCCCAGGTGGAAGGGAAAAGCCATGAGATGCCCTGCCACACCCCTGGGATGTTGCTCTGTGGCCACGATGCTCCTGACATGAAGAGCAGGGGTATAGAAGTGAAGACGACAAGCAGGATCACATTCTCACGATACCTGATAATACAAGAGACAAACATACCGAAGAATATACATGACAGCAAGAAAGGAACCATCAGTCCGACAAGATCTGTACCCCTTGCCAAAGCAGTGTAATGGAAGAGTCGTGGGATGACAAGGATGACATAAGCACTGATAACCATGTAAATCATGAAATAACAGAGCGCCTTACCAAAGACAATACGAAACAGTCCGTTGTAGTGTTTGCTGATGGGCACCAGGTCCTTATAGCGGTTGTTTTCACGAGCGGTACCTGCTGCCAGTCCAATACCCAACAGCAGTGTTTGCTGTAGAATAAGTATTAGCACACCTGGAATAATGAAATTACCATAACCTCCCGTGCTGTTGAAAAGTGGCACTTCCTCAAATGCCAAAGGTTGGGTGCTGATTTGTTCTTCCCGGTCAGTATAGTTACCGGACAGACTAATCTGAATGTCTTTGTTCATCTCCCCCTGAACAGCGGTAGCTGTCTGGAAGATAGCCTTGTAGTTGAGCATCAATGCCATGTCACAGTACACGCTTACCGTGGCTTGCTCCATCCTGTTCAGACGTGTGGCAAAATCCTCCGGGAAATAAAGAATACCGTGAACGATCTGTTTCTCCACCAGATCGCGCGCTTCCTGCAGATCATTACAGCGATAAGCTACCTTGGTATTGGGAGAAGCATCGAAATGGCGAATAAAAGTGCGGCTTTGGGAGGTGTTACTATTGTCTACAACCGCAGTCGGCACTTCTCTGACCACTTCATTATTATAGGCCCAAGAATAGATCAACGGATAGAGGAAAGGGACGATGATGAAGAAGATCAGCACACCTTCGTCCTGGACAACGGATTTGATTTCTTTTGCCCAGATGTAACACATATCGTGTATTCCTTCGTTGATCTTATAGAGGAGTGAGTTCTTCTTCATGACCTAATAATTATGGTATATACTGGAACTCCAGCATCGCTTTACGGATATTTCTGATGACAAAGAATGGCAGACAGAGGAAGATGCCTATAGCCATGAAATGAAACCATGCAGTAGTGACGGAGTAACCATTGAAGATACATAACTGGTATATCATGTAATAATGGCGTAAGGGGAAGAGGTTGGCCAGGGCCACAATTGGTGAGTCCATAGCGGTAATGGGGAAGGTAGCGCCACAGGCAGTAAATCCTAACATCGCCCACAGAGAACATATACTCATGGACATGCGTAGGGAAGGCATCAATCCGAAAATGAAAATGCCAAAGGCTTGTCCTACCAACACAGTCAGCACAGCCAACAGGATAATCAACCAGAAACTGCCTTGATAAGGGAAGTGGAGATAACCAAAGGTGTACCACGAATAACCTAACAAGATGATCAGGAAGATGATGAACTGTGGCAAGAATTTCCCTATAAGTGCCACGTGAATGTTATTATCAGCCATTTTCATCAGTTCGTGAGCATCTTTGAACTTTAGTTCAGTACCTAACGAATAGGAAGAGATGAGGAAGATAAATAACATCAGAATGCCCGGCACTAGGAAGGTACTCAGGTAATAGTTGTAGTTGGTGTAAGGATTGGTGACGGCATGCAGATCGATCGTAATTGGTTGTAAAAATGTCTGGATCTGCTTGTCAGTAGCCCCCTTTGCACGCAGGGTCGCCTGACCGACGGCTGCAGAACCCAATGTGCTGATAGTCTTGAGATCTTTCATCAGTTGTGCGCCTGCCGTCAGCGATGTATTACTGTAATAGAAGGATATCTTCGGCTGGCGGGAGGATAACAAGGCTTCAGTGGTCCCCTTAGGGAAATAGAGAAAAGCGTATATCTCATTCTCTTGAATGGCTTTTCTTGCCTCGTTGACATTAGGATAATAAGCGACGATATGACTGGCCTGAAAACTGTCCAACCGACGAATCAGTGACCGGGTGGTAGAGGAGTTATCATTGTCAACAATACCCACAGGCATGTCGGCTGGTTGTCCCTCTTTCATGAAGGTGGTGAAGAAGAAGATGGTAAAGAGAGGAAACACCACCATACAGAAGAAGTATATGGCGTTTCTCCTCAGTATGCCGCACTCACGAACGGCAATCTGAAAGATCTGTTGTATCATCTTCAACAACTCCTGCATGGAATGAAGGCTATTTCTTGATTATCAATGACATACCAGGACGTAATCCTTCAAACTTCTCCACTGGACGGGCTTTCACCTCGAAAGTCTTGAGATCATACTGACCGTTGCTCTTCGTGGCCTTCCATACAGCAAACGATCCTTGGTCTTTCAAATAGTACACCTTCATCTTGATATCTTTGTTGAAGGCAGGACTGAAGGCGGTAAACTCTGTTCCTATCTGCATACCATTGAGTTGGTCTTCCCTGACATTGAACGTTCCCCACATATCATCCATAATAGAGATAGTCATGATGGGAGAACCGGTACCTACCAACTCACCGACTTTCGGATAGACATCGCTTACCTCACCCTCGAAAGTAGCAACCTGAACCGTCTCATGAATATAGGAGTTGACTTCCTGGACCGTACTCCTGGCACGTGCTACTTGGGCAGCGGCAGCTTTCTTCTCTTCTTTGCGGGCACCCTCAACAGCTAAGTCATACTGACTCTTCGCAGCTTTCTCCTGTGCTTCCAAAGCCTTGTAGGCAGCGAAAGCCTCGTCACGTTTCTGGGCTGTCATCACGCCCTCGTTAAACAGACGCTGTACACGATCGTAAGTTTTCTTAGCCACCTCGGCACCGGCCTTCGCCTGCTGCCACACCTGATAGGCTCCTTGGATCTGTTGCTGACGGGCACCGTTCTGAGCCATCTCACTCATCGCTGATGCTGCATCCTGGGCACTCATAGCCTGTGCTTTCTTCGCTTCAATCTCCGGTGCATCGAGGATCGCTAACGTATCACCGACATGTACATAATCTCCTTCTTTGACGCGGAGTTCCAAAATACGCCCTGGAACCTTACTAGATACACGGTACTCACTCACTTCCACCTCACCCTGTATCTCATCGGGGGTGCGGTCAAGCGTAAAGAATCCGATTACTCCTACAATCACTACTGCTGCAATAAAACCAATGATAGCGAGTAGTATATTATTATGTTGTTGTTTTGCTGACATCTTGTAATATCATTAAACGTTTATATTCTAATCTAAAACACCCATGGCCTTCTTCAGACCTGTCTCTGAAAGACGAACATCGATAGAGGCGTCGATATGCTGTGTCTTCGCCTGAAGCCACGCGGTCTGCGCTTCCATCACCTCAGTAGCTGTCATCACTCCTTCCTGAAAACCAACATTCGCACAACGGAGGTTCTCCTCGGCCTTTTCAACATTCTTCTGAGTCATGACATATTTCTTGTTGGCTTCTTTTAATTTGAACATATTCTGGTTCACCTGAAGCTCAATCAACTCCTTTGTCTCTTCCAACTGAAGATTGGCAATGCTCGTGGCTACCTTACTTGCACGTATCTTATAACTACCCTCCTGCCAACTCCAGACAGGCACACGCACCAGAATACCTATATTCCAGACACCGCTGAACTTGTTTTCAAAACCATTATAAACACTCGGATTGGTAACGAGATAACCACCGGTAAGGGCTATCTGGGGCAGGTAAAGAGCACGTACCAGACGGGTATTCTGTTCGGAAATATCTTTTGCGTCAGACAGCATCTTCAGCTCAGGACGGTTATCCAACGCTACAGCAACACTTCCTGTGGTTGCCAGATCTGAGATAGTGGTTGGGACATTATCTTCATCCGCCAAGAGAATGGGGGTGTCGAGCGGTAAGCCACACTGCTGACATAACAGCATTTTGGCCAGTGACAGCCCGTCTTCTGCCTGAGTAACCATCATCTCGGCTTCATTCACTTTCACACTGACCTTCAGACCGTCGGCACGGGTGGCGACACCCTCATTGATCATCTTCTTCACATCACTGTCAAGTTTCTGAATGACTGACAGAAAATTTTTGGCTAACTCATTCTTTTGCTTCAAAGAACAGATCAGCCAGTAGGTCTCATCGATACCGTAAATGGTGTTTTGGATACTTGTCTCTGTGGCATGAGCGGTGAGGTCTTCATTAATCTCAGCCATCTTATTCCCAGCGCTGATGGCTCCACCCATATACAGGGGCTGACGAACCATAATGGCAGCCCCCATCATGTTTCTGTTGTTTGACCGGAATGCTTTGCGGATATCTGTTCCTACGGCATTGAGCGTCTGTGCCAAAGGTGTGGTCAACTGACCGGCAATCTGTCCGATAGTCTGTGCCTGTGCAGGGGTGACGATACCATTCTGTGCGAGGGCTGTCAACATAGATGACAGACTGCCTTCCACATTGCTCATCAAATTGCTACCCAGATTATTCAGCGCGGTTTTCTGGTCGTTGTTCAATAGGGAGATCTCTTTACTCATCAACTCATATCCACCGACAGCATCCACCTTCGGAAGATATTTAGTTGCCATCGCTTTCTTGGTATAACGAGCAATCTCCTGGTTGAACTTCGCAACCGACAACTGTTTGTTATTCCGCAGGGCCATTGCTCTGCAACTATCCAGGCTCAGCACCTTTTGGGCATGGAGGGGGAGCATCAGCCCTGTTAATATCAGAAATGTTAATAATCTTCTCATTTTTATGTGGCTTTCGATAGATTAATTGAATGTAAAACTCCGTGAGCCAATCATCTGACCATCAGCGAAGATACTTACCTTATAGCTACCGGCACTCAGAAACTCAGCCACATTCCAATACATAGATACAGGAGTCTCATTGCCGGTATATTCGATACCTTTCTTCATGGAGTATTGCAGATTCTTGTTCTCATAATTGAAAGTACCGCCGTTGGTGAGCACACCACCTGTGGGGGTCATAATCCTTACATACAGTGTGCGGATACCGTTGCTAGCTGTCACATTCTTCGCAATATTGAAGTTGATCTGTATATTCTTGGCCTTGTCCACCTTGTTGGTACTCTTTCCTTTTTTGTCTTTCAGACTCATGGAGATTCCTGTAGCATCGAGCTGTGCAGCAATAGCCACTTTCTCGGACAGGGAGGACTTCTCTGTATTCAGATTCTCAATCTGACGAGTAGCTTCTTCGTATTGTCCTCTGACACGGGTGTTCTCAGCGGCAAGGTTCTCGTTCAGACGATTTAGGGAGTCGATCTCCAGTACGTAACTGCGGATGACGGCTCTGCAAGTAGCCAACTCTTTTTTCAGGCGTGTGATCTCACGGGCATCATTGGCTTTTACCTCCTTCAGTTCTTTAAGCAACTGTTGTGTACGCAGTTGCTCCTGAGTGAGCTGAGCGATGATGGAGTCATTGTTGATCTGCGTCTTCATCTCACTGTACTGCTGAGCAAACTGCTCGTATTCATTCTGCATCTCTTTCTTGTCAAGCTCGGCCAACTCCTGCATGTCTTGATTCACTTTTTTCTGTTGGTCAAGATTATAATACAAGTATCCGACACCTGCAGCCAACAGCAGGAGGAGTAACAACAAAGGAATTAATATTTTCTTTTTCATCTTTCTTAGATTAATACGTATTCAATCTATTTTAACTGCTAATAAATCACGATGCAAAAGTAGCTTTTTTCTATGAAATGACAAAGTAAAAAAGTAAGTAAAACCTAAATAATTCCTAAAAGGGAATTTTTTAGTATGTAATTGGAGAAAACAGATAATAATGTGGCTGTTATATCTATTTTTTTATTTAATCGCGATTTTTCTTCCGGAAAAACAATTACGTATTAATATTTTTTGTATATTTGCGAAAGATAATCGGGTAAGAATATGACAACAAAGAATTTCTGGTACAGAGCATTTGACTTATATTACGACGGCTTCCGTAACATGCGGTTAGGGAAGACCTTGTGGTTGATCATTGGCATCAAACTATTCATTATCTTTTTTGTGTTGAAACTGTTCTTCTTCCCTGATTTCCTGAAGACACATTCCCAGAAAGGGGAGGAGCCTGATTATATTGTGAAAGAGTTTGTTGAACGCTCTGAATGAATAACCATAATAATAACAAAATACACAGTGTAATATGACGAACATCTTATTGAATGTTGATGCCAGTACCATAGATTGGTCGAGAGCACAATTTGCACTTACCGCTATGTACCACTGGCTTTTTGTCCCGCTGACGCTGGGACTGGCCGTGATAATGGGTATCGTGGAAACACGTTATTATCGCACGAAGGATGTCTTCTGGAAAGATGCCGCTAAATTCTGGCAAAAACTCTTCGGAATTAATTTTGCCATGGGTGTTGCCACTGGAATCATCCTTGAGTTTGAGTTCGGAACAAACTGGAGTAACTACAGTTGGTTCGTAGGAGATATCTTCGGTGCACCGTTAGCGATCGAAGGTATTGTAGCTTTCTTCATGGAGTCAACCTTCGTGGCCGTGATGTATTTTGGGTGGAACAAAGTGTCGAAGGGTTTCCACCTGGCTTCCACCTGGCTCACAGGCCTTGGTGCTACCATTTCGGCATGGTGGATCCTTGTGGCTAATGCCTGGATGCAGTGTCCGGTGGGTTGTGAGTTCAATGCAGATACTGTACGCAACGAGATGGTATCTTTCTTTGATGTGGCCCTGTCTCCCTTTGCTGTTGTCAAATTCTTCCACACGGTGATCTCTTCCTGGATCATCGGCGCTATCTTCGTTGTGGCAGTATGTTGCTGGTATCTGATGAAGAAACGGGAGAAGAAGCTGGCCTTGGAGAGTATGAAAATAGCTGCAATAGTGGGACTCGTGGCATCGGTGCTCGCTGCTGCTACAGGACATATCTCGGGTGAGCAGGTGGCTCAGAAACAGCCGATGAAACTTGCTGCAATGGAAGCGCTTTACAATGGTGGCGTGGATCAGAGTTTGACAGGTGTTGCATGGGTGAATCCGTTTAAACAACCGGATTATACGGTGGATGAAGAACCGCCCTTGCGTATCGCTATGCCTTATGCCCTTTCTATCATGGCAACTCGCAATCCCCATGGGTTTGTGCCAGGTGTGAATGAATTGCTGAATGGTTATACGCATCCGGATGGTACTGTGGAACCTTCTGCTGACGAAAAGATCGAAAGAGGGAAGAAAGCTATTGTGGCACTGGCAGAATACCGTAAGGCAAAAGCGGCAGGTGATGAGGCAACAGCTGCAATACAGTCGGAGATTATCAAAGACAACTTTAAGTACTTCGGCTATGGTTATATCAAGGATAAAAAGGAATTAGTTCCTTTTATCCCTGTTAACTTCTGGGCTTTCCG
>JAFZPF010000195.1 GCA_017550455.1 Prevotella sp.
GCCACGCTGGCATCTACACGCCAGCTATACTCATCGCCACGGTTCTTCATGATACCGTATTTCAGTGAGGCTGAACGGGTAACATAGGTAGAGCGGATATCATGATGCAGGTCTATCCATCCTTGTTGTGCCTCGGTGTTATCACGCTCATTGATATACTGAATACCATCGATATGGCGGTAACCCCATGCGGCCTTCAAGGAATGGGTGTAGTCCTCACCTTCACGAAGGATCGTACCGATGACATCGATCTTCTGATCCTTGGCGGCAAACTGCTTGCGAGGCGTAGAGAAGGAGTTCTCTGCATTCTCAACTCGTTTGGCATACTTTCCTTCCAAGAGGATGTTCCATACATCATCTTGATGCTGGTACTGTACGCCTGCCTCCCAGATATGACCGAAATAGTTAATACTTGGACCACCTGAACTATAACCGTAAGTTGATACACCTAAACCGTAATTTGTCCAGTAGGGCTGATTCAGGTAAGTATAAGTGTTCTCCATCTTGACATCTTCCTTGATGGATGAGTAACCTACATGAACACCAGCACGATTGTTCTCATTAAAAGCGAAGGTAGCACTGGGTATCAGTTGTAGGGTGTAGAAACGGGTATCGGTACTCGGGTCTCGCTGCTTAGCGGCGATGGATGCCTTATAAGTTCCGTCAATACCTAACGTCAGCCAGTTGTTGATGACAGGTGTTGAGGCGCGGAAATGCAGGTCGTAGAACTGATTCCTCCACTTGCTGTCACTGTATTCGTCTGTCACATAGTATGGCATACCCCTGAATGGGTCTGTAATAGAAGCGTTGTAACTGGCATCTTTCACATCCTCATGCTGGAAGATAAACTGTCCCCAAACATAGACATTCTTCAGATCCAGGAATCCTTCACTGCTGACAGAGAGTGTCTTGTCTTTCTCACCCTGTTGTGGACGCTTGAAATCACCGTCTTCCATATCATAATTGACAATGATATTGGAGAACTGCCGGGTGTTGTCGTATGCCGTTCCAGCAGCGTTCTTCGTCTGGAACCAAAGATTATGCTCCTTCAGTTTCTCCATGGCCGCAGGTGAGTTGTTCACTTGCGCCAAAGTAGGGGTGAGGCCAGACAGAAACACTGTAGCCATTAATCCCTTTATAAATATATGTTGTCTTTTCATAACTTATAATCCTTTTTTGTTATTCCACATTCATGACTTAATAAGTAACATTCCATGAAGGTACACCTGTTCCATAACGGTGAAGTTCGGGAACGACACCTCTCTCAAAGTCATCGGTAGAGTTATTGGTATCCTGGAAGATCAGAGCACCGTTTTCACGACGAATAGTATCACCTTCTTCCGTTACACTTACTTTACGGGCAACACCCAGGCTGCAATAGGTAGCTCCCACCCATGTACATCCGGCATCAAGGACGGCAGGAATACGCTTGGCATCCTGATAGTTCTCACCGTTCACACACTCTACAGCGTCCAAAACATAGCTGATAGGGATACGAGCCTTACGCTTATATCTGGGATGTGCGAGATCATCAGCCTGCAAATCCAGGTTATTCACAGGATCCCATACCTCTCCGGCAGGAATGCGGAAAATAACGAAAGCACCACCAAACACAGGTGTGAGGAACTGTGGGGTGGTTCCCTTTTCTGCCTTACCATCATAATAGGCATGAACCATGTCGATGGCCGGCTGATCAGGGAAGTTAGCATTGTTCATATTAAACTCAAACTCGGCATGACTACAATCAACGGGTGAGTTGGGGTTGTAGATCTCCAACTTGTGGTTAGCAGCAAACTGTGCGATCACAGCCGACTCACCGGGTTGCAATGGATACTGTGTACCATTACCCGGGAACTTCCACACACGCTCACCATAACAATATTTTCCGGCATCGCTTTCTGGCCATACAGGAAGATCACGTGTTGCGTTAGTAGGATAAAGCTGTGCAAAGTGGATGCCGTCGAGATACTGCACCTCGCTGGAGTTGTTGTAGATCTCATAGAACTGATCACGGAAATAAGAGAAACCTACAGGTGGACGTGATCCGCAGTAGTAAATCTCCTTGAAGACTAACGGACTGACCTTCAAACCCTGCATAGAGATCTTAACGCTGTTCACACCGGCATAGAGGGCTTTGTTTACCTCATTACCATTGATATAATACTCGTTTCCTTCGGTATCCAAGGCAGTACCAGATACAGAGATGGTATAGATACCGGGAATCACATCACTTACACTTACTTCCGTGCCTGTAAATTCTTTGCGATAGGAAAGACCATCGCCTGTATTCTCTATTTTCACCACCAAGCCTTCGGCAGATGCCAAGCCCGGCACATCAATTGACAAACTGACATTCACATCGAGTGGCTCGATCTTCGTAGCCTCATCAGCCTCCTTGAACTGGTCGCAGGAGACGAAGAGTACGGTCACCAATCCCAACAGGATATATTGTATCTTTTTCATATTGCTTCTTTTCTTTATAACTTAAGTGATAACTCAACACCAAAATAGAATCTGTTGCCATCATCGCGGAACATCACTTCATACTCACCAGGAGTACGCTTGCTTTCACGACGAGGATAGCTGCGGAACATGTTATTGGCAAAGAACGAAACGCGAAGCATGTCGCTGATTTCCTTTGTCAGGTTCAGGTTGAAGAGGAAATAAGGATTGTATGACTCCTTGATAGCATTAGAGTGACTGGGATAGTTGAGCAGATAGGTTAAACCTGCGTCACGCACATCCTGTACGGTCTTATACTGATTGGCATTGAAATAGGTTGGCTGTGCCGTTGCTTGTGAGAGTGAACCGATAGGAATGGTATCGTTGTGGAACACAGCCCAGTCCATATCCTGCCATACTGCCTGTGCGGTCAGTGTCACCACGAATCCGATCTGTGGGATGTTATGGGTGGCACGCAAGGCTGTTGTGAAATGCTGTGCATAATAGTCGCTGGCATGTCCTTCGTAGATTCCGATATCATGGCGACTTGCCGGACTCTCTGAGTTGTTCTCATAGAATGTCATGCCGGTGGTATAACTCTTCGTTCTCATCCACGCACCGTTCAACTGGAACGAGGTGCGGATAGCCTCGATACGACCGATATTCAACTCAAACTCCACACCCTTGGTATTTGCGAAACGGTTGTTGGTCGGAACGTTGAAACGGGAGATGACATTATAAGCCTGGTCCAATACGATATTAAAGTTATCGTCACGCATGAACTTCTTATAGACCACAGGCTGGAACGATCCCAAGGTAGCAGTCATGGAGTAACCGTTCTTCTGATGCTCTGTGAATCCTGTTACTGACAGATCCACCTTACCCAGTCGGAGGTCGAAACCGATCTCTGCCTTATGGTTCTTGGCAATCTTCAGATCTTTATTCTGTGTGTCGAACACTCTCGTAGTCGTGATGAAACGGCGGTCAGCCTCCGCGATACTCTCGTTTGCCAACTCGTTGAGGTTCGTATATTCAAAATATGCCGGCTCCGGATAGAGGAAAAGCAGTGTGGGCATCTTTGCCGTAATACCATAACCACCGTGGATAGTCAGCACGTCGGGGATGATATCCAGTGAGGCGTTGAAACGCGGTGAGAAGGTGCCGCCTACCACGGAGGCATTATCATAACGCACACCTGCCTGCAGGCTCAGCACGTTTCTTCCGATGGTCCAGTTGAAGTTCTCCTCTGCAAAGACTCCGAACTGCTTGATCCAAGGAATATCTTTATAAGAACGTGGTCTGAAAGTACCATTGATATAAGAAACAGGACGGTAAGGAACAGCTTTCTGTTCAAAGGTCTTACCCTTTCCTTCGTTACCGTCGGCCTTGAAGTCGGCTCCTATCAGGATGCGGTTGTTCACTTTCTTGCCGAACTGCTTGAAGAAGTTGGCTGTCAGTTTGGCGAAGAAGTTGAGCTCCTTACTGTCCACATTATAGTGCTCTATATAACTGTTAGGGATATAGTAAGCAAAGTACTTGGAATCCTCGGCAGAGAAGTTGGTGACACCGGGAATCTGCTCACCAGCGATGTTTGTAAGCGTAGTGCCATCCGTTGTCGTTCCTGAGTAAGGAGCGTTACCGGAACTCTCTGCTTCCTCATAATAACTGTTCTTGCTGGTATAGCTACCGGAGAGCACATAACGGATATTCTCCAACCATCCTTTCTGGATGTTCCACAGTCCGTTGGTGTTAAGTGTAAATCCTAAGTCTTCACCTTTCTGATTAATCATGGAAATCTCATCAATAGGATTCTTATCTCGCTGATGTTTTCCATAGAAAATATCGAAAGAAGTATTTGAGCGTAGTTTGTTGGCAAACAGAGATTTTGAATAGAGCGCCTTACCTGTCAGACGCTGATAGTGGATAAAACTCTGCATCGGGTCGCTCACATTGTATGCATAGTCGGCACTCAGGTTGAGCGCACCCTTGTTCTCACCCAACTCAAAACCGGTACCAATGCTTCCCTGATAAACTTTTGGGTTAGCCTTAGCCTTGATACGCAATGGTTCACGACCGGCCTTAGAATGGATGATGACGGCACCAGATGTTAAGTCACCGTATTCAACGGACGGAATACCACGGATTACTTCCACATCCTCAATATTCTCGGTGGAGATAGTACGCAGGTCAACACCCATTGTTGGAGAAGCCGTTCCTGCTATACCACCAATCTTTCCTTTGTTGTCTTCAGAAACGAACGCTGTATTCAGGATGGAGAGGTTAGCATTGTTTGAGATCGGAGCACCATCACGTATGATGGCGGCACCCAAGCTGTTCGTTGCACTGTTTCTGTTGCCCGACTGACGTAAAGTAATATTCTTAGCGTCACTTAGATTTTGCTCCGAAGTAAAACCGCCCGGCAGCAGGGCCATAATGTCGTAAAGGCTGGTGGCCTGCATGTGCTCCATCGCCTGACGGGAGATATTACTGGATGTTGACTTACCGGCAGCATTGTGCTGTGCCGTAACCTGTACCTCCTGCAAACGGAAGTCTTCGTTTGTCAGCGTAAAATCCAGACGCATGTCGCCTTTCACGTTCACAAGTGTGTCGATGGTATGCTTTCCGACATATTGCACACGTATCTTCACTTTACCCTGTGGAACATAAGCCAAAGAATAATTACCTCCGCGGCTGGCTGTAGTACCTATTCCATAATCAGGAAGTGTCACAGTGGCATAATCCAGCGGTACGGATTTCTTGCCGTCTAATTCATAGACGGTTCCGTAGATCCTACTTTTATTCTGACCCTGTACAGACTGAGGAAGGAGGATTCCCGCTATAAGAGCCATAAACAGTAAGATCGTACGACTAAAATTGTTTTTTCTTACCATAATTATTTATATTTGACAGATAATTCAACGTTTATAGACGTAAATGATATAGTTAAAAATCTCTCAAAATGCAAAATTAAGTAAAAAAAGACAAAAATACAATACCTAAAACAGAGTATTTTTACAAAAAGATTGTTATTTATGCAATTATTTTATGATTATACGAATAATATGCGATATTACTTACAAATTATTATTTAGAACGAAAAATTTGCTCCGATAGATAAGGTGCCGGTAAAGCGACGTTCGGGGAAGTCATGCACTCGATTGCCGTTGATCATGATGTTTCGCCTACTGTCATAGATGCTGTAATTGGAAATATTATAAGCCACATAGAGAAATCCCTGTCCGATCTTATAACCTAATGAAGTCTTCACTCGCCAGTAGAGCCACTTCCCGTCTGTATTCTTGATACGGATGGTAGGAATGCGGAAGGCATGGATACCGCTACCAGGCTCTACATGTATCTGTGAGATGTAGTCAGGGTCGGGAATGTCTTCCGACTCATTGACCGGGATGCTGAGCATCACGCCTGGTTCCACCTGCAGGAGCAGTCCGTCGCCTGGCTCTGTCTTCTTGCTCAGTCGCAAAGCCGGTGTACGGAAGACAAACGATGGGGTCAGACTGACGCGGCCAATGTCGTCGTTATCGTAATCGTAACTGTCAGCGCTTTCCACCAGAAAGTCAACAAGAGATTTCCCGCTGTAGTCATTATCCATCTGCAGACTGGCACCTATACCTAACCATCTTGTGAACATACGGGCATAACCTATTTCCAGGTTCCATGCATCAGCAGAGAATCCAATCTCAAAATGTCCGTTGTTACGCCAGGGCTCCTCATTCTGTGCTTTCATGTTGAGGGTACAGCCTAAAAGGCTCATCAGTAGGAGTAATTGTTTCATATGCGCAATGTCTTATTTTTGAATATGAATTTTGACATCCAATGTCTGTTCGATGATGCGTATAATCTCATGAAGATTACTGTCGGAAGGATCAGCCTTGAAGTCGCCACTCAGGTGCTTTGACGAGTTAGTACATTGCAGTCTCACCTTGTAGAAGTCGGAGAGGTCGTCTATGAC